>CAZGDK010000011.1:0-41964 GCA_964525155.1 uncultured Smithella sp. | reverse complement strand
TGCGGCGAATGCTTCTGGTGCGGGCAGGGCAAGGCGCATCGCTGTTCGCACATGGACATTCTGGGTTACCAGTTTCCCGGCGCGATGGCCGAATATGTACATGTACCGTTTGCGGCATTGGGACGCAGCATCTTTCCGCTTCCCGAAGAACTGACATACGAAGACGCGGCGTCGGTGGAGCCCCTGTCCATCTCCTATTTTTCCGTCAACCGCGGCCAGCCCAAAGACAAGGACATTGTCGCCGTGATCGGCCTGGGCGTCATCGGCCTTTACGCCGTCCAAGTGCTCAAAGCCCTGGGCGTGGAAAAAGTGATTGCGGCGGGCCGCAGGCCCGCGCGTTTGAACGCCGCCAAACTCTGCGGGGCGGATCTGGTTATCGACGCGGCTGCGGAAGACACGCTCAAAACCGTCATGGAGGCCACCGGGCTTCTGGGTGTCAACACCGTGGTGGAGTGCGCGGGCACGCAGACCACGTTCGATCAGGCCGTGGCCATGACGCGCGGCGGCGGAAAAATTCTGCTGGTCGGCGTCTACGAAGAGCCGCTCACCTGGGACCCGCTGCCCGTCATCAGCAAAAACATCACACTGGTCGGCTGCCTGGGAGGCAATTTCCCGGCGGTCATTGATCTGTTGAAGAGCGGCAAAATTAAAACAAAGGATATGATCTCTCACCGGTTCCCACTGGATTCGGCGGCCGAAGCCTTCCGCGCGCAGTTGTCGGAGACACAGGCCATCAAGGTGATGATCAACCCCTGAAAGGGCGGTTCATGCTTGCAGATTATTTAAAACCGACGGAATTTATCGACAGCGATTCTCCGGAGATTCAGGACTTCGCCGCAAAGGCGGTTGCGGGCGCAACGACGGATCGGGAAAAAGCCGTTAAACTCTACTATGCCGTCCGCGACGGCATCTACTACGACCCCTACCGGATCGATCCCACCCGCAACGGATTCAAAGCCAGCACCATTCTCAAACAGGGATACGGCTACTGCGTGGCCAAAGCGATTGTGCTGGCCGCCGTGCTGCGCGCCCAGGGGATTCCCTGCAAACTTCATTTTGCCGATGTGCGCAATCACCTGACGACCGAGCGCCTGATGAAGATGATGCAGACGGACACGTTTTACCATCATGGTTACAATGACATCTGGCTTGCCGATCGCTGGATTAAGGTCACGCCGACCTTCAATCTGTCGCTTTGCGAAAAATTCAAAGTCAAGCCCCTCGAATGGGACGGCGTCTCCGACGCCATTTTTCACCCGTTCGATCTGGAAGGCCGCCGCCACATGGAATACATCAAAGACCACGGATCTTTTGCCGACGTGCCCTTTGATGCGATCATCGAAACCTTCCTGACGTGTTACGGCGACGTGTCGAAATACTACGAACATGAAATACGCAAAGCGGGAGATTTTGAACGCGAGGGGGAAGCCGAAGCCGCAAAGACATGAGCCACATCAATCTCAGCGAACTTCAAGCCATTCTGGACGAGCGCCGCGTCTCGGCGGGCGAGTCCGTCCTTAATCTGCATTCGCACGATGAATCGTTTCACGCGGCCCGCCTGCCGGACGTGGTCGTCTGGCCGCACACCACCGATGAAGTGAGCCGTCTGGTTACCTGGGCATATCAGCATAAAGTTCCCGTTACCGCGTGGGGTGCGGGCACCAGTCTGGAGGGAAACCCCATTCCGGTGCAAGGCGGGATGGTCATCGACTTTAGTGAAATGAACAAGATCCTTGCCGTTCATCCCGAAGACTTTCAGGTGGACGTGCAGGCGGGCGTCATTCACAAAGACCTCAACAAAATGCTCGCCCGCGACGGGCTCTTGTTTCCGCCCGATCCCGGCGCGGCGGCGACCGTGGGCGGCATGATCGCCAACAATGCCAGCGGTATCCGCTCGGTGCGCTACGGTGCGACCAAGGATTATGTCATGCGCCTCACCGTTGTTTTGCCGGGCGGCGGCGTGATTCAGCTGGGCAACCGGGCGCGCAAAAGCTCATCGGGCTATAACCTGGCGGCGCTCATCGCCGGCTCGGAAGGAACGCTGGGGATCGTCACCGAAGCCACGCTTAAACTGGTGGGCCTGCCGGTCAATTTCATGGCCGTGCGCGCTACGTTCGGTTCGGTCCGCCAGGCTACCGACACAGTGTATGCGATCATGCGCGCCGGACTGACTCCTGCCGCGATGGAGTTTCTGGATACCAACGTCGTGGGTGTGCTCAACGCCGACCGGGGCCTGACGCTGGAAGAAAACCCCACATTGCTTATGGAATTTTCCGGCTTCAGCCGGGAAGGGTTGCGTGAAGAGATGCTGTTTGTGGAGGATCTGTGCCAGGGCAACGGTTCATTATCCATTGACAAAGGCATCGGCGCCGAAGAGCGGGCCAGACTGTGGGAAATCCGTCATCAGACGTACGAATCGATCAAACACCACCACATCGGGCTTTCGCCTTTAATCATGGATGTGGCCGTGCCGTTTTCCCGCTACAGCGACATGGTGGAGTTCAGCAAAAACGAAGTCAGCGATTTAACGGCTTATCTGTTCGGCCATGCCGGCGATGGCAATATTCATGTGCATGTGATGGACGATCCCAATGATCCCAAACGCTGGGCGCGCGTGGAGGAAGCCAGCCGCAATATTGTGATGAAGGCGCTGGAGTTTGAAGGCACCTGCACCGGCGAACACGGCATCGGCATCGGCAAAAAGCGCTTCATGCCGCAAGAGCACGGCGAGAGCCTTCGGCTTATGAAACGCCTCAAGGCTCTTCTCGATCCTGAAAATCTGTTCAATCCCGGAAAGTTTTTTTAACCGATTATTGCTTCGTCAATGCGCCGGTCGTTGGGTCGATGGTGTACGTGTATGCCTCACCGCCTGCATGATAGACCCAGGCGACATACACGTACGCGCCGGCGGTTCCAATCTTCCTGGTCACAATGGCATAGGGATTTGTCCCGGCGGCGAAAGGCGAGCCGGCGACGGCCGTCAACCCGCCCGTGGTCTGATTAATGGTGTACGCCGAAACATTGTTGGAGCCATAGTTGGCGGCGTAAAGAAATTTGCCGTCTGGGTCGAAGGTTACAGAATAAGGATTTGTTCCGGTGGCCACGGCCGTATCGCCCGTCATTGTTCCGGAGCCGCCGTCAATGCGAAACAATGAAATCGAATTGGAACGGAAGTTCGGCGTATAGGCGAATTGCCCTGAAGGATCGATCAGCAGAGCAATGGGATTGGACGGGGTCGAATTGGTCGTCGAAAGCGACAGCGCCCCCGTTGCCGCATCCACGCGATAGGCATAGATCGTATTCGCTCCCGTGCTCAGCGCATAGGCGTGCGTGCCGGCCGCATTCACGACGATCGAGGTATTTGCTCCGGCCGTGGCGGTCGTCCCCTGGGCGGAAAACGCGCCGGTTGCGGGATCGATGGTGTAGGCTGAAATCGTGCCGTCGCCGGCGTTGCGAACATAGGCGGCATACACACCTGAAGATGCAATCCGGGCAATGGTAAGCGAAGAGGGATTGCGCCCCGTGTCCGCCGTTGCGGCCAAACCGGATAGCGCGCCGGTTGCCGGGTCGACGGAATAAACATAAATTTTCTGCGTGTCCCGGGCCGGGACAAACGCGTACGTTGACGAACCGACGGGGACCACGGTGACGGATACTGGATGGCTTCCGGAGGGCAGCGCCGTGTCCGTTTTTCCCGATAATGTTCCGTCCGCGGCAAGCGTATACGTTGAAACGGTATCGGCGGAAACATGAACCGCATACATCTTTTTGACCGCGCCGATGTCTGCAATGGCCACGGCGGGGGGATAGGCAGCCGCCGTTTCGGTTGTGACCGGGGCCAGCGCGCCTGTGCCCTGGGCGATGGTATAGGATTGGATGCTGAATGCGCCGGATACGGCGTTATAGGTGGCCGAGGCCGCGAGCGTTCCTGCCGAATCAACGGCAAAGCGCGGCGGTGGCTGGGTGCAGTTGACCTGGACGCTGGCCACGGCCCCCTTGATGGCGCCGGAGCCGTTTACGACATAGCAGGCCTGATGAAGCCCGCCTGCCGAACCGGGCTGGCTTTTGATGGTCACGGCATAGACGCCGCCGTCGGCGATCGCTTGGGGAAATGAAAAAGAACCGTTTTTGGATATGCTTAAATCATCGCCGAGATTATTTTGCAGGACCAAGCCGCTGCCGGCCAGGCCGCTGACGACGCCGCCGACCGTGTAGCTGTAACCAGGGCTGCTGCCGCAGGAGGCAATGAACGCCGTGAGAATGACGGCTGCCGCAACCCGGGCCGCAAGACGGCCCCAGAGCATGATTTGATTTATTTTATTTCCTGACCCGATGTGCATGTTTCCCCCTTGTTCAGTGGATTGAATCAAGCATGTGCAATCCATTCTGCTTTGAACGCGGCGGGAATATATGAAGAATTCCGGGAGATGTCAAACTAATCTTATCGGACTAAAAACGATGTTGAAGCGACAGATGAAACACGACATCCGGCGAAGCGCCGACAACGACATCTTCCGTGACGCCGATGGCCAGAGAGGTCTGGGGAGAAAAGTGAAGCGCGCCGCCCATTGTCAGCTGCGCCGAGGGCGCGTTGATTTGCGTAAGATCGCTGTCCGAATAAAAAGAGGTATGGGCGTTCGTTTGAATTTTCAACTCCAGCCACCCGGTGGGTTGAAATCCCAGCCCCAGAGTTCCAAATCCTACCAGGGAACGCTGCTGATCCGGCAAAACCTTGCCCCGCGTCAGGCCCATCAGGCCGCCCGCGCCAAACAACGACAACTTGCCCAGCGCAAAATGATGATCGGTTCCGCCCATAAGCCACAGCGCAAGATCCACGCTGCCGCTCCCGAAGAGGGCGTCCGTATCGCCGGTGGGCAATTTCAGCGCGGCGCGAAGCGCCACCTGGCGGTTTTGATCCGTGCTGGAATAAACCTGCCAGCCGCCCGTGAAACGGATATCGCCCAGTCCCTGGCCGGAGCGCTCCAGATGCAAAAGCGTTTGTCCGTCTTTGCGATAGTCGTACAGCAGGCGGTTTCGGGGCGCAAGCTCACGTCCGCCGTTGGGAAAGCCGAACGTCGAATGATAGCCTTCGATAAAGCCGTCGAGGAAGCCGCCGCCTGCGACCCACATGGGAACATCGATGCCCAGCTCAAGGTTGCGGCCGATGCCGTAGCGCGCGGCGATGGTCAGGCAGAGGCTCTCGCCGTCGAGCACAATCGTTTCGCGGGAATTGTCGTTGGTAACATAATTGCTGGCCAGATCAAGCGTCAGATTCACCGCGCCTTCGTGTTTCGCCGCGATCTTCGCCCCGTCGACGGACGGCAGCCCGTAAACGGCGATAAGCGGGCTTTGGTTTGGGGTCGAAAAGGGAATCGATTGCGCCAGGGAAAAAGACGATGTGAAAAGAATCAGGCAGGTAAGCGCCGCGGCGCTGTAAGCAAACCGTTTAATCATGGCGATTTCAAATCTCCTCGGGAGGCAAGTCCAGGTGGCTTAAGTCGTTATGCAGGTCAATGCGCGCTTCGCCGTTTTGAACGCGAAGAAGCGTCTTCGATGCGTTGTCGACGCAGACATTGCGAAATTCCGACAGTCTGATTCCGCTAAGCCGGCACAGAATCGCCGCAATGGTAAAGTTGTGCGAAACCACCAGTGCGTTTTCGTTTTCCGCCATGATCGCTTCCATTGCCTTCCAGGCGCGCTCCTGCAAGTCGGCCAGGGATTCTCCCCCCGGCATGCGAAGCGACGCGGGATCGGCCTTCCATTGACGGATAAAGTCTTTTTCCCGCATCATCAGCTCTTGAAACGACCGGCCCTCAAAATCGCCCTGATCCATTTCCATGAGCTCGCGGTGAATGTGAATGGTTTTGCCGTGAAAACGGTTGATGATGTCGGCCGTCTGGTAGGCCCGTTTAAGGGGGCTGGCATGAAGAACGCCGATGTCGGCCTTCGCAAGCGACCGGGCCAGCTTCCGGGCCTGCTCCATGCCCGTCGTGGACAGCTCCACATCGCTTACGCCCTGCACCCGTCCTTCCCGATTCCAGAGAGTTTCGCCGTGGCGGATTAAAATCAGTTGCATAGCTCCACCAAAAACTTGAGGCCGGATGGATGTTGTCCTTCCGGCCTCCGTCGGGTTGTATAAACGTCTACGCCTTGTAACTTACGAGTTTGGACAGCGCCGCTTCCGCTTCGCGGATGATGCGGTCAATGAGCTCTTTGGTGGTCGGGTTGTCGCTGATGCCGCCGCAGCATTGTCCGGCAAACAAAATGCCGCCTTCCACATCGCCTTCGTTTAAGGCCTTGAGGTGCTTCATGTTGCCCACCGCCTGGCGCGCCAGAACCATCAGCGGATGCCCTTCCTCGGCGCGCAGCATTTCCAGGCTCACGCCCACAAATTTGGCAAACGACAGGTTCATCAGCTTTTTCACCAGCATGGCGCCCTTGAACGCTTCCACCACCGGAAAGCCGCGCTTCATCATGGCTTCTGCTTCCTTCGTTTTCAGGACGCGGCCGTCCATGCCGTCGAAGACGTTGTCATAGAGCGTGTCCTGTTCGGTCGCCTCCATGCACAGGCGCTTGAAATTGTCGTGCACCATGCTTTCCTTGACGACCATGAAGCGGCTGCCCATGGAAATGCCGTCCGCGCCCAGGGCCAGCGCCGCCGCCAGTCCGCGTCCGTCGTAAAACCCGCCCGCGGCGATGAGCGGCACATTGACCATCGAGGCGACAATGGGAATGAGCACCATCGATGTCGCCGCCGCGCCGTGCGCCGCCGCCTCATGCCCGGTGATAACCAGCGCGTCGCACCCCAGCTGTACGGCCTTGGCCGCATGCTTGGCGATGGCGATAGTGCCGACTACTTTGCCGCCGTAAGCGTGCACGTCGTTGACAAACCAGGGTTTGCCTAAAGAGTAGTTAATGATGGGAACTTTTTCCTCGATCGCCACGGCGATGTTTTCCTTTGCGCCCGGCCCAACCAGAATCTGGTTGACGCCAAAGGGCTTGTCCGTCATCTGGCGTATCTGGCGGATATTTTCGCGCGTTTCCTTCGGATTGCAGCGCGCGATGGCCAGAAGGCCCAGGCCGCCCGCGTTGCAGACGGCCGAAACCAGCTTAGGCTCCGTAATCCAGTTCATTCCGGCAAGCATGATGGGATGCTCAATGCCGAACATCTGCGTCATTTTTGTTTTTAACATGTTGTTCTCCTTATCTTTAATCAAAGAATGATGTTTGCGCCTTACGTCATTAAGACGATCGAAAGCATAAGAGATGCCGGGTGGGATGTCAAAACAATTTTAAGGCGATCAAAAACAAAAAACGCCTGCGCGGGCAGGTAAACGCGCAGGCGTCGTTCGAAAAATATCGTAACTTTTTAGTCCATCCTGGACCACGAAAGCGGAATGGTCCCCTTGGTGATTCTCTGAACCTGATCAAATTCCGTTTTATTTTTGGCCCACCAGACGAACAGGTTGGGAGGCGAAAATTTGCCGTGTTTCATGGTCTGGACGACAGGCGTGGAAATTGTGCGCCCGTTGGGCAGGATGCCGTAAATTTCCATCGGATATTTGTCGCCCAGCATGGGGAAGGCTTTGGGAAAAGCCGCGCGAATCGCTTTGACGTCATTCACCGTGCCCGCCGCGACAATGGCCTTGGCCAGGGCGTGCATGCTGGTGTAATGGACGACGCTTTCCCAAGTATAGTTTCTTTTATAAGCGGCCACATAATTTTTTTTGAAAGGTTCGGTGGACGTATAGGTGATACTGGATACCATCGCCAGGCCAATGGAACCTTCCAGACCCAGCGGTTTTTCCATGACGGCGCGGATGGCGTCGAGTTTGGCCTGGTCGATCAGAACAAATCCGCCTTCAAAGCCCTTCGCCCGGGCCTGATCGATGATCAGCGCCGTGGTCGCCGAAGGACCGCCGATCAGCAGGAAGTCCGGCTGGCTGGCCAGCGCTTCCGCGAGCGGTCCGGCAAAATCCGTGCGGGTGTAATAGTTCGTGCCCTTGTCCACGGTGATCACGCCGCCTTTTTTCTCCCATTCCTTGCGGAAAGCCTTGCGCCATTCGTCGCCGTAAGCGCCCGACGTGACCACAATGGCGCCTTTGCGCCAGCCTTTATCCCAGGCAAGTTTGGCAAAGACTTTGTTGTATGTTGTAAAGGGCATGGTGAGGGTAATCAGCGACTTGTTGCCCGTTTCACTCACTTCGGGGATGCTGGTGTATCCCATCAGCAGGAATTCATTTTTCTTTTCTTCATTGACTTTCATCAGTTCGGAAATGGTGTTGTAAACGGGATTGAAAATGGCCAGCACTTTAAATTCCTTGCGCAGCTGGTAGGCATTGTTTACGGCAACCTGAGGTTTGATGCGGTCGTCCATCTTTTCGAGTTTGAACGTGTAATTCCGGCCTTTCACCGTGATGCCGCCCTTGCCGTTGATTTCATTGATGGCCATGTCCACGCCGTTTAAGCAATCCTGCCCGTATTCGGCGGCCGGCCCGCTCAACGGACCGGTATAACCAATGACAATGTCCTCCGCGCAGGCAACCGCCGCCCACCAGATCGCTCCCATCATGATCACTGTTAGAAAGATGAACCCCTTGAATTTCGTCATAACCTCCCCCTTTTTTCTCATCAACATTAATCGATCGCGAAACAATCATCGCCCGCTTCAGAAACACCGTGCAGCAAAAAAATCAGGCGCATGCTTGATAATACCGTATTCAGTTTGAATCCGCTGAAGGATTTTCGACTGCCTCCTTGCATATGCTGTCTGCTGATGGCCGCAAGCTAACAAAATTTTTACCCTTTTGCAAGCGGTCATCAAGGACGGGACGTGAGTGCCATCTGTAACGCCTGTGCCGCGCCGGCCAACGTTTGCTGAAATATGACTTAATGAAGGGGCGTGGATGGCGTATCCATGGATTTTCTCAATATTTCCTGCGCCATGTGCGCCCGGTCCGCCATGGGAATGCTCTCATCGAGCGTTCCCATGATCTCCAAAAGCTTTTGGCTGAGTTTTTCTTCCTCGCTAAAAAACGCTTCCGCGACATCGGCGCCGAAATACTTTACACGCAGCGCATGCAGGCCGTCGTGTTGCAAAACCGCCGCCTTAACCGTTTTAACTTCCTGGTGGGGCGGATATTTCTTTTTGAGCGCCGCCGTGTATTTTTTATATGCGCCGGTGAGGCCAACCAGTTGCTTATGCGCCGCAGCCGGCAATGTTTTGGCCAGCTCCCGGAGTTTCGCCTTCCGTTCTTTCGGCGTGTTGAGCGCATACAATTCCTCGATCTTCAATCGTGTTTTTTCATTCACAACGAGATTTCCTTTTGCGTCGGCTTCAAACATTGAGACCATGCCTTGACCGCCTTCCTCTTTGGCTTTTTCCACGAACAGACCATCCGGCATCTTCGCCGATTCCCCGGCGGGCGCGGACTGCGCAAATGACAGATGACCAGACACATGGCTTGCGCCGACACACACCATCAAAAAAAACAGCGCCGCCCATACGATCCGTTGATTCATGACCACCTCCAAATATCTTTGTTCCGGCGCCCCGGCGCCTGCTTCATGCAATCAGGAAAATTCCGTCTCTATATAAACAAAACGCGCCGGAACGTCAATGAAACCGTCCGGCGCGCCGTTCTTTCAGACCCGCAATCCTGCCATTAATACGGGCAGGTTTTCAGATACGTATCGAAACGCGAGCTCGTTGCGTAAGACGAATGCGCGGAACCGCACAGGAAATCATTGTAGCGTGTGTCGCCGTACATGAAGCGCATGGCAAATGCCACGCCGTAACGGCCAATTCTCTGGTCCGTGCTGCAAGGCGTCATGTGCGTCGCGCCGTTCAACATGGCGTAGGCCTTCTCGGCGCTGGTAATGCTGTTGTAGAAGGGCCGCGCGTGGGATGAAGGCGCCGCAATGGTGTCGCCGTCGGCGGCGAAAATCATCTGAGGCACGCGCACGGACGAGAAATTGGTGCTCGTGTTCCATGGCGTCAACGGAATACCCACTTTCAGGGTTGAGTCGTCTCTGGATGCGATCAGTGTGCCGCCGCCTCCCATCGAATGCCCCGCCACCCCGCGGATGTTGCTGTTGACGCGGGCGCGCACCGTGCTGCTGGATGAATTAATCACATAGCGGAGCGCCGCCTGCAGCTGCGTGGCGCGGCTGGCCGGCTGATCCATCAGCGAGTTGGTATTCATGGCGATCGTTACAAAACCGTAGGTGGCCAGCCTTCTGGCAAACCAGGAAATCGTTGATTTTGTGCCGGTAAAACCCGGGCATACGGCAATCACGCCGTAGGAGCCAGCGGTTGTCGGATAATAAATGGTGCCGCCGCCAAAGCCCGACGCGTAAGAAACATTTGCCGAGGAAACGGCAAACGAACCGTCGCCATTAAGGCCGCTGGACGTAGGCGCAGGCCCGATGAGTTGCCCCGATGACCCGCTGGACGATGTTGAGCTCGAACTGGAAGATGAACTCGACGAGGTCCACCACCACTGCGCAACGGCCGTTGAGGCGAAAATGCCCGCCAATAACAGGCACATCGTGGCCAGAACTAAAATCTTTCCTGCTTTTTTTCTTTCCATGATCCCTTCCTCCTGATTGTATAAACTTCCGTATTAAAAAATGTTTTCGATTTCGCGCGCCTGGCATCCCATGCCATGAATTTTACAAGGCCGCCCCTTTAACGCTGATGATTTGGATGCGTTTCGCAACTTAACAAAAATTAACACGCACTTTTAGATCAGCAATATCCGGACCAGATCAAGACTCGGTAGGAAATGTTATGTAAATATTTGATATATATAAACTTTATTATAAACGTTGATGTTTTGAAAAAAGATCGCGTTCAATCAAAAGACACATTTGTTTCATTTGTGAGACAGTTGTGTGCCAGGTGATTCAGTCCAACGCTTTTAAAATCGTCATTAATGATTGAGCTTCATGTCTTGGCGTCTGAAAAACAAATCGCCGGACCGCTCATCAAGCGACCCGGCGATTCTCTGCCTGTAAAACCGGCAGATCTCAGACTTCGATAATTATCTCAGGTTTGTTCTCCAGACAGCGGCGTCGGTCGGCCTGGTAATATAAGCTTTCCAGCGTGTGTCGCCGTCGAGGTAGGTTTTCTGGAACGCCAGGCCAATCGCCCCGACATTCCGGCTGGCCGTGGTCGGCCCGCCCCAGACCATGTGGCCGGCGGTTGCAACTTTGTAATGCAGTTTGCTCACCGTGCTGGGAATTGCAGAGTAAACACCTTCCGACTGGTACATGCCGCCCAGGTAGGTCATATCCAGCGAACCGCTGAAAATTGCAGTGGGGCACCGGGTGGAATAGCCCTTGGACGCCATATTAATCGCTGTTAAATTGTGGCCGGCCAGCGTCATAGCGGTTTTGATGCCGGATTTTGACGAATTGATCCAGCTGGCGCCGCCGCCCATGGACCAGCCCATCACGCCGACCCGGGACTTATCGAGCTTGCCGGCAAATTTGCTGCTGGATTTCAGCAGATTAACGGCGTTCATCTGCTGGCTTGCTCTGGAATCAACCGTGTCCATGATCGTTGTCGAATCGCAGTTGACATAAATGATGCCGTGAGAGGCAAAGAAAGGTCCCCAGGCCCTGTCCATCGACTGTGTTCCCGTATAGGGCTGCATGAATACAATGGCTGAATAAGGAGGTTTACCCGTAGACGGAACATAGACAGTGGCGCCGGCCAAATAACCTGTTAATGACGTGGTGGTGTAGCCGTAGGGACCGCTGGTGTATTTTTTCCCCGGGGTTTCGCTCTGAATAGCATAGCTTGTCCAGACCATACCCGTCACCATTAAACACATGACAGCCAGAATAAAAAGTTTCCTAAATGATTTTTTTTCCATAAAATCTCCCTCCTCTAGTTGTAATTAGGTCAATAATAAGATTTCGGTTGCGCACTCCTTATATTCTGGCCTCCGTGACTCGAAGGACTGCCTTATCGCCGCGTTCGTTTTTCGCGAATGACTTCTTGCCAGTCATCGAAATCCTGCTTCATTCTTTGTCTGTAATATTACAATATTCATGCCAGCCTGAAATAAAAGATTTATCATATTGAATTATTTGATTTTTTATTATTTATCTGTCGGAGTGGCGAGAAATTGTAATACATTGCGAGACAACTATGTCCTAGGCAGTCGTACACATCTGTCTCTTGATGTTACACAGTTGGAACATAAGGACGTATGGGTTGATGTTGACATTAAGGATCTTTCTGATACAAATCGCGTCGGAATCTATCCTGGAGAAAACGGAGGATCAACATGAAACTGGTCACACCGGAAATTGTGGAAGACCTGATTGGCAAGGCCAGCCGCGCCCCGCGGCTGCGGATGAACTACAATATTCACGAACAGTTGTCCGACCCGGTGCAGAGGTTGTTCATCGCGGCAAATCCCTCATCGTACTTCCGGCCCCACCGTCACCCCGGAAAAAGCGAGTTTGCCATTGTGCTTTGCGGGGTGTTTGACGTGCTGATTTTCAATGACGCGGGCATCGTTACCGAGCGCGTGTCCATCGGCCCCGATCAAAACGCCTTCGGACTCGAAATTCCGGCGGATGCCTGGCACACCTGGATTCCGCGCGCCGAAAATTCCGTTTTCTTTGAGGTCAAACAGGGGCCGTACGATCCCGCCGTCTCAATGCAGTTTGCCGCGTGGGCGCCCGAAGAAGGCGCAGCTGAGGTTAAGGATTTTCAAGCCAAACTGCTTACGCTGGCGATGGGAGAATCAGCCGCCTGACCATTTTGCATCCGACGGCTGCTTCATTCGACGGGATAGGAATTAAATTTTCTGAACTTCTTCCATCATGGCGATTTCGGGTTTTCCGGAAAGGAAAGCGCTGCAGGCAATCGAAAAATTCTTGAAGTGCGCCGTAGTGGAATGAAAGTTCAGCGCTTCCTTATCCTTGTACTGTTCAACCACCACCAGCAGATTGGGATTGGCCTTGTCCCTGTTGAGCGAATAAAGCATCGTGCCTTCCTCTTTGGCCACATCGGGGATCAGTTTTGCAAAAGCCGCCAGCGCGTCATCCATTTTTCCTTCCTGCACCGGCAGTTTGGCGATCAATGTCAGCATGATTTGTCCTCCTGAATTTTTTAAATTTACAGGCAACATAGCATAGACCCTTATCTAGAGGCAAGGCTTCGGTTCTGGCCCGAAAAGCGTTCAAAAAAACGCGCCGCGACTTTGACCGGAGCATTAACCTTTCATAATTGTTTGCTGTTTTGCCCGTCCAATAATTTCTTTGACATCTCGGGTTGTTTTTCCTATACTCCGCGCCTCGCGAAAGAATCGCACAGGATTAATGGAAGGGAGCATCACGTTCACAATGGTTTACCTGCATGGCATCGGCCACTTTCACCCGGAAAACGTCATCTGCAATAAATTTCTTGAAGACCTGGATATCGGAACAACCGTGGACTGGATCATAGAACGCGTCGGCATCGAATCACGCCGCACGGTTCTGCCGCTGGATTATCTGCGCCGGACCAAAAACGCCAACCCGCGCGAAACGGATAAAGCGCGTCTTTACACGGACGCCCAGATGGGCGGACACGCGGCCCGTGCGGCGCTTAAGCGCGCGGGACTCAAGGTGGAAGACATCGGCATGGTCATTTCCGGCAGTTCGCTCCCCCAGTATTTAACGCCCTGCGAAGCTTCCACCGTCGCGTCCGACCTGGGCATCGATGTTCCCTGCTTTGACATCAACTCCGCCTGCGGCACCTACGGCGTGCAGATGCGCTATCTCGATTCCGTCCGGCCGGAAAAACTGCCGCCTTACATTCTCGTGACGAACGTCGAAGCGGCAACGACCACCATCGACTATTCCGACCGCCGCACCGCCGTGCTCTTCGGCGACTGCGCCACCGCGTCGATTCTTTCCACCACCGTGCCCTCCAATAAAATCTTTTCGGACTGCGACATGGCCTCCAAGCCCACCTTGTGGGACAAGGCCGTCGTGCCGCGCTGGGGCTACTTCTATCAGGACGGCAACGCCGTGCAGGGCTTTGCCATCCGCAAAACCACCGACGGACTGCGCAACATGCTGGCTTTGATTCCGGATGCGGATATAAGCCGTGTTTTCTTCATCGGTCATCAGGCCAATTTCGGCGTTTTAAAAACGGCCGCCGAACGGACGCACATCCTGCCGGAAAATCACTGGTACAACGTCAACCTCTTCGGCAATGTCGGCTGCGCGGGCGGACCTTCGGTGCTAAGCCAGCACTGGGATGATTTGAAATCGGGCGATTTCGTCGCGTTTTCCCTGGTTGGCGCGGGGCTCACCTGGACACAAATGCTGCTCACGATAAAATAAGGTCCAAGGTTCAAGGTTCAAGGTGCAAGGTTCAAGGCCCAAGGTCCAAGGAATCGAACGGATCATCCGGAATGGATGTGTTATGAAACCGGCCCGGACCAAAAGGGACTGGTCGCATACGTGATGGTCACGGACACTTGCGCCGCACAATGCGATCCTCAACTGGAAACCGACAGCAAACCACATCAATCAGTGCGAAATACACAAGTAATATCAGGCGGTGGAACTACGGCGACGCAAATGAACAAGTGCTGTGCCGGGAGATCAAGATTAAAAATATGAACAGGCCTATCTTGTTCATTGACGATCTTCAAAACATCCCTCTCTCTGAATCCGTTTTCTCCCTGCCGGTTCAATCATTTTAATTGAACCTCGTATTTGAGCTTGCTATAAGGGCACAAATCAGCACGACTGTCATCACCGCGCAATTCTTTACCTGCCCAATTACACCCGTATCTTATTGACTTTTTATTGCAAAACGGGATAATTATCGCTCCGGATTGGAATGAATCGATTCTATCGATGGTAACAGGAGGTTATTTTATGAATACCGTAAAAAAAATATATGCCGAGATGCCGGAGATTATCAATATTCCCAAAGAATTTGTTCATAGAAAGGGAGAAGTGATTATTACTCTCGATGAAAAGCGCTCCTCAAAGACGATCCTGTTGAAAGATTTCTACGGTTCCATTCCCGATTTTCCGGAAAGAGCTCCGCAAGGAGACTATGAGGACAGAGCAGATTTATGAAATATGTGTTGGACACCAATGCATGTATAAGGCTTTTGAAAGGCGATGCGCCTTCCATGCTGCGTAAAATTGATCATATTTCAGGTGATGATGTCATCATTCCGGCAATCGTTCGCTTTGAACTCTACTACGGGGCATACAAAAGCACTCGATCGTCCGAAACCTTAAATCGGCTTAATGATTTTTTAGAGTCTTTTGAACATGCCGATCTGGATAGCCGTGTTGGAGAAATTGCCGGGAAACTGCGCGCTGATCTGGAACGAAAAGGACAGCCCATTGGCCCATACGATCTGCTAATCGGCGCCACAGCCTTGGCTCTTAATTGTATCCTTATTACACATAACAAAAAGGAATTTTCCCGCATTGACAATCTGATTATTGAAGATTGGGAAGAGTAATCCTTTCAATACACAATGATTCTGAGATAAATCAGGCAGTCCGACAAGCCGCCAACAGAGGGCGAAGAACGAGGCCGGATGCCGCCGCCTGCCTGATGACTTGGCGAATCCCGCAGACGATGAATATGAGGATTTTACAAAGTGGTTCGGGAAAAAATGTCATCCCGACAAATTTGATAAGAATGCCATCATTTTCGATCCGCCCTATAAACGGTGGAGAAAAGCATTTATAGAGTAATACGGTGCCGGCAAAACCGGCGTGACGCCGGGGAAAAGTTCGGGGAAACTGAAAATCAGATACTTTCTCTCCTGTCGGAAAGACCGGAGATGACGATTCCCGAGCTTGCGGAAGCTCTTAAAATCACGACACGGGGTATAGAAAAACAGATTGCAAAATTACGCAGGGAAGGACGACTGCGCCGTTACGGCCCGGTCAAAGGCGGGCACTGGGAAGTTATCGGGGAATGAACCAGCGAAAGCAGTGGGCCAATGATTTGCGCATGCGATATGAATGGGGGCATGCCTAAGATTTTAAAATAATGGGAATAATCAAATTAACTCCTTTGTTTTTTGAGTGATAAGCTAAGTGAGTCATTTTAGTAAGTGATTGATATCATTGCATGGTATTGATAATGGCCTAATACGGGTGTTTTTACTTCACTCGAAAACGGAATAATTATAAAATCGTTTTTAAATCAGCTATTTGTTAGTTCATTTATAACGGTGGAGGCAATGATGAAGAAATGGCTAACCTCGGCGATAAAAGCGCTGGAAACCAGTCTTGGACCGGTCCCGCATGAGGTTAATAATTTAGACTGGAAACAAAATATTTCTCCGAAGAAGGAACGATTGACCGAGCACCTCTCGGCATTTGCCAATCATCCTAATGGCGGCATTCTGGTATTCGGAATCGACGATCAAACGGCTACCCCAAAAGGAATTCAACAACAGGAAGCTTCAGCCATTGTTGGTCAGTTGGCAAATCTTGGGCGCAATGCCCTTGATCCGCCTGTTACCATAGATCATGCCATTGTTGATCAATTCGGCTATTCCCTGTTGTTTGTTCAGGTGAAGGAAAGCAGAGTAAAACCTGTGCATTTACGAGGGAAACCTTTTGATCATTGTTTTATCCGCTCAGGAGGAACAACGCGAAAAGCCTCCCGGCAAGAAGTCGGCAGCTTACTTCTTAACAGTCGAAATCCAAGATGGGAAGAGTTGCGCGCAACTCTGTTGCTTGGCCCCGAAGACGTGCTGACCAAGTTGGATACGGGAATTATCCGTAAGCTTCTTGATCGGCCTCCTGTAGAAACAGAAGAACTACTGCGCTGGCTATTGGATGAAAAATTTATCGAATCGGACAGTGAGGGATATTATATTTCCAACTTTGGCGCAATAACATCAGCGCGTAATTTGAGCGAATTTGAGGGATTAGACCGAAAACGCATAAGAGTTATCCGCTATAAAGGACTCAATAAGGTTGAAACGATAGACGAAATTTTGGGGCAAAAAGGCTATGCTGCTGGTTTTCATGGGCTAATCGAGCATCTTAAACGGATACTTCCCCATAGTGAAGTCATCGAGAAGGCTTTTCGCCATGATGTTAGCATGTATCCGGAAATTGCTTTGCGCGAGCTTATAGCCAACGCTCTTATTCACCAGGATTTTACAATCCCAGGCACGGGTCCAATGATCGAAATATTCGATAACCGGATAGAATTTACGAATCCCGGGTCGCTGCTCCCCTCCAAAAAACTGGATCGCTTGATTGGAACAACACCGGAGTCACGAAATGAACTTCTGGCCTCCGCCTTCAGACGATACAGGATTTGTGAAGAGAGAGGCACGGGCTTCTTAAAGGTTGTGACCAGTGCCGAATTATATGGACTTCCACCCGTAGCGTTTGAACAAGGAGAAAATTATTTCAAGGTTACTTTGTTTAAGCCGCGGAAATTCAGCGAAATGTCGCAAACTGAGCGTATTGAGGCCTGCTATCAACATGCCGTACTAAAGTATTTCAGTAGTGGTGCAATGACGAACACATCGTTGCGTGAGAGGTTGAAAATGCATGAAAAACAGCGGACGCAGGTTTCCAACTTGATCCGGGATGCCTTGGATGCAGGACGTATTAAACGTAAGGACCCGACCTCAATATCTTCTAAATTTGCCGAGTACATTCCATACTGGGTGTAGAAAATACGGAAAGCTATGAATAACAACCAAAATAGTTCCGTCCAGGATTGGTAGAGAAAAGAGGCCGAAGTTAGAGCCGTGTCGGTCCGGCCAAAGGCGGGCACTGGGAAGTGATGGAAGAGTGACTAGTGAATGGTGGATAATGGATAGTAACGAGTGACAAGTGACAAGTGGCGAGTGGATGTAAAGAACTTTCCGCAGGTTCAATCTTGCAGATTGAACCTGAAAGTTAAACCACGGCACCCTTAGTTAACGGCTGTTGATGATGTCAGAGAGGTAAAATAATACCTTATGTCGAGTAAAGATGCATGGTTCAATCGAAGAACGATTGAACCAGCCAAGGAATGACGATTCCCGAGCTTGCGAAAACGCTTAAAATTCCGACGCGGGAGTGGGGTGATGGGAAACAGTAATCTGATAAAACATATAATATAATCATTGATATATATCGCCGAATCTTGAGATTGACAAATTTCCGATATTGGATTATCATCTTCACCTTAGGGGTAAAGATGATGTCGAGGGGTTAACTCGTAAACAATGGAAATTCAATTCCGAACGAAAAAATTGCAGAAGCATTATGAAAATCACAAAGAGGCGGAAAAGGCTTATGGAGTCGCGGTTGCGCGGCAATATATCGCTCGCATCAATATTATTAAACAGACACGCGACCTGAGCGAACTGATGCAGCTTCCGGGGCTCCGTTGTCATGAGCTGAAGGGAGACCGAAAAGGGCAGTATGCGATTAACCTCACCGGTTTTTACCGGCTTCTCTTCACGGTAACAGGTAAAAAGCTTGAAATTGTTTGCATTGAGGAGGTGAGCAAACACTATGATGACTAATAAAGAAATCCATTCCACCCTTGCCATCCCTCCGGGTGAATATCTTGAAGAGGTGATCGGCGAGCTGGGGATGACCAAGGACGAACTGGCGCAGCGCATGGGGCGTCCGGCAACCAAGCTGAGCCCGATTTTCAAAGGAGAAAAAGCAATTACCCCGGATACTGCGTTGCAGCTCGAAAAGGTTGTCGGTGTTCCGGCGCACATCTGGATGGGACTCGAAGCGGAATATCGCTTGACGCTGGCGCGGCAGGAGCACATTCAGGAAGAAGACAATTTAGAAAAAGAAACCGATCTGGTTGCCAAATATCCCTATCATGAACTGGTGAAGACGGGAGAAATAACGAAGCACACAAAGCCCGTCGATAAAGTACGCGCCCTACAGACTTATTTTGGCGTGACGTCGCTTTTCAAGATTCCTGAATTGCAACGTTACCAGCCGGCTTTTCGCCTGGCAAAATCAACCCGGGGTGAACGCACACCCGAAGCCGTGGCCGCGTGGCTGCGAATGGGGGAAAGAAGGGCGCAAAAAATAAGTTGCGCGCCATACAATAAGGAACGTCTTTGCGCTTCGCTTCAAAAGCTTCGCGCCTTCACGCTTCAGGAACCCGAGGCATTTCAGAAAAAACTGATATCTGAGCTGGCCGATTGCGGCGTTGCCTTGGTCGTCTGCCCTCATTTTTCAAAAACCAAAACTCATGGCGCAACTTTTTGGCAAGGACGGGAAAAGGCCGTTTTGATGTTGACCATCCGCGGCAAATGGGCCGATATTTTCTGGTTCAGCCTGTTTCATGAGATTGGTCACATTCTTTTGCACAGCAGGCAGGGCGTGATTCTGGAGAATAACGGAGGTGATCAAATTGAAAAGGAAGCCGACGATTTCGCTTCGGATACGCTGATTCCGCACGAAGCTTACACGCGGTTTATGCGAAAAGGAACTTTCTATAAAAATGACATCGCCGACTTTGCAAACATCATCGGCATTTCTACCGGCATTGTCGTGGGACGGTTACAGCACGAAAAGCTGATCAAGCCGGAGTGGGCCAACGACTTGCGGGTACGATATGAATGGAGGCAGGATTAAGGATTGGAATGCGATTTTTAGGGCAGTGAGCAGTGGAAGATTGTTAATAATCTGTGGATTAAATGACCGAATTTTTTATGTGAGCATGGAATGAGAATTAAAGATACAGGCCACATTACGCTACTTCAAAAAAACTTCGATTCAATCTGTTAGATTGAATCAGCAAAATGAGGCTAATATGATTGAGTCTATTCAAATTGCAGGCGCAGCAACTTTCACAAGCATTCCAGAAAACCTTTGTGATCTGTCGATGTTCAACTTCATTTATGGGGCGAACGCAACAGGTAAAACGACTATCAGCAGGGTAATAGCAAACGAAGATGGTTATCCAAACTGCAAGGTCACCTGGAAGGGTGGCACTCGGATGCAGTCGATGGTTTACAACCGAGACTTCGTTGAGACGAACTTCAATCAGTGTTCAGAGCTAAAGGGCGTCTTCACGCTTGGAGAAAAGAACATCGACACTATCAATAAGATTGCCACAGCGAAACTTGAACTTGACGGAATCACTAAGAACATCGAAACCCTGAATCAGGCTTTGCATGGTGAAAATGGAACAGGCGGGAAGAAGGGTGAGTTAGCTGATCTTGAAACCGACTTAAAAAACAAGTGCTGGGCTCAAAAGCGGAAACACGATGTAAAGCTGCAAGGTGCGTTTAAAGGATTTCGAAACGATGCTGAGAGCTTCAAAGAAAATGTTTTTCAAGAATGGGCTTCCAATTCCGCAACATTAGAAGCTTTGGCCGATCTAGAGAAAAAAGCCGAAACGGTGTTCGGTCCCAGTCAGACAACAGAGAAATTAATTCCTGCCTTGGATACAGATGCTATCCTCGCCTTAGAGACAGAGCCGATACTTAAGAAACGGGTTATCGGAAAAGATGATGTTGATATTGCGGGGATGATAAAAAAATTGGGCAATAGTGATTGGGTGCGGCAAGGTCGTGGTTTCTATGATGTTAACGAACGGGTATGCCCATTTTGCCAGCAGGCCACGACAGGTGCTTTTGCTAAGAGCTTGAATGATTATTTTGATGAAACCTTTGCGGCGGACAGTAAGTCAATTGATAATCTCGTTACCAACTACAAGACCACCTCCGCCCGACTTCAACAACAAATGACCGCAATCATAGCCAACCCATGCAAGTTCCTTGATGTCGACAAGCTTAAGTTGGAAAAGGAACTTCTCGATTCCTCAATCATGGTTAACATCCAGCGGCTTGAATCTAAAAGAAAGGAGCCGAGTCAGGTTATTGATCTGCAATCCATCGGTAATGTTGTCTCAGAAGTAAAGGTAATGATTGAAGCGGTGAACGTTTCAGTTGCCGAGCACAACAAGATGGTTACAAATCTTTCTCAGGAACGTAAGAATCTTACTGCAAAAGTGTGGAAGTATCTGATCGAAGTGGAATTGAAGACAGATTTAGAAGCCTACAAGGTAAAACGGGATGGCTTGAACAAAGCGATTTCCACAATGACAGAGAAGGTTTCGTCGTCAAAAACTGCAAAGGATGAAAAGATCAAACAGATTCGGGAACTCGAGAAACAAACGACTAGCATTCAGCCGACTGTCGACGGCATTAACGCCCTTTTGTCCTCCTTTGGTTTTCAAAGTTTTTCACTGGCAAAAGCTGAGAACGGGGCGTGCTATAAGTTGTTCCGTGCCGATGGCACTGATGCAAAGGAAACGTTGAGTGAGGGAGAAAAAAACTTTGTAACTTTTCTCTACTTTTATTATCGACTGAAAGGAAGCGATTCTGAGTCTGGAATGACAACAGATCGAGTTGTGATAATTGATGACCCTGTTTCTAGTCTAGACAGCGATATTTTATTTATCATAAGCAGTTTGATCAAAGGTCTGTTTGAGGAGGTTAGAGAAGGAAAAACTCATATCAAGCAGGTGTTCGTGCTTACTCACAACGTATATTTTCACCGTGAAGTTACTTTCAATCCCAAAAAACGTACCAGCGAAGCCATGAAAGGGGAAACGTTTTGGGTTGTAAAAAAGTCAGGTTTGGTATCCAAGATAGAGAAGCATAACTCGAACCCGATTAGGACTTCTTATGAGTTGCTCTGGGATGAAGTAAGAAAACCGCAGCGCTCTAATTTAACTATCCAGAACACCATGAGGAGGATTCTCGAAAACTATTTCAAAATCTTAGGTGGTGTTGATCCTGAAAAGATTTGTGGAATGTTCGAAGGTAAGGAGAAATTGATCTGTAAGTCTCTGTTTTCGTGGGTTAATGAAGGCTCTCATAATGCCCTCGACGATCTCTATCTATCAATAGATGACACAGTTGTAGAGACCTACCTTCACGTTTTCAAGGCAATTTTTGAGAAGATGGATCACCTTGCGCATTATGAGATGATGATGGCAAGGACGTAGAGTCATATGGATTCTGCGGTCTACTGGCGACTTTGAAAACATTTCTATTGAACTAGCAAAGGAAAGCGATAAGAAACTGTCATGAATCTCCTCCACACCTCAGACTGGCATCTGGGCCGCGCGCTTTATAACCGCAAGCGGTGTGGCGAGCATGAAATATTTTTGAACCGGCCGGCGGAATTGCAGCAGGACGGCAAACTGATCGGGGTTATCTCCCCTGTTTCTGCGCTTAAAGAACGCATCGGCACACAAATTTCGATCATTCCGGAATCGGGCAGCCAAAGTATGCTTTCCGGCCCGGGGTGTGCAAAGATTGAAGGACAAGTCAATGACTGATGCTAAAAAACAAAAACTGATCGCCCTTGGTACGGACGCTCTGGCAGAGGCTCTGCTTGCGCTTGCGATTCATTCCGACGAAGCTGATAATCTGGTTGAAAGGCTGACCGCCACGCCAGCGGAAAATGTTCGGCGATTTAAAAAGAATCTCACGCGCCTGAAACATTCAAGGCGTGTTATTGATTGGCGAGGTTCTGCCGGTTTCTCCCGGGAGCTTGAAATGCTGCTGCAGGATGTGAAGGCCGGTGGAAATGATCCGCTTACTGGGGTTGAGCTTGTCGCGGCGTTTTATGAGGCCGACAGCACCATTTTTGAAATGTGCGATGACTCAAGCGGCAATATCGGCGAAGTGTTTCGCTATGATGCCAAAGAACTGTTTGTGGACTATGCCGCCCATTGCAACGACAAAGAGAAAATTGCGAACATCATCCTGAAGCTGAATCAAAAGGATGACTATGGCATCCGGGATACATTGATTAAATGCGCCGGTGAGTATCTGCCTGAAGCGGTTATGCGTAAGATGATTGACACACTTCAGAAGCGGGCCGAAAAAGAAATAAATGAGCATGGCAAGCGTCATCATTTGCGTTTGATAGAGTCACTGGCCCGACAGATTAAGGATGCCGAACTGTTTGAAAAGACACGCATTGCTTCATGGGGGAAATTATCCACAGCGGCGTATATCGACATCGCCCAAGTCTATCTGGAAAGCTCAGATGTGAAAACCGCCCATTCCTGGCTGAAGAAAATTCCTGAAAATGAAACCTTCCAAGCCTATGAACGGGATAAGCTGCTGCTGGAAATTTACCAAAAGCAGGGGGATTTTGAAAAACTGACCGACCTGCTGTGCCGGAAATTCAGATCTTATCATTCACTTGATACGCTTCAAGCGCTTCTGGATGTAATCGGTCAGAACAAGCGGGATGTTGTCATTGCTGATGAAATCGCACAGATTCAGAAGACCGATAGCCTCAGGGAATCGGATGCGGAATTTCTGATTGCCCTCGGAAAAATTGATGAGGCGGAAGCCTATCTTCTCCAACGAGCCGATCAGCTTGATGGAAACCGATACGGCATCCTGCTTTCTCTGGCTGAATCGATGGAAACGGAAAATCGATATCTTGCCGCAAGTCTCATCTATCGTAGCTTATTGAACGCCATTCTGGAACGTGGCTATGCCAATGCCTATCCCCATGGTGTCCGTTATCTGAAGAAGCTGGATAAACTGGCCGTGACTATTTTCGATTGGAACAAGTTTGATCATCACGACGCATTCAAAGAAAGGATCATGCAAGCACATGGCCGCAAGCAAAGCTTCTGGTCAAAATATGAGGCAAAATGATGATGGAAGGAAAATCTTTATGGATACCGACGATTTGACGGAAATGGCCTGGGATGTGATCGTCCGGGCCGCCCGCGTTTCGGATACTTTGAAGGCTGAACTTGGAGCAATGGCTGGCCGGTTTCAGTCTGAGGATGAGTGGCTTTGCGGAGTACGAGCTCATTTGAAAGCAATTGCCGCTGACCCGGATGAGTATGTGGATTCCTGGGGCCTTGAAGACGAGGAAAACGTTACGGCAACGATGATAAGAACCTGTGCAACGGATCTATGCAGCCGCATAGATAATATCCTGGCGATACCCATTAATAAGCGCGGGAAAAGAGAATGGTAAATAGATATGCTCAATGAAACAAATACATTACTTTCCATCGATGATAATTTTGAACCGGTGACCGCAGAAGAAGGCGATGAGCTTTTTCCCAACGGCATATTCTTATTCAATATTACGAAGATGCTCTCCTATATCGAAAAACATCCGGATCAATTCACGCCGGAAATGGTATCCGTTGAAGACCACAGGAGCTGCTTTGCCTCGCTCACAGAGGAGCACATTGAAACTACGGATTATACCAGGCCTATCATTCTGGCGGAGATCAGGCCTGGCATATTCAATGTGATCGACGGGAATCATCGCTTGGAAAAAGCATACCGCTCGAATATTGAGTTTGTTCCCGCTTATGTACTGCATCCCAAAGACCACATGCCTTTTCTGACTTCCGTGAAAGCTTACCGGATTTACGTTGACTACTGGAATTCAAAAATCAAAGGGGAACGCACTTTTCAAAAGGCCCGCCGGAGAAAAAATCAGCCTGATGGGTAGAAGAAAAGATACAGGCTTTCTCTATTTCCCCGACGGGCATCAGAGCCTTGTGCGTTAAAACGTCGCTTGGAATGTTCAGATTTCAATTTCCGCTTGTTTTTTAAATGAATGTTTGTAAAATAACCCCATGAAAATAAGGGAAATTATTGCCATCATTACCAAAGACGGTTGGTTTGAAGTGTGCCGGAGAGGCAGCCATCGGCAATATAAGCACGCCATCAAAAAAGGTTTGGTCACGATTGCATGTCATATTAACGGTCTCATAATTAAACCTACATGCGTCATGCCGGACTTGATCCGGCATCCAGGAATATTTGAACTGGTTCCCGGCCTTCGCCGGGAAGACGGCGGAAAAAGAAGCGTTTGGCATGTAAATACTATTACGAGACCGTTAATAAGATGTCGGATGACATCGCTCCGGGCACGCTGGACAGTATTCTGAAGCAGGCGCAAATCAATATTAAAAGGTGAAAGTTATGAAAAAATATTTAGTCGTCTTTGAGAAGACAAAAACCGGATACAGTGCTTATGTACCCGATCTGCCCGGCTGCATTGCCACAGGCCGCACAAAAAATAAAACCGAAAATAATATGTATGAGGCTATGCAACTTCACTTGGATGGGCTCAGGGCGGAAAAAATCAAACTGCCAAAAATGCAGGCGGTAAGTGAAATATTTGTTTTCAATTAATGCCGAAAATCAATCATAAATTGTATATCCGACAAAAAGATCCATAATGAAACTCCTCCACACTTCCGACTGGCATCTGGGACGCATGCTTCATAACCGCAAGCGGTATGTTGAGCATGAAGCCTTTCTCAATTGGCTTGCGGAATTGATTGAACGCGAAAACGTCGATGTCGTTTTGATTGCGGGCGATGTATTCGACAACAGCACGCCGAGCAATTATGCGCAGGAGCTTTATTACCGGTTTTTATGCCGTGTCTCCGTCTCTTCAAACCGTCATATTGTTGTCACCGCCGGAAATCACGATTCTCCGTCATTTCTCAACGCCCCGAAGGAGCTTCTGAAATTTCTCAATATTCATGTTGTGGGTTACGCAACAGGACATCCGGAAGACGAGGTCATTGTTCTTTCAGGTCCTGACGGCAAAACCGGTTTGATCGTCTGTGCGATTCCTTATCTGCGGGACCGCGATATCCGGACGTCGGAGGCGGGGGAAAGTATTGAAGACAAGGAAAGAAAGATCGTCGAAGGAATCAAGGAGCACTACCGGCAGGTTTGCGATGCGGCCCTGAAAAAGCGGGAGGCGCTGGAATCGCCCGTGCCGATTGTCGCCATGGGGCATTTGTTTGCGGCAGGCGGCCAGACGGTGGACGGCGACGGCGTGCGCGAACTGTATATCGGATCTCTGGCGCAGGTGAAAAAGGACGTTTTTCCGGATTATATCGATTACGCGGCGCTGGGGCATCTGCATGTTCCCCAGCGTGTTGGCGGGTCTGACGTTGTCCGCTATTCGGGCTCGCCCCTGCCGATGGGGTTTGGCGAGGCGAATCAGGAGAAAAATGTTATCCTTGTAGACTTTTCTAATCAGGAGCCGAAAGTGGCGGGTGTCGCCGTTCCCCGGTTTCAGGAGCTGATGACGCTGCGTGGGGACTGGACTTCTCTTTCCCGAAAAATCGACGAGTTGAAAAAGCAGCAAAGCCGGGCCTGGCTGGAGGTGATTTATGAAGGTGATGAGATTGCCGCCAACCTTCAGGAGCGCTTGACGGAAGCGATTGCGGGAACCGGTCTGGAAATTTTGCGCACGCGGAACAATCGCATTGTCGAAAGAGCTCTCAGCTCAAAAGAAGCGGAAGAAACGCTCGACGATCTGGATGTGACGGATGTGTTTGTGCGCTGTCTGGATGCGCACGATATTCCGGAAGAGCAGCGGGCGGGATTGCTTGGTACGTATCAGGAAGTGCTGACGTCTTTGCAGGAAACTGACCCGATGGCTCATTGAATTTTGGATATTCCCCATTTTAAAAGAGGCTGTATTGTTATGAATAGGGAATGATCCAGGCGCCTTTTTAATGTCCCCCGCGGGCGGGGGCAGCGGGTGGATGTTCTTGTTATCATCATAATTATATCAGGTTACATCTTGTGACCTGCGAATCCACCTCCGTCACTTCGTGACACCTTCGCCAGCGGAGGATATTAAACACCGTCTCTTTGCGGGAATGACCCTTTTGTGGTTTTTTGAACACGGCATTGAAAAGGGGGATTATTAACAGTCTCATAATAGTATTCTCGACTGACATCATCTCAACGTCAGTCGTCTTCCCGGCGCAGGCCGGGAACCAGTTTAATGAATTCCTGGATGCCGGCTTTCGCCGGCATGACAGATGTAGGTTCAATTATGAGATGATTAATAAAGGGGAAAACGGTTGAATTAAAATCTCCCCCGACCCCTCTTTAGAAAAGAGGGGAGATTATCAGTATGACCGCAATCCGATGACTCGATAGGAAAAACATGAGAATACTCGACATTCGCTTTCAAAATCTCAATTCGCTCGCCGGGGAATGGCAGATCGATCTGACCCATCCCGATTACGCCTCCGGTGGCATCTTTGCGATTACCGGTCCCACCGGCTCGGGCAAGACGACGATTCTCGACGCTGTCAGTCTTGCGCTTTACGGCCGGACGCCGCGTCTGGACAAGGTGACCAAAACCACCAACGAAATCATGTCGCGACAGGCCGGTGTCTGTTTTGCCGAAGTGACCTTTGAAACGCAAAAGGGCCGTTACCGCTGCCATTGGAGCCAGCATCGCGCCCGGAGAAAACCGGACGGGGAATTGCAGCCCGCAAAGCACGAAATCATAGACGCTCAGACGAATAAACCGATTGAGAGCAAACTGACGGCGGTGGCCGGAGTGGTCGAAAAGGTGACGGGCATGGATTTCGATCGCTTTACCCGCTCGATGCTTCTGGCGCAGGGTGGCTTTGCGGCCTTTCTTTCGGCCACGCCCGACAAGCGGGCGCCGATTCTGGAGCAGATCACCGGGACGGAAATTTACAGTTCCATTTCCATCAAAGTCCACGAACGCAGCCGCGAAGAATCGGATAAGCTCGATCTCCTGCAGGCCCAGCTTCAGGGGGTAACCATTTTAACGGACGAAGAAGAAACTGAACTGCAAACCGCTCTTCAGGAAAAGCAAGTCCGTGAAACCGGCATGGCGGAAAAGCTCAACACCCTGCGGCGTAAACTGTCATGGGTGGAAGGCATAGCGGCGCTGGCGCAGGAACTTGACGGTCTGGAAGGTAAGACGAAAGAATGGGAAAGCCGCCGGATGTCATTTGATCCGGACGCGATAAAGCTGGATAAAGCGCGCCGGGCGCTGACGCTGGAAGGCGCGTACAAGGAAGTTTGCTCGCTGCGCAGCCAGCAGGAAAGCGATGCAGCCGCTTTGGAAAAGACACAGGCGATGCTGCCGAATCAGGAAAAAGCCGCAGAACAAGCCAATGAGGCAAGAGACCGGGCCAACGCAGGCTTTCTGGAAATTCGGGCGCGACAGTCGGCGCAGGCGGAAACTCTGAAAAAAGTACGGGAGCTCGATGCGCGGCTGGCTGAAAACAAAAAGCAGCTTGATCAGGCGGACAAAACGCTGGCCGGCATGGGCAGGCAGCTTCGGAGTCTGAAAGACGGCATCGGAAAAACAAACCAGGCTCTGAAGACGTCGCACGAAGACCTAAAAGCCGTTCATGCTTATCTGGGAGCGCATGCGGCGGACGAGGTGCTTGCCGTTCATCATTCCGGTATTGTGAAGTCGTTTGTGGCGCTTGGCGAGGTTGAGGCGAGGCATAAGAATCTTTGCAAAGCTTTGTCGGACGCTGCCGGAAAGAAAGAAACGTTTGCCGCCGCACATAAGAAAACACAGGGCGATGACGAAAAAATCCGGGGAGACTTCGAAAAGAAACAAACGGCGCTGGCCCAACTGGCAAACGAAATCCAGGTTATTCTTAAAGGACGCGAACCGGGTGCGTGGCGAAGCGAGCTGGATTCCCTCAAGGAAAGAAATGGGGTTTTGCAACAGGTTACGGATCTGCTGGGGCGAATCGACGCCGTCCGAAAAACACAGGAAGACCTTGCCGCCGGGCTTAAAAAGCTTCAGAGCGAACGCGAAAGGACCTCAAACAACATCAAAGAAGCAGCCCTCCGGAAGTCGAATCTCGAAAAGGATGCAGGGAACATGGAAACGCAGGTGGCGCTTCTTTTCCGCATCCGGGCGCTGGAAGAAGAAAGAACGCGCCTGGAGGACGGCAAGGCCTGTCCGCTTTGCGGATCGACCGAGCATCCGTATGCCAGGGGAAATGTGCCCCAATTAAGCCAGGCCGAGACGTCGCTGAAAAAATTAAAGGCGGAATTCAAAAAAGCATCCGATCAACTGGCCAAACTGGAAACCTCTCTGGCTAAGGCGGATGCGGAGATCGGACATGTTGAAAAGCAAATCGCTGAAAAGACGTTGTCGCTGGAAACCGATGAAGATCAATGTAGCCGATGGTTGCAGGCATTAAGCCTGCCTGCCGGGGTTGAAGAACGCGCCGTAAAAGTCAAAGACGAACTGGCAAGGGTTCAGACCTGCACGGCGGAAATCTCCGCCATTGTTCGCGCCGCCGAGGAAAAAGGCAATCAGGAAAAAATCGATCGAACGGACCTGGAAAAAATACGGGTAAAGGTCGAAGCGTCCGGCCATGCGCTTCGGGAAGCCGGACATCAACTGGAGATGGTGGATAATGACATCCGTAGGCTGACCGAGGAGCGCGCTACCGCAGCCGCAGACGTTGAAAAAGCCCGTTTGACGGCGCTTCGCGACGTAGCGCCTTTCGGCGTGATGCACATCCCGCCGGACCGGGAAGCCGTCATCAAAGAACTGACCGGCCGTAAACAAACCTGGGAAACGAGGCAAAAGGAAAAAGCGGGATACGAGAAAAAAATCGGCGAGCTGAATGCCTCGATAGACAAAGATTCCGCCCTGACGGAAACTCTAGAAAAAGACATAGCCGCAAGAGGCGATGAACGCAACGCTTTAGCCGCTCTGGCAGTCGACCTGTCCGCTTCCCGCCGGGAGTTGTTCGGCGACAAAAACCCGGATGCGGAGGAAAAGCGTCTGGCCGAAGCCGTCTTGCAGGCGGAAGAGTCGCTGAAACAGAAGATCGAAGCCGTGAGTCTGCTGGAAAAGGAAAACGCCGCGCTGAAAGAGAGATGCAATGTTCTGGAGAGCCATCTGGAGCGCCGGGCCGCAGAATTATCAAAGTCGGAATTGACGCTTGCCGACGGGATCAGGAAAGCAGGGTTTGAAGACGAGGCGGAGTTTATATACGCCCGCTTGCCCGCGGATCAGCGCGAGGCGCTGGAAGCCCGGGAGAAATCGCTTTGCGAAGAAAAAGTTCAGCTTGACGCCCGGAAGAAAGACAAGTCGGAAGCGCTGGCGTTGCAGCGGGCTCTGAATCTGACGGACCGTTCTAACGAGGCGCTCAAAGAAGATATGGACGCATGCGAGACTCAGTTGAAGCAGGTCAGTCAGGAGATCGGCGCCGATGCGAAAACCCTTGCGGATAACCGGATGCAAAAGGAGAAACGACAGGATCGCCTCCGGGAGATTGAAGCGCAGAAAAAGGAATGCCTGCGCTGGCAAACGCTTCGGGATCTGATCGGCTCCGCCGACGGCAAGAAATTTCGCAATTTTGCGCAGGGCCTGACGTTTGACATGATGACGGCGCATGCCAACCGCCAGCTTCAAAAAATGTCGGACCGCTACCTGCTGGTGCGGGATGCCGTCGAACCGCTGGAACTCAATGTTATCGATAATTACCAGGCAGGCGACGTGCGTTCGACCAAGAATCTGTCCGGCGGCGAAAGTTTCATCGTCAGTCTGGCGCTGGCATTGGGCCTGTCGCGTATGGCCAGCCGCAACGTCCGGGTCGATTCGCTCTTTCTGGATGAAGGATTCGGTACGCTCGATGACGACGCGCTTTCGACGGCGCTCGATACCTTGTCTGAATTGCAGCAGGACGGCAAGCTCATCGGGGTGATCTCCCATGTCCCCGCGCTGAAAGAACGCATCGGCACGCAGATCACGGTGACGCCTCAATCGGGCGGCCTAAGCTCGCTTTCCGGCCCCGGCTGTTTACGCGTCTGATTTGATTCCGGACGCCCGCGGGTTTGCTCCCCTAAAGTTCATGCTTTTTGCCGTCCTTCCTCCAGGATATAGGCGATTTTATCCGCCTGAAGATCATAGGCGCGCCGGATCTGGTCCTCTTCAGATGAAAATAAATCCGCGGGTTCGATTTTCAAAAGTTTCATCAGGCGCAGTTCCGCATCGCGGTTGTCTTCGAGTGACCCGTCTTCCAGAATATGCCGGATACAGATGTTCTCTCCGCGCAGATTGCGGCAGATCAAGATCGTCCGGTGGCACGTTAGAGGGTCTTTTTCGGCGCAGACAAGAGCGATTCGATAGGTCTCCATGCCGTTGCGCAGACGGGCGAGGCCCCGCTGAAAGATCTCTTTTTCGGCAAGGCGCGCATATTGGACTTTGCCGTTTTCATAGCAGGAAAGGTCCGTGCTTCTCGGTCCCAGTTCAGCGCCCAGGTAGATGTACGCAATGCCGCGCTTCAAAACTTCCTGCTTCAGGGATTCGCGGTTGAATTGCGGCGCATAACGGCTGTAGGGGCTGGACCGGACGTCGCACAGGGCGTTTATATCATGCCGCTTAAGCAGCGCTGCAAAAGCTTCAACGGTATGCGCCGAATGCCCGATGGTGAACAATTCTTTCATGCTTTAAATGTTGCGTTTTCCCTGTTTTTCAATGGTCTGCAAAAGAAGAATCTGCTCCATGGCGCTTACGCTTTACTTATTTCTTTCTGTAGACGTTCAATCCGATCTTGATGGCATCCTTTTCCGGAATGGAAATGTTTCCTTCCGTGGAGGCAATGATGATGGTCTTTCCCGACGCCGACGGTCCAAATTCCTTCGTCAGGTCCACTTTAATCGTCAGGATATTTTCTTCTACTTTCATCTCAACGTTTTTCATTTCTTCCTCCTTATTACCTTCATGATGGTTTTGATTAATCGCGCTAACGGCGATATTGTCGTTCCCAATACCATGTCAGTTTCAAAATGACAAACGTCATCTGCAAAAAGCAAAGCGCATATTCCGGTTAAGAATCCGCCTGCATTCTCCGGTCCCATCGTGACATATCATGAAATATCATGAAATATCGACTTGACATGTCGAATTTTCATGATACGCTCGTCTCATGCAAATCAAGCGAATCCCGGAAATTGAAAGACTGAAGCACCTCGTTAAGAATAATCCCGTCGTTGCCATTCTGGGTCCTAGGCAGTGTGGCAAGACGACGCTTTCCCGGCAGTTTTCCGCAGAGTGGTCGTCCGAACCGGTCTTTTTCGATCTGGAGCACCCCCGTGATCTGCGGCGGATGGAAGAACCTCTGCTGGCGCTGGAAAATGTCTCCGGTCTGATCGTGATCGATGAGATTCAGAGGGCGCCCGACTTGTTTCCGGTGCTTCGCGTGCTTGCCGACCACAACAAAAAAGCCCGTTATCTGATTTTGGGGTCCGCGTCGCGGGACTTGATCCGGCAATCATCCGAAACGCTGGCGGGGCGCATCAGTTACATGGAAATCGGGGGTTTTTCTTCGCAACTGGTAGGCGTATCCAAAGCGGAAAAGCTGTGGATTCGGGGAGCCTTTCCCCGGTCCTATCTGGCTGCAAGCGAGGCGGCCTCTTTTCAATGGCGGCAGGATTTTATCGCCACCTTTCTGGAACGGGATATCCCTCAATTAGGCATCAATATTTCCGCGAAATCTCTCGGGCGATTCTGGTCCATGCTCGCGCATTATCACGGGCAGGTGTTTAACGCATCGGAAATCGGCAAAAGTCTGGGAATCTCCGATCATACGGCGCAGCGTTATCTCGATTTGCTTTCCGGAACGTTTATGATCCGTCAATTGCGGCCCTGGTATGTCAATACCAAAAAAAGAATTGTCAAAAGACCTAAAATTTACTTTCGGGATTCCGGCATCCTGCATGCCTTGTTCGCGCTGGAAAGCAAAAAAGATGTCCTTTCACACCCCAAACTCGGAGCCTCCTGGGAAGGCTTTGCGCTGGAAGAGGCCGTAAAGGCGGCACAGCTCAAGGAGGACGAAGTTTTCTTCTGGGGTGTTCATGCATCCGCCGAGATTGATATGGTGTTTCAGAAAAAGGGACAGCTCTATGGTGTGGAAGTCAAATATGCTCAAGCGCCCAGTTTGACGCTTTCCATGCGCTCCGCTTTAAAAGAGTTGTCGCTGAAACATTTATGGATTCTTTATCCCGGCAGGGAATCGTATCCTCTGGATAAAAATGTTACGGTCATTTCACTTGCGGATTTGAATGCGCTGACAAAAATCTGAATGAACCCTGTATCACGATGTCTGTTCGGGATTGACGGACTTTGTTTATTTGCTTATGATGTTTCATCTTTTTTCAGGAGGCGGCCCATGACATTCAAGACGAAAATATCCGTGGTGTTGTGCAGCGTCATCGTTTTTTTTCTTTGCGCAAACGCCTGGCCTTCCGAACCCGTCCGGTATGCGGACCTGGGCGATTTTAAGCTGGAAAACGGAAGCGTCATTAAAAACTGCCGCATGGGTTATCTCACCTATGGTGTTTTAAACGCCGACCAATCCAATGCCGTCCTGGTGCCTACCTGGCTTGCCGGCACTTCAAAGGAGCTGGCGGATCTCGGATTTATCGGCCCCGGCAAAGTGTTCGACAGTTCAAATTTTTTCATCATTGCGGTGGATGCTTTCGCCAACGGCGTGTCGTCGTCTCCGTCCAACAGCGCGCTTCAGCAAGGGACATCGTTTCCGCAATTTAGCATCCGCGATCTGGTGCGCGCCCAGCATTTGCTGCTGACCCGGCATTTGAATATCCCGCATGTGCGCGCCGTCACGGGCATCTCCATGGGCGCAATGACAACCTTTCAGTGGATGGTTTCCTACCCCGATTTTATGGAGCGGGCCGTTCCCATTGCCGGCAGTCCCTGGCTTACGTCTTATGAGCTGCTTTTCTGGTCTGCTCAACAGGGGATTCTGGAGAATGTCGGAGCATGCAGGGGAAGCGCTGCGGCCATGAAAGCGCTGGCCCCTCTGCATGTCATGCAGGTCTGGCCGCCCGACTATCGCGTCGCCAACACAAGCGCCGCCGCTTTTCCCGCCTTTCTGGCCGATCAGCAGGAGCAACTCTCCCGTTACGATGCTGTAAACTGGAGCCGTCAGGTCGCAGCCATTATGAGTCATGATATTCTGAAAGATTTCGACGGCGACCGGAAAAAAGCCGCCGCCGCGATTCGGGCCAAATGCCTGGTCATCACATCCGCCCGGGATCAAGTGGCAGGCCGCGAGGAGGCGCACGCCTTTGCCCGCTTGATCGGGGCGCAAGCGGCTGACTTAAACGGCCTGTGCGGGCATTTTGCCTTCCTGTGCGATCAGGAAACTCTAAAGACGCTGCTTCATGACTTTTTATCCGAAAAATCCGGGCCTTCCCCCCACAGCGTAAAAAATGACAAAAAATAGCCGGGCCGGGCGGCTTCGTTTCAGCTTGAGCAATTCAGGCTCCAACCGCTTCGCGGTCGGACCGGATAAAGTCAAGCAGCTCTTTTGAAAAGTCGCTGAAAAGTTGAATGCCGTCGAAATCCGGCGGGCAGTCGATTTTCTGCATCAAGAGACCGTCGCCGTCGAACCAGCGCGGCAGCGCGCCACCGAAAAAGTAGCCCCGGTCGCGCAGAATTTCCACGGCATACCCCGCCCAGGCTTCCGTGAGGTTTAGCGAAACCTGGAAGACCACAACACGTCTTTCGCGCGCCTGGCTTTCAAAATTATCCATGCAGGAGGCAAAATCATATCCTGCTTCATGGACGGCCACGCGCAAAACGCGCGCGAAATCGAAGATGGATAACGTTGCGTAGGTCGCCTTATCCGCCGGAAGGATTTTGTCGGCCATGCCGATTGCCCGGACATACCCGAGATGATTGTAGATGCGCCTCAGGACGCCTGCGTAGACGGGTGGGAAATAAATGCGATGGGGTTTCGGGATGTAGCAACGGAAGGAGTCCAGCGTCGCCACGCGGCCTTTGGCGCTTTGCTCTTGTGTGTAAGCTTCCGCCGGCATCAGCGCCACTTCAATGGCCGTTTCCTTGAATCCAAAAGGCGAAATTGTCTTTTGCATGAAGACGTGATTGCAGACCGCCTCTCCGAAGAGTTCCTCCATGAACGCATGCCGGGGCACATAGTCTTCATACAGATACGTCAGTGTTTTTCTGTTGGCGCCGGCATTGCGATAATCCTTCAAAACCAGTCCGACGCCGGTTTCGAAAAGTTTCTGGCAGGGGGCCGAATGATAAAGGTGATTGACGCCGACAACTCTTCCGGTTTGGGTGCGGGCGACGATGGAGACATAGCTGCCGGCGCGGTTGGCGGCGATAATGGCTTGAGGATCGTAAAAAAGCCTGATCGGATATCCGTCGCCGTAGACGCTGCGAAAGAGGCTGACAACGCCTTCGGCATCTTCCGGAAGAAATTCATCCACATAAAAGGGTTCCACCTCCGGCAGAATGTTTTTTTCATCGTTCTGATTCATCGGCGCGTTCTCCTTCTTTAATGATATCCGGATTATTGGTGATTTAGTTTTCCTGAACAATCTTCCCGGTCTTTCCGGATGAAGGCCATGAGCTCTTTGGGAAAATCGTTGAGCAGCACGATGTTTTCGAAATCCGGTGGGCATTCGAGCTTTTGCATCAGCAGGCCGTCGCCGTCGAACCAGCGCGGCAGCGCGCCACCGAAAAAGTAGCCCCGGCTGCGCAAAATATCCACGGCCCGCCCGACGCAAGGTTCGGTCAGGTTGAGCCAGGCCTGAAAGACCAGCGTATTTCGGGAACGCGCCTGCTCTTCGAGTTGGGCAAAACGCAAAGCGAAATCCGCGCCGGCGCTGGAAACCGCCAGGCGGGCCACCTGGGCATAATCAAACGTCGAAAGTTCGATCTGAGACGATTTCCCGGCCGGCAGATTCGCATGGGATGCGGCCAGTTCGCGCCGGTCGTCTACGCGGGCATAAATACGCCTCAATATGGCATCATAAACTTGCGGGATAAAAATGCGATGGGGCTTCGGAACAAAAACACGGAAGGCATCCAGCGTCGCCACACGGCCGGCGGCGCTTTTTTCCCGTGTGTAGGCTTCCGCCGGCATCAACGCCACTTCAAGGGCGGTTTCGAACGCCCGGTAGGGCTCCATGAATTTCTGAGTGAAGACATGATTACAGACGAGTTCGCCAAAGACTTCTTCTATCCGCGGATGGCGGGGAACGAATTCATTGAACACATAGGGCAGGAATGCGCCGTAAACTCCGGCATTGCGGTATGCCTTCAGAACCAGCCCCACCCCGGACTCATAAAGCCCGGAGTAGGGCGCTGAACGATAGAGATGCGTCGCGCCGATGACCGCTCCGGACGGCGTGCGGGCGACAATGGAAATGTAACGCCCTTCCCGGTTGGCGGCAATAATGGCCTCGGGATCATAAAAAAGCCGGATGGGGTACCCTTCGCCATAGACGGCTCGAAACAGTCTGACAATGCCTTCGGCATCGTCCGGACGAAATTCGTCCACGGAAAATGGTTCCTGCTCCGGTTGCGCTTTTTTTTCATTTTCCCGGTTCATGGCTATTTTCTCCTTTCATCTTATTCCCCAGCATCATGATGAGGATCAGACAAATCAGCGTAAAGCACGCCGCGGTGTAAAACAGCATGCCGAAACTTGCGCCCAGCGTAATGAGCAGGCCGCCCAGATAGGGCGTCAGGAAATAGCCCGCATCCATTGCAAAGAGGGTCATGTTGGTATTCAGGCCGCGCAGACCCGGCGCGGAGGCGGAAAAAAGAAGCGCGTTAAAGACGGGCATCGCCACGCCGATGCTGCCGCCGTACACAACCGCCAGCAGATAAAAAACCGCCGGTGTTTTGACCCCGGGCAATACCAACAGGCAAGCCGTCAGCATCAGCAAAGCGGCCAGAAGAAGTTTCACCTTGTCTGCCCGATCAAAGACAAACGTTCCGAAGAGGCGCACGGCAATGATCATCGCCATGGAAATGCTGAAAAAGGCCCCCACATGGCCGACGCCGGTCTGCAACGAAAGGTTCTTTAAAAAATAAAAGAATGTGGCATGCGCCAGATAAAGAAGAAGAATGGCGGCAAGCAGAATCAAGACCGCGTTCCGCCGGAAATTTTCGTGGATTTCGGTCAACGTCAATTTCCGCATCAAAACGGAATCCATCTGCCCTATCGCCCGGGTGATGCGCCGGTGCATTCCGATCATGAGCGCAATGCCGACGAGGGAAAAAACGGAAACCCCCGCATAAATATCCGCCGCGCTGCGCATATAAGGCAGAAGCGCTTCGGTGAGAGGTGGAATAATCGCGTAGGGAATCATCGTGGCGACGGACAGCGTGCTGAATCCCTGACCGCTTTTTTCCGCCGGTATAAAGTTGACCATGAGGGAAATCGCCGCGGATGTTAAAAGCACAAAGACCGCGCCGTGGGCGATGCGCACGGCGATCAGCCCCGCAACCGACGTCACAAAGAGATAGGAACAGGACACGGCGATTAAAAGTACCAGAGAGGCCATGACAATGGCATACGCGTTTTGCAAATGCAGCCAGGGCAAAACAAACAGTCGCAACGCAAAGGCGGCCATGGGTTCCAGGCCCACCAGAAAGCCGCGCCAGACCACGGGAATGCCGATTGCGCCCAGGTAGTAATAAAAACTGTAAAAGACACAGACGTTGCAAAACGCCATGATGATAATCAGGCAAAGCGCAAGAAACTCAAACGTGAACAGAGGGCGTGCCCGCGGGCTTTGATTCATGGTTTCCCTTTTACGTGTTCAGGATTTTTTTCAGCGCCGCGACGAAGGCTTCCATCGCGTCCATCTTTGCAAGCGAAATCCGGATATGGTTCGGGTAGCGAAATCCCGTCATGGGACGGATCATCACCCCTTCACGCATCAGTTTGCGGTACGCCAGCGTATCGCTGCCGGGCAGCTTGACAATCAGGTAATTGCCTTCGCCCGCGATCACCGCAAGCTTCATGCGGGCGAGCTCCTCCTTGAGAAACGCGCGGCTTTCGCGGACCTGCGCGCGTGTGCGCGCGATGTGGCCGGTGTCGTCTTGCAGGCAGGCCAGCGCCGCTTCCTGCGCGATCGCGTTTACGGAATACACAACACATGTCCTGCGGATCATGTCCGCCACGGCCGCATCCGCCGCCAGATAGCCGATGCGCAGCCCCGCAATGCCGTACATCTTGGAAAACGTCCGAAACACAATGAGGTTGGGATAGTCTTGAATGAGCGATATGCCGTCGGGGTAGTCGCTTTCTTCCACAAACTCGAAGTAGGCTTCATCGACCACCACGATCTGCCGGCCGTCGAGCGCGTCCAGAAAACGCAGCAGGGTGTCTTTCGGCCAGTACGTTCCCGTGGGGTTGTTCGGGTTGCAGACAAAAATCACTTTGGTATGGGCATCCGCGCGCGCGAGCATGCCCGAATCATCAAATCGTTCCTGCTTTAAAGGGACGATCCGGGCTTCAATCCCGGAAAACGTCGCCACCCATTCGTAAACGGCAAAGGTCTTGTCCGCCGTAATGATATTGTCGCCCGGCTGGCAAAACGCCTTGACGACAAAGGCAATGACTTCATTGGCGCCGTTGCCCACGACCACTTGATCGGAATCGATGCCCTGGAGGCGGCCGATTTCCTGACGCAGATAGTAGGAATCGCCGCTGGGATACACGGCGCCCAGAGGGGGCTCAAAACGCCGGATGACTTCCTGCGCTCCGGGCGGCGGCCCCAGGGGGTTTTCGTTGTTGTTGAGGCGGTAAAGCCGCTCGCAGCCATAGAGCTTTTTGAGCTCGTAGTCTGGCTTGCTGGGAATATAGGGCTCGAATTCCCGCACATAGGCGGGAACCAGCGCATCAAGATTGAAGTGTGTCATACTGGAAAATCACCAGGTCCGCCTGACCGGCAAAGGGAAGAAGTACGCAGGGTTTGAAGGATTGAGCGATCAAAACGGGCGCCAGATGCGCGTGCCAGGAAATGCCCGTATCCAGAGCGAAAAAAATGTTGGGCAGCGATTCCTTCCGGCAAAGCGCGATGTGGCGCGATAAATTTTCCGCCAGGTTGTCCCCCGGCCACAGAGGCCGCAGATAGGCTTCCGATCGTTCGCGCCGGATGTCGCAGGCAAAAATAGACGGCCCGGTGCGGGCGCTCTCTCCCAGATTCCGGACGTCCCGGATATCGCGCGCCAGAAACAGACGGGCGTATTCCTTTTCCAGATAATCCTTCAAAACCGTGTCCGTCCAGACCTGGCAGCCGGGGTCTTCATGCAGCAGACGGCAATACGCCTGGCCGACAAGCGGTGCGCCGCTTTCCCGCGCATAGGTCATTTCTCCCAGCGTTTCGAACTGCGGCCGGATTGAGGCCGGAAGTCCCGTCAGACTGACCAGACCCACGGCTTTGGTCCGGGCCGTTTTTGCAATGCAGGCCTCCAGAAGCAAAACGGCAATCTCGTCTTCGCGCGACGGAGCGAAAATGCAGGGCGAATATACTTCCACAATCTTTTCCGTGAGTGTCCGGTACAGAAGTCCGCCCGCAATGGTTCCCGCGCCGTCTTGCGCCACAAGGGCCTGGCAGTATCCCGCCAGAATCATGTCGGCGACCTTGCCCGGATAATTGAAAAACACCGGGCGAAGCGGATCCTGGGCGTCTGCGCCCATCTGCAGGGCAAAGCGCCGGACGTCTTCCGCATCGGGAACGGCAACCGCAAGTTCGCCATGCGCGGCCACGGCATGTAGCGCCGTCTTGTCAAGCTGCGGATAGGCTTTGTCCTGTTCCATGGCCAGAACAACCGCGTTATGCAGGCCCGCCGTCATATACAGCCGATCCACCGTCCGTGAGGCAATGACCAGCCCCATCTGTGCCAGCGCATCGTCGCTTTCGAGCGCAACCGCCGTCGTCATGTTGAGCGCGCCCATATCGAGGGCCGAGACGGAAAAATGAAATTCGACCCGCGCGTAAAAAAGGCCGCCCCGGCAGATCATTTCGACGGGATTTCCGCGGCAGACGCGCTCGCAAAGGTAGGAAAAGATTTCTTCGGACGCCAACTGAAGCTTGAGCGATTCGTTTTTGCCCAGGCCGAAAAAACGAGACGCAGTTTCGACGCACTGCGTTACGGCAGGCAAAAAATCCATGACGGCGGCGACATTCAAAGACAGGTGGCGCTCCCGGGGATGATTCATAATATGGCACCTTCCTGAAAATTTATTGGTGGTCAAATGTACCTGTTCAAAGCGCGATTGTCAAAAGGTATTGCCCCTGGCGCGGCGCACAGCGCGTTCATAGTCTTCGGGCGTATCCATATCGAAATGAATGCCGGGATCATCAACATCAACATTGATGGCGGCATCCTGATACCGCGCCAAAAGCGCCCGCATGCCGCCCGTTTTGTCGAAAGCTTCAATGGCCGGAATTACAGACGCCGAGATCAGCGGCGGATGCCCCCGCCTGCCGTCGTGACAAGGGTAACAAAGGGTCGCCCGGTTTTCCCGCCGCGCGGTGAGCAGGCTTTGAAGCGTTTCCGGACGGATCAGCGCAATATCCGCCGGCTGCAAAAAGAAGGCGTCGCAATCCGTGGAAAGCTGCTGCACACCGGTCTGAATGGAGGAAAACATGCCCCGGTCATAGTGCTCATTGACGATCCAGGCAACACCCTGAGCCTCCAGAAGCGGCTGAATCTCATCGGCCCGATGTCCCAACACCACAAGCGCCTCCGATACGCCCGCCTTGAGGTAGGTATTGAGAAGCCTCTCCAGCACCGTCTTGCCTTCCAATAGCATAAGCGGCTTGAACTCCCCCATGCGCGACGAGCGCCCCGCAGCCAGAATCAGCGCGATGAACTTAGGGTCGGATGGATTGCTTCGATCATTCATAAGACGATGGCTTTCGAGTTGTGTTGTCCGGATGAACATACTGCCCTTTGCCGGCGGTGTGCCGTCCGTACTCAATGGCGTGCGTCGGGCAATGATGGTAACAGGCCAGGCAAAGTGTGCAATGATGCAGCCAGACGGGGCGGTCGTCCGTCATGCGGATATTGCCGACGGGGCAGGCGCGCTGGCAGATTTCACAGCCGATGCAGCGCTCCGTGGAGCGAAACGGCTTGTCAGTGATTGAAAAGCGTTGAAAAAAAGGATAAAGAACACGGGTCTTCAACCACGGCCATGCGCCTTCCACCACATCATAGCGATCGCGGGCTTTTTGCAAAATCTGTTCGCTGATGAATTGCAGACGGTCTTGCGCACGATGTAGTTTTTCCGCCCGGCGCTCGGGTGTATCCACGTCAAAGCCGGGCAGGCACACGTAGGTGTTGGGCATCCGGATCGAAAAGGCGCTGTCCACGCGCCACCCGCGTCGCTCAATCGCCGTGGCAAAGACCTGCCGGGTAAGCCCGGCATCATCGCCGCAGGTGCAAACCATGAACAGATACTGGCCGCGATAGTTTTCCAGTTTCAAACGGCCAATGAAGTCGATGATGATTTTGGGAGGCGCCCAGGAATAAACGGGAAGCACAAAACCGACCGCTTCATCGTCTTTCAGCGCAAAAGTGCAATCGCCTTCGATGACGTCCGGAATAAAAATCAAGCGCTCGCGTTGAGCGTTCGCCAACTGTCGGGCGGCCCAGCGCGTATTGCCGCAGCCTGAAAAATAAAAGATCATAAGGATATTTTCTCCTTGTCCATGGCGGGAACAAGACGCCGGTTTGTTTCTTTGTTTTGCAATATCAATTCCAGGCATCGGCTCCAGAGATGTGCACACCGCCTCGGCTGACGCCTCAGTATCTGCATTTCAGGAATTCTGTCAATAGAGTACTTTTTAGACTTTGCCAATGTCTCACTTGTGTCACGCTATGTCTTGTGTTTGCCGCCCCAAAGAGACAGTTTTGTCTTCCTCTGCCGCCGTGCCGCGTATTTGAAATTGTAATATTTTCTAATCAAATCGGATTATTATATATCTTATGCCAGCATGGCATGGAAATTGGAAGAATATTCCTCAATCCATAATGCCCAGCGGTCCAGGAAGCGTCATATCCTCAAGAGATATTCTCAGGCGGGAGATGACCTTTTTGTATATTCAACAAAAAAGGGAGGTTTATTATGAAACGAAGGATTTGTTTTAAAAGGATGTCAGGCCCCACGGAAATGAAGCGCACGCTCTTGACCGTTTTGTTGCTTTTAACGGTCATTGCCGTGCAGCCGGCGTTTGCCGTTTCACCCAATCCGTCCAGCATCAAACTGGTTCCGGCCACCGCAACGCCCGGCGATCCGTCACACGCTTATCCGTTCTTTTCGCGCGCGTCGGAAATTGC
>CAZGDK010000010.1:0-50120 GCA_964525155.1 uncultured Smithella sp. | reverse complement strand
ACGGAATGCCCCACATGGCGAGCGCCCCGTGGCCGCGCGGCATGAAGCCGTATTTTTCATGATTCTTGCCGCCCAGGCCCCACTTGACGTCGCCGGGGATGTAGAGCTCGCTTTGGCTCATGGATTCCATGCCGCCGGCAATCACGATGTCGGCGTTGCCGGTCTGAATTTTCATAGCGCCGTAAAAAATGGATTCCAGGCCCGAGCAGCAGCGGCGGTCCAGCATAACGCCGGGGACCGTGTCGACCCAACCGGCGTCGAGCACCGCCATGCGCGCGCCGTTGGCGCATTCGCCGTTTTGGTACGCCGAGCCCATGATGACATCATCGACCAGCGCGGGATCAATCCCGGCTTTGGCAACGGCCGCCTGCAACACCAGACTGCCCAGCCGGTAAATCGGAACGTCTTTGAGCGCTCCGCCGTACGCCCCGATGGGCGTCCGCGCGCAACTGATAAACACGACATTTTCCATATAGTCACCTCGAAATTAAGATTATTCTCTTACAAGGGCGTCTGTGTGTAGGTCGGATCGTACATTTTCGAGCGAATGAACGCCGGCAGATCGTCAGGCTCTTTCATGGCGGTGAGCTTGCGGTCAAAGACCACGCGGGCCACGGCCACCGCAATGGAAACCGACACGTCGCGGATGCGCGAAAGCGGCGGGAAGATTCGTCCGAGAGCAAAATCCTCTTGAGAGACCTGTTGGTCCAGAGCCTTGGCCGCCGTGGCGAACATTTCATTCGTCACGCGCGTGGATTCGGCAGCCACTACGCCCAGTCCCACCGCGGGGAAAATATATACATTGTTGGCCTGACCCGGAACAAACGTTTGGCCGTCGATGTCGACGGCGCCAAACGGGCTGCCGCTGGCGAACACGGCGCGCTTGTCTGTGTATCGGTACGCGTCTTCCGCCGTGCATTCCGCCTGGGAGGTCGGATTGGAAAGCGCAAAAATAATCGGCCGCTCGTTGTGGCGCGCCATGGCCCGCAAAATGTCGGGCGTGAAGGTTTTCGGCTGGCCGGATGCGCCGATGAGCGCCGTCGGTTTTATGGCTTCGACCGCCGAAAGCAGGTCTTTATGGAACGGGACGTCGTGGGCAAAGCGCTGCTTGTGATGCGCCAGGTCGGAGCGGCTTTTGACGACCAGACCCTTGGAATCGACAAACGAGCAGCGGCTCACCGCTTCTTTTTCGGTCAGGCCCTGTTCGATCATGGCGGAGACGGCGAGTTCTCCGATGCCGATGGCCGCCTCTCCCGCGCCCAGAAACAGAAGTTTCTGGCCGGCAAGCCTGCCGCCGATCATGCGCAGCGCCGAATAAAGGCCGGCCAGCGTGACGCTCGCGGTGCCCTGAATATCGTCGTTGAAGGTGCAGTAGCGGTCGCGGTACTTGTCGAGCAGACGGAAGGCGTTTGAGTTTCCGAAGTCTTCAAATTGCACCATGACATGGGGGAAAACCTCGTTTGCGGCTTGCAGAAATTCATCGATGAGCTCGTCATATTCGGGTCCGCGCAGACGGGGTTCCGGCACGCCGATATATCCCGTCGGTTCATTGAGCAGGTCCTGATTGTTGGTGCCGACATCGATCATCATCGGCAGGCAGGCCGAAGGCGCGATGCCGGCGCAGGCGGTATAAAGAGAGAGCTTGCCCACGGGAATGCCCATGCCGTTGCATCCCAGATCGCCCAGGCCCAGGATGCGCTCGCCGTCGGTGACCACTATGACGCGGACGTCCTTGGTCGGCCAGTTTTGCAGAATCTCCCGAATCCGGCCGCGATCATGCCGGGTGATAAACATGCCGCGGGGACGACGGTAGACGCGGCTGTATTCCTGGCAGGCCAGGCCCACCGTGGGGGTGTAAACAATGGGGCTCAATTCCTCCAGATTTTCGATGAGCGCCTTATAGAACAGATGTTCATTGCGGTCCTGGAGACCCGTGAGATAAAGATATTTCTCCAGGTTGTTGGGTTTGCGCCGCACATTATGGATGGTGTGCCGCACCTGCTGTTCCTGCGTGGCAATGCGCGGCGGTAAAAGGCCGTGCAGCCCCAGCTCCTTTCGTTCAGCGGCGGTAAAGGCCGTTCCTTTATTCAAACTGGGATCGTACAAATAATCGATGTTGCGGCGACTTTTTTCGGTTGGAGACGGATGGTTTGACATTCAATTTTTCCTTTGGTTTGTTTTTTGCCGTTATAGTTTTTCAGCCTTCATTTTGCAAGGTTTTCGTCAACGGCCATGATGACGCCTGAGAGGTATTCCTTTTTCCGGGATGGCGCACCCCATGTAAAAAGGACTGATATGCTTAATATTCTTTCGCGCCGGATATGTGGGAATCAGGGGGCGCCTTTTTGCGTCTTGTGAAAAAAAATTTGTTGGACGGTTTGCGGATGGCCCGGTTTGGAAAGAGGTATCGGCTGTGGAGCGTCCGGCGGGGAAAAAAGCGCTTGCCTGCCGCTTTTTCCCCCGCCGTTGGTCAATTTAGAGCTTCAGTCCGCTCTTGATTTTTTCGAGCATGTCTTTCTCGGTGTCGCTGTAAACGCCGTCCACCAGGCAGAGCCTGCGGGCGATGCTCAGCGCTTCCATGCGGTCGTCCTTGTCCTTGATCAGCACGGCCAGGGCGTTGAGCGCTTTTTCTTCATCCGCCTGGAGGATCGCCGTTTGTTCGTGCATGATTTTTTTGAATTGCAGCGGACGCAGTTTGTTTAACACCTTGTGCGTCCGGGTGATTTCCTCGGCCATTTCGTAATGGCGTCGCTTCACCTGTCCGTTGGTTCTGGCAATGGCCATGAAAATGCGGATCAGGCCGGCGGCATGGCCGCCTTCTTCCACGGCCTTGAGGCGCTTATCGTCATCCGCCTGTTTTTGCAGCTCTGTGTCGGGATGGGTGACTTTCTTCAGGGGCGGGAAGAACATCCGCATGAGATCGCTGCTGTAGAGCATCTGGAACAGGCTTTCCTGATTGAGATCGCGGTTATCCCGGTAAATGTCCAGCACGCCGTCCACATAGTCGGAGAAGGCCTTTTCCATGGCCGTAAAGGGGTTGTCCTTGGCCGCGGGTTTGCGGTTTTGCCGGACGATGGAGGCGATGTTTTTCACGGGCCGCATCAAGGGGTTGATGTCGGCGAATACATAGCGCTGGACGCGCAGCGGATGCAGGTAGCGGATGATTTCCGCGGAAAGCTCCGTGGTCCAGAATTTGACCCAGGGGCGCATCAGCAGTTGGTATGTGTTGTCGTTGGCTTCGGACACTTTGGAGACGACGCTGAAATCGGTTTCATCTTCCGTTCCGTCGTCATACGAGGCGATGTCGGCGAACGTGCGCGGCTGAAACTGTGTGGTGAAGGCTCCGCTTTTGACATCGCCGTCGATGACCATCTCGTAGAGGCCGGGGGGCAGAAAGTCGATCATGTCAAAGTTGCCGATGATTTGCTTGTGCTCCTTCTTGGCGACGGACCCCGCGACGAAAATGCCCAGGTGTCCGATGTCCTTGTGCACGATGTAAATGATGACCTGTCCGTGGCGCTTGATGTCGTCCACGGAATCGTAAACGCGGGGAATCCAGTTGAGCGCCTGCTGCGTCGGTGTGATGTTGTCGCCCTGCGAGGCGAAAACGAGAATCGGGCTTTCAATGTTTTTCAGGCTGAGTTTCTGCCCTTCGCGCAGCTCCAGATCGCCGCGCTCCAGTTTGTTGCCGACAAAAAGGTTGCGGACGATGTAGTGGATTTCCGCGTCGTTCATCATGTAGAATCCGCCCCACCATTTTTCAAAGCTGAGGTAGCGGTCTTCTTCCGTGTCCACCTGGGAATAGACATTGTACTGCTTGGCCCAAAGGGTGTTGGCCGGATTTAAAAGCTCCATGTTCAAAACAAGATTCGCGCCGTCGAACACGCCGTTGCCCAGGTCGCTGAAAAAAGAATTGACCCAGACGCCGCCGCACAGCCCGCCCCGGTAGCGCATGGGGTTGACGCCCGCGACGCCGCTCCAGTAGGACAGAGGCGCGCCGTTGAAGACCACGGGGCCCGCGATGTCGGGCCGGTCCGCGCAGGCCATGGCAATGGCCCAGCCGGCCTGGCAGTTGCCGATCATGGCGGGCGCGTCCGCGTCGGGATGCAGTTCGGTGACTTTTTCCATGAACTTCTGCATGGCCGCGATAACGTCCGGCAGCGTCTGACCGGGGATGGGGTCCGTGTAAAACAAGATGAAATAAACGGGATGATCATGTTCCAGCGCCATGCCGATTTCCGAGTCGCGCTTTGATCCGCCGATGCCCGGGCCGTGGCCCGCGCGGGGATCGACAATGACGATCGGCCGTTTGGGCTTTGTAATATGTTCCTTGCTGGCACGGCGCCGGTTTTGATGCTCGGGCGCCGCTTCGCTTGTGCGGCGGCGGTCGGAAATGCGCACCAGCGCGTAATTGCACGGGCGTTCAAAATTCTTCGCGTTGAGAATCATTTCGTAATTATAGGTCAAGACCGGCGGCTGGCCGCCGCGGATATGCTTGATGTAATTGTTGCCTCTTTTGCGGAGGATGTCCGTGAAAATAATCGAGCGCTGAGCGGCGTCGACCCAATATTCCGTCAGCTGTTTTTGCCAGTTGGCCCAGTCGGCGGCCTGCGCGTTTTCGGAGGGGGTGTTCATGCTTGTTCTCCTTCAGAGTTGATTTAAATTGTTCAGCTAATGATATCGACGCATTTGGTGAATTACTTTAACGGTATGTTCCGTCTGTGTCAAGCGGAACAAGGGCGCGGAAATCAGAAGAGATGAGCCGGATTCAGGCCTGATGTTCCGCGCGGCGGGGAATGGTCACGGTATGATGGTCCAGGGCTTTTCTCACGGCCGACGCGAGGGTCTTGCGGGACAGGGGCTTGAGGATGAAATCCCGGATGCCCATCTGGGTGGCTTTTTCCTGGTTGATGAAATCGCTGTGCCCCGTGCAGAGAATAATGGGCTGGCCGGGACGGATGCCGGTGATCTCGCGGCTCAAGTCGCTTCCGGACAGGCGCGGCATCGTCATATCGGTGATAATCAGGTCGAAATGGTCGGGATTGGACCGGAAGATATTCAACGCCTCCTGGCTGTCCGAACAGGCGGTGACCCGGTAGCCCAGCGCGGAAAGATTGCGATGGGCCAGGTCCACCAGCTGTTTTTCATCGTCTACAAACAGGATATGCTCCTGTCCGCCGGGAACGGTTTCCACGCCGGACGCTTCCGCAAGCGATGACTGCGTAACATTCAGATACGGCAGATAAATATTGAACGTTGTCCCTTCACCGGGAACGCTTTGAACCTGGACATGGCCTTCGTGATTCTTGACGATGCCGTACACCACGGACAGCCCCAGGCCGGTTCCCTCGCCGATTTTCTTGGTGGTGAAAAACGGATCGAAGATGCGGTCGATAATGGCGGGCTCAATGCCGCATCCCGTGTCGGAAATGCTAAGCAGAACATAACCGCCCGGTTTTAAATGCAGATCGGCGGCTTCCGGAAGAGACAAGTCTTCCTGCGAAAGCCGAACGTTCAGGACGCCGCCCTTTTCGCCCATGGCGTGCGCGGCGTTGGTGCACAGATTCATGATGATTTGATGCATTTGCGTGGGATCGCCGTCGATGGTAAACGGCAGGTTGGCGATGTTGAAGTTGATGTCGATGTTGGACGGCGTGGTCGAGCGCAGGAGCTTGAGGGTTTCCTTGGTGATAATTTTCAGGTCCATCGGTTTTTTATGGTGTTCGTGATGGCGGCTGAACGTCAGAATCTGAGAGACCAGGTCCTTGGCGCGCAGGCCCGCCGCCAGAATCTGATCCGTGTAGCGGCGCAATTTTTTCAGATCCGTCTGGGTGGCGGACATTTCCGCATAACCGATGATGGCGCCCAGAATATTGTTGAAATCGTGCGCGATGCCGCCGGCCAGGGTGCCGATGGCTTCCATTTTCTGCGATTCGTAAAGCTGCCGTTCCAGTTTTCGCGTTTCTTCCTGAGCCTGCCTTGCGGCCGTTACGTCGACGATGAGGGACAGCAGGCACGAGTCGGTCGCGAGCTTGATGATTTCCGCCGAATAGCGCGTGATGAGCGTTTTACCGCCGCGGGTTGTGAGATGAATTTCCTCGTCGGCGACGGAGGACTGCCGCGACAGGGCGCGCATGACGGCGTCGCGCTCTTTGGCGTCCGCCCATAATCCCAGCGCCACGGCGGTTTGTCCGATGAGCTCTTCGCGGCGGTATCCCGTCAGATGTTCAAAGGCGGCGTTTGCGTCCAGGATGCAGCCGTCGGTCTGCCGGCAGATGATAATGGCCGCCGGATTGGCTTTGAACACCTTGGCGAAGGTTTCTTCCGAGCGCTTGAGCGTTTCCTCGGCGCGCCTGCTTTTGCTGATGTCGTTGAAGATGACCACGATCTCGCCTGTGGGCAGGCGATAGACGGAATTCTGCTTCCAGCCGCGACGCCGGTCTTCGCGGTAATAGCGGGCCGGCATGTCTTCTGCGGCGCCCGTTTCCCAGACCCGGTGGAGCAGATCCAACAGACCGAATTCCCGCACGCCGTGGAAAACGTCGCACACGGACCGTCCGATAACGTCTTGCGCGTGAAGGCGTTCCGATTTAAGCGCCGCCGCGTTCACGTTTTTGAAAATGAAATCCCGGCCGTCTTGCGTCGCCTCAAAAACGGCCACGCCGCTGCTCATATTCTCAAACAGTTCATGGAGTCGCTGTTCGCTTTGCCGCAGTTTGATTTCCGTCTGCAGCAGATCCCGCGTCTGTCGAAGCAAAACGATTTTGCGCAGGCAGATCAAGAAAACGGTCAAAAAGGCAAAAAGCAGGATGGCCACAATGACGATTTCAATCATGGAGCCCAGGGCCGCCTTCAGAATATCTCTCTGGTCGCGCTCAATGACAACCTTCCAGCCCGTGTTTTCGACGGGCGATAATGAGAAATACTTTTCGGCCGCAAGCCCGCCCGCGGCGGGAAAGCTCATCCGCCGCGCGCCGCTTTTCAACGCCGGAAGAATTTCGGCGGCCTCGGGCAGCGTTTCGATGCCGGTCTGAAAAGCCTTGCGGTTGCTGAAATAGAGATTTCCCGCGCCGTCGATGACGGAAACGTTCGTGTCGGCGTTTAATTGCAGCTTCTCGATGCCGTATGCGAGAAACTCCAGCCGCTGCACGGCGGCCAGAATGCCGATTTGTTCTTCCTGCTCATTCCACACCGGCACGCAAATCACCACGGCCGGCGGCTGCTTCAAGGCGGGCAGCTTGACCACCTGCGAGGTATAGGGGTGCCGCTTCGTGATCGCCTCTTTGTACCATTTCTGGGCGGACCAGTTGATGCCCGCGGCGGTCTGTGACAGGGGGCTGCGGCTCCGGATGAGGCCAAAGGCGTCCGTCACCACGGCCAGATCCACTTCCGGATTTTTTTTCAGGGCGGCCAGGTGTCTGCGCAGGGCCGTGCCGTCGTCGTTTTTCAACGCGGCGGCAAAGGACGGCCGCGAGGCATGCTCCTGCAAAAGTCCGGTGACGGCTTTTTCGCGCTCGCGGATGAAAACGGCCAGAAGCTCCGACGTGAGTTGATCGGCGGCAAGGGATCGGGTTTTAACGGTTTCGTATTGCCGGTAGCAAAGAAATACGGCCATGAAGGAAATGAGAATGAATAAAGCGGCGAGGGTCAGGATCAGCGGATAGGTTGACGTCAGCCAGCCGCCGAAAGCGGATGCGGTTCTCGAGGCATCGACGATGTCTGGATATCCGGATGCCGATGGTGGTTTTTGTGGCGCCTGATTCACAGCTCTCCCTCCCCTCAGAAAGACTCTGTTTCACCAGTTTTAATCCACGAAATTGAACAGGCCAGCGTGAACAAACAAGAAATGGATATGTCAAAATTTGAGCCCATCTTATTCCGAACAGGCATCATTGTCAAGCGCTAACAGCGCAAAAACAGAAGAAAACAGGCGGCGCGAGGCGCCTTCGGGAAGAGCGCGGCGTGTCTTTGAGGGGCGCTTTAGTGCAACGTGCCCGGTTGGGAATTGCCGTCCAGCGCGCGGCGAATGGCTTGTGCAAGGTCATGTTTTGTAAGGGGTTTTGAAAGAAACGTTTTGATGCCGATTTGCGCGGCCTTTTCGGCGTCGATATATGAGCTGTAGCCCGTACACAAGATGATGGGCTGGCCGGGGCGCATCCGGATGACTTCCTGCGCCAGGTCGCTTCCGGACAGATGCGGCATGGTCATATCGGTGATGATCAGGTCAAAGCCGTCCGGATCCGTTTTGAAAAGGTCCAGCGCTTTGAGGCTGTCGACGCAGGTGGTGACCCGGTAGCCCAGCCGGGACAGCATGGCCGCGGCCAGGTCCGTCAGATCCTTTTCATCATCGACAAAGAGGATGCGCTCGCTGCCGTGGGGAATGATGTCCTGGGCGGAGCCCTTCTGCGCCTCCAGAGCCTCTTCGATAGACGGCAGGTAGATTTGAAACATGGCGCCCTGGCCGAGTTTGCTCGACACGCGGATGCCGCCGCGATGATTTTTAACAATGCCATACACCACGGACAGTCCCAGTCCGGTTCCCTCCCCGATTTTTTTGGTGGTGAAAAACGGTTCAAAGATGCGCTCGATAATATCCGGCGCAATGCCCGGCCCGGTGTCGGAAATGGAAAGCCGGATATAGGGCCCTGGTGTCAGGTGCAGCAAATCCGCGGACGTGTCCTGCGTGATGGTTTCCTTCGTCAGGCTGATGTCCAGCACGCCGCCTTTTTCGCCCATGGCGAATGCGGCGTTGGTGCAGAGGTTCATGATGACCTGATGCATTTGCGTGACGTCGGCGAAAACCGTGTACGGCGTATTGGCGATGTTCTGGCGGATCTCAATGGTTGCGGGCATGGTGGCGCGCAAAAGCTTGATTTCCTCTTTGATAATGACCCGCATGTCCAGCGGTCTTTGATCATGATCCGCGCGGCGGCTGAAGGCGAGAATCTGATTGACCAGGTCCTTCGCGCGTCCGGCGGCCATGAGCAGCCGCTGGATGTTTTTGGCCCGGGACTGTTCCGCCTTTGTATCCATGACCAGTTCCGCATAACCCATGATGGCGGCCAGAATATTGTTGAAATCGTGCGCGATGCCTCCGGCCAGCGTGCCCACGGCTTCCATTTTCTGCGCTTCGAAAAGCTGTTTTTCCAGTTTCAGGCGCTCCTCTTCCGCCTGCTTGCGCCAGGTGATATCGTAATTGACGCCGATGATGCGCGCCGGTTGACCCGCCTCGTCGAGCTGGACCATGCCGTATGATTTCAGATGGCGAATGCTTCCGTCCGGACACTGGATGCGAAATTCCGTATCGGAATACTTTTCGTTTAGCATCAGGATTTGAAAGTCCTGATCGACACGCAGCACGTCGTCGGGATGGATCAGACTCCTCCAGGATTCGGGCGTCAGGGTAAACAGGTTTGGGTCAACGCCGTAAAGCTCGTACATGCGGGCGTCCCAGATGACCTGACCCGTTTTGATATCCCGATCCCAGACAGCAATGCCCGCGGCCAGAGCGGCCAGTTCGTAGCGTTCATTGAGCTTGCGCAGGTTCTCCGCGTCCCGGACCCGTTCGGTGATGTCGCGCGCCACAAATAAAACGCCCGAAGGCCGTCCGTCTTTGGTCAGAAGCTGCGAGCGGACATCCATGATGAAGGGCCGTCCGTTGAAATCCATCAGCCGCCATTCAAACGAAAAGACGTCTTTCACGCCCTCCCGGCGCTTTTGCATCAACTCTTCCTGCTTGGCGCGGTTTTGCGGCGGGGCGAAATCGCTGATGTTCAAACCAATCGGATCAACGCCGCCCAGCAGGTTGCTTACCGCCTTGTTGGCGAACGTGATGCGGTGCTCCAGGTCCGTTGTCAGAATATAATCGTGAGCGGCCTGGGCCACCATGCGATGGCGCTCCATGGTCTCTTCCAGGGCCGCCTTGTCACGTTTCTGGTCGGTGATGTCGCGCAGAATATGGACAATGCCGTTCATCCGGCCTTCCGCGTCCAAAACCGGTTCGGCCACGACAAAAAGCGTGCGGTCGCCAATTTCAAGCTCCATGGTTTCCCGTTTTCTGCTTTCCCGCGCCCGGACAAAGGGGCATCCGTCGATATGGCTTTGCGTGTGATGGATCAATTCATGGCATTTATGGTCTTTCAGGCTGCGGATGTCGCGGCTGCAAAATTCAGCGAAGGCGCGGTTGCATTGTTCCACACGCCCGTCCGGCGCGAGAAAGGCGACCGGATCAAGCATGGCGTCGAAGGTGGCCCGCCACTTTTCGGTGGCGTAAAGCAGCGCCTGTTCGGCGCGCTTGTTTTCATCGATTTGGATGAGGAGTTCCCGCGTGCGCTCCTGAACCCTGTCTTCAAGCCGGGCCTGATACCGCTCATTTTGCAGACCGACGACACGCGCCGCCAGAAGATGGGCCAGCGTCATGCCAAAATGGGATATGGCATCGCGATACGGCGAAAAGGCGTCCGCATCCGACACGGTCAAAAGCAGACGGCCTGCCGGGACGTCGCCTGCGGCAAGCGAGACGGCGAGGATGCGCTCATCGTCCGGCGCCAAATTCGTTGGATCGTAGCGCACGGCGGCGATGCCGGGAATATCCGCAAGACCGCGGCCGACAAAATCGAAAACAGCCTTTTCGTCCGAAAGCCCGGTAATGGCGCTTAGCATGGCCAGCAACTGATTCATGATTTGCGGGTTGACGGCAGGCTTGACCATGACTTTCACTTAAAACAGAGTCCTGACTTGAGTTTACGCCTTCGCTGGCAGGGGTTAATCCCTGTGGTAAAATCCGCATAGTTCTGATAGATACAATCGACACAACTGGAAAAAAACTAAAGAGAGAAAATATATGCCCCAGGAAGACTTAAAGCGACTCAAAATCGACCAGGCCGCCAAGAAGAGCGTGACGGCCGGACGCAAAAAGAAACCTTTTATGATTGCGGGGTTGGTGATTTTGGTCCTTGCCTTGATTGTTTTGTACCGCGCAGGCATTCTGGCGCCGGTGGCCACGGTTGATGTATCAACGGTTTCGATGGTTTATCCGTCGCAATCGCTGTCGGTTTTAAACGCCAGCGGCTATATTGTCGCCCAGCGCAAGGCGGCGGTGGCCTCCAAAATGACCGGCAGGCTCACGGCGCTTCTGGTGGAAGAGGGCGCGCGGGTGCAAAAAGGGCAGGTTCTGGCGCGCATGGAAAACGCCGATACGGCCGCCGTCAAGGCGCAGGCCGAAGCCAATCTTTCCAACACCCGGGCTGTTTTGAGGCAGGTGACGGTGGAACGCGATAATCTGCAACAGGATTATGAACGGTACAAACGGCTGATCGCCGGCGGCTATATCGCCCAGTCGGATTACGATCTGGTGCATACGCGCTACCTGCGCTCGCAGGAAGCCGTGAAAGCCGCCGAGGCGGCGGTTCGCGCGGCCGAAGCGTCGCTTTCGGGCGCGGAAGTAAGCTATGATTACGCCTTCATCCGCGCGCCGTTTGACGGCGTCGTGCTGACCAAAAACGCGGATGTGGGAGACATCGTGACGCCGCTTTCCGCGTCGGCGACCTCCAAGGCCGCCGTCGTGACGCTGGCCGATATGGATTCGCTGCAGGTCGAAGTCGATGTCTCCGAAACCAGCATCACGCTCATCAGCGCGGGCCAGCCCTGCGACATTCAATTGGACGCCCTGTCCGACCGGCGCTTCCGCGGCGAGGTGCATGCCATTGTGCCGACCGTTGATCGCGCCAAGGCGACGGTTCTGGTCAAAGTGAAATTTCTGGATCGCGACCCCCGGATGCTCCCCGACATGAGCGCGAAAGTCTCGTTTCTGTCGCGAACGCTTACCGCCGAAGAGCTCAAACCCCGTCTGGCCGTAAACGCCTCCGCGCTGGAGAGCAAAAGCGCGAAGCAGGTCGTTTATGTGATTGCGGACAACAAAGCGCGCGAAACCGTCGTGACCACCGGCGGCAAACTGGGCGACATGATGGAAGTGACCGCAGGCCTGAAATCCGGCGACCGCGTCGTGCTCAAACCCAAAGGCCTCAAGGACGGATCGAAGATCAAAATTGCGGAAAGATAACGAAGGTTCAAGGCGCAAGGCGCAAGGTGCAAGGCTAATGGAGGGCATCCACATGCGCGTGTTCAAGAATGCCGCATTTATTTCCTGTGAAGACACAAACCGTGTCTTTTCGTTTCTGGTGGAAAAGGACGGGACGATTGCGTTTACCGGCGATCAGCTGCCGGAGAAATTTGCCGCCTGCGATGCGGTGGATTTAAACGGGCGATGCGTTGTTCCGGCGTTTGGCGACACGCACATTCATTTCAGTTCGTTTGCTTATTTCAATTCCGGCCTGGATTGCCGTCATGTGCGCAATTTTGATGAACTGGCGGAAGTGATCCGGGCCTATATGGCCCGCGGGAAAAAAGAAAAAGTGATTCTCGGATTTGGCTCTTCGGCGCACACGGTCGAGGAGAAAAGACTTCCGGACCGTCATGATCTGGACCGGATGACGGACCGTCCATTGATGATCGTCAAATACGACGGCCATGCCGCCGTCGGCAATTCCGCGCTGATTGCGAAAATGCCCGCCGCGATTCTGGCCGATCCGGGTTTTGATCAAAACACCGGCTGGTTTTACCTCAATGCCTTTTACCGCGCCGTCAATTCCATTACGTCGTCGGTGTCGCTGCCCGCGCTGTTTCGCAATTTAATTGCGGGGAGCGACTATCTGGCCCGCCGGGGGATCGCCCTGGTGCACACGGCGGAAGGCGTGGGCTTTCCACTGGATCTGGATGTCGATGTCATGCGGTTTGCCAACCGGGGGCTGCCTCAGACCTTTCAGATTTTTTTTCAAACGATGGAGGTTCAAAAAGCAAAGCGGCGGAAACTTCCGCGCATCGGCGGCTGCTTTGCCAACGCGCTGGACGGCTGTTTCGGTTCGGAAGACGCGGCGCTCAGCCAGCCGTATGCGAATAATGAAAAAAATCGGGGTGCGCTTTTTTACCCGCAAAAAGACGTGAACGATTTTGCGGTATCGGCCAACCGCGCCGGTTTGCAAGTAGCCATGCACGCCATCGGCGATGCGGCCATCGATCAGGCATTGACGGCTTATGAAGCGGCCCTGCGGGATTTTCCCCGCAAAGATCATCGGCACATTCTCATTCACGCGGACCTGATGGACAAAGCCGCCATTGAACGGGCCGTAAGGCTCAATCTCTGCATTGCCCTACAAACGCCGTTTTTATACTGGCCGCAGGAGCCGGTGGACTATCTTAAGCGCATTCTGGGAAGTCGTGTGGAAAATTTGATTCCGCTCAAGAGCATGCTGGATGCGGGATTGACGCTCGCGGGCGGGTCCGATGGCCCCTGCACGCTGCCCGATCCCATCGCCGGAATTTTTGCCGCCTGCAATCATCCCAACGCCGGCCAGTCGGTATCAGTTCTGGACGCCCTGCGGATGCACACATCCGCCTGTGCCCGGCTGTCGTTTGACGAACAAACACGCGGCACGCTGACCAACGGCAAACGGGCCGATTTTGTTGTGCTGGATAATAATCCTTTGCAAACGCCCGCAGAGAAGCTAAACACCATCAGGGTCGAAGCCCTCTACCTGAAAGGGGAGAAGTACTCGGGGCAGGAAGAGCGGAGCATTGGAGGATTGTTGCTGGATGCGGTGAGGAACAGGTATGGAAGAGACTGAAGGCCGAAGGGGCAAGCTTCCATCTTCGTCATTCCGGACAAGCGAAGCAGCGATCCGGAATCCAGGAATCTGAAGAATGGTTTTCCACTTGGTGTTTACCCGGCGTCTGGATACCGGCTTCCGCCGGTATGACGACCTTAATGATGCTATTTGTCATTGCGACACAGTGGCACACCGTCGGGGGATAAAAAGCATGTTTTAGAATGGCGGAAAAGAATTGATGAGTGAACCTAAAAAAACGATTGTTGAAATCAAAAATCTGAACAAGTGCTACCATCGGGAAAGCTTGGTGGTGCCGGTGCTGCACGATATCACCTTTGACATTGCCGAAGGGGAGTTTCTGGCGCTCATGGGGCCGTCCGGCTCCGGCAAGACCACGCTTTTGAATTTGATTGCGGGCATCGACAAGGTGGACTCCGGCGTGATCCGCGTAGGCGATATCGACATCACGGATCTGTCCGAGTCGGAACTGGCCGCCTGGCGCGCCAATTCCGTCGGGTTCATTTTTCAGTTTTACAACCTGATTCCCGTGCTCAAGGCTGTGGAAAATGTCGAGCTGCCGCTGCATCTGACGACGCTGTCTAAAAGCAGACGCCGCGAACAGGCCCAGATGGCGCTGTCCATGGTGGGGCTTTCGCACCGGATGGATCACTATCCGAGTGAAATGTCCGGCGGCGAGCAGCAGCGCGTGGCCATTGCCCGCGCCATTGTCACCGACCCGACCATTCTGGTGGCCGACGAACCGACCGGCGATCTGGACCGCGTCTCCGCAGAAGAAATCCTCTCCATGATGGAGCGGCTTAATCAGGATATGGGCAAGACGATCATCATGGTCACGCACGATCCGCGCGCCGCTTCGCGCGCGCATATACTGCGTCATCTGGACAAAGGGTATCTCAACGATGCTGCTTCTCAAAATCCTCTTTAGAAACGCCTTTCACAACAAGCTTCGCAGCGGACTCACCATCCTGGGGATTGCCGTGGCGATTCTGGCCTTCGGCCTGCTGCGCACGGTGGTAAACTCGTTTTACGCGGGCGTCGATGCGGCGTCCACATCAAGGCTCGTCACGCGCAACGCGATTTCCATTATCTTCAGCCTGCCGATTTCCTATGCGGAAAAAATACGCCAGGTGGAAGGTGTGAAACTCGTGTCGTGGGGCAACTGGTTTGGCGGTGTGTACATCGACGAGAAAAATTTTTTTCCGAATTTCTGCGTCGAGCCCGTGTCCTACTTTGCCCTCTATCCGGAATTTGTGCTGGATGATGCGCAGAAGAAAGCCTTTTTGTTTGACCGCAAGGGCGCGGTCGTGGGCCGGAAGCTGGCCAAAAAATACGGCTGGAAAATTGGCGACACCGTCACGCTCAAGGGGATGATTTATCCGGGCAACTGGGATTTCGTTCTGCGGGGCATTTACCGGGGGCGCGACAACGCCGTCGATGAAACGCAGTTTTTCTTTCACTGGGCGTATCTTAACGAAGGGATAAAAAAAATATGGCCCGGGTACGCCGACCGCGTCGGCTTTTACATGATCGGCGTGAAAAGCCCCGATGTGGCGGCCGACACCGCGGTGGCCGTGGACCGGGTGTTTAAAAATTCTCTGGCCGAGACGCTCACCGAGACGGAAAAGGCCTTCAACCTGGGGTTTATCGCCATGGGTGAAGCGATCATCACGGCGGTGCAGATGGTGTCGTTCGTCATTGTGCTCATCATCATGGCCGTGGTGGCCAATACCATGGCCATGACCACGCGTGAGCGCACGGGTGATTATGCCATTATGAAAACCCTGGGCTTCGGCGCGAAGGAGATTACCCTGCTGATTTTCGGCGAGGCGCTGGTGCTGACGATGACCGGATGTCTTCTCGGCATGGCGCTCACCTTTCCCGCCGCCAATGTATTTGCGCGCGAGCTGGCCATGTATTTCCCGATTTTTCTGGTGTCCACCTCGACGCTTTATCTGGACATCGCCGCCGCGCTGCTCATTGCCTTTCTGGCGGCGCTCATTCCCACGCGCCACGCCATCCGCATCCGCATTGCCGACGGTTTGAGGAGGATCGGCTGATGGCGCTTCCCTTATCCTACAGTATCCGCAACCTCTGGCGGCGCAGGCTCACGACGACTCTGACGGTCGCCGGCATGGCGCTGGTTGTCTTTGTCTTTGCCGCCGTCCTGATGATGGCGGCAGGTCTCCAAAAGACGCTTGTGGAAACCGGGTCGCCAAACAACGTGGTGGTCGTGCGCAAGGGATCGCAGTCCGAAACGATGAGTTTTATTGAGCGCAAGGCGGCAGCCATTGTGGAAATGCTGCCGCAGGTGGACGCCGGGGCATCCGGCCGTCCGCTGATGGCCAAGGAAGTGGTTATTTTGATTGCGCTCAAAAAGCAGGGGCAGGAACAGACCTCCAGCCATTCCAATGTCGTGGTGCGCGGTATCGGGGCCGACTCGATTGCGCTTCGGCCCCAGGTCAAACTGGTGGCCGGTCGTCTACCGCGGCCGGGGTCGCTCGAAGTACTGGTCGGCAACAGCATCGCCAAACGGTTTCGGGGCGTGAATCTCCAGCAGACCTTAAGCTGGGGCATGCGCACCTGGACGGTGGTGGGCATCTTCGATGCGGGCAATACGGGCTTTGCCTCCGAAATCTGGGGCGATGCCGATCAGGTCATGCAGGCCTTCCGGCGTCCAGTCTATTCCTCGCTGGTTTTTAAATTGAAAAGTCCCGACACCTTTGACGCGGTCAAAAAAGCAATTGAAACTGATCCTCGCTTCACGCTCGATGCCCGGCGTGAAACGAAATATTATGCCGATCAGTCGGAGATGATGGCCAAGCTGTTGCGCATGCTGGGCACGTCGCTCACGCTGATCTTTTCCATCGGCGCGATCATCGGCGCCATGATCACGATGTATTCGGCCGTGGCCAACCGCACGGCGGAAATCGGCACGCTGCGCGCGCTGGGCTTCCGCAGGCGCAACATTCTGCTCGCGTTTCTCACGGAGGCGCTGTTTCTGGGATTTTTAGGCGGCGCAATCGGTTTGTTTTTTGCGTCGTTCATGCAGTTCATGAGCATATCCACGGTCAACTTCCAGACTTTCTCGGAGCTCGCGTTCAAGTTTACGCTCACACCGGCCATTATGGTGGAGTCGATGATTTTTTCGCTGTTCATGGGCCTGGTAGGCGGCGTGCTCCCGGCGCTGCGCGCCTCGCGCCTGAAAATCGTGGACGCGCTTCGGTCGGCATAATCACAATCTCACAATAACATCTATAATAAGTCATTCCCGCGAAGGCGGGAATCCAGGCTTATTGAACCGGTCCCCGGTGCTCGTGCTCTTGTGTGACCCCTTTAGGCTATCAGGGTCTTCGCCGTGGTGACGATCATGCTGTGAGCTGTAAAGCGCAATACTAATCGGCTTACTGTTTTATTCTGAGCGGTGCGGCAGTTAGAGCGGCATGACATGGGCTCAAATGTCCGCGACTGTGGCCCTATGCTCATTTCGCGACAGCCGAAAAACTCGCCTTCGGCTCAAACAGTTTCGGCTGTTTTTCGCTCCATTTCGCCAAGACCCACAACGTCTCGGCCATGATTTCGCCCACGCCACGCCGCCCTAACTGCCGGATTGAAATTTGACAATTTCACCCACTGGAGTGCAGCGCGCGGGTGTTTTGATTTTGGAACTAAGATTCAAATTCGCTTTTTGAAATGCCGGATTGGCGAATGATGGATTGCAGTGTCCCGATTCGCAGTTCTGCATGATCAGGAACCGGTACGGTGATCGTTGTGTCAGGAAGATGTTTTTGCATGACAATATGGCTGCCCCGTTGGCGCACTTCCACAAAGCCATGCTGCGAAAGGATGTTGCATACGTGCTTTCCGGAAAGGACGCGAAGTTTACCCAATGGCTATCTCCACTTGTGTTACATAGACTTCCTCATGTAATCGCGTTTGAATTTCCGATGGTGAGGCTGTTTGAAAGAAAAGCTCCAGAGCTTCTCGAAGGTTTATCCGGGCTTCCTCGATAGTATCGCCTTGACTGGCAATATCGAGTTCAGGACAAAGCGAAACATAACCGTTACCTTCGCGCTCAATAATTGCCGTTAGTTGTTTTTGCATATCGTTTCCCCAAAATTAATTAATCTGCTTCATTTTTTATGCCGATACCTTTAGCATATTTCCAAGTTTCTCAAAAGCATTGTTATTTTGGCTGCTTCCTTCACTAACAAGGGAGGCGCTGTTTCTGGGTTTTTTTAGGCGGCGCAATTGGCTTAGCTTTGAAGGGATGATTGTCCGGGCATTGCGAAGAACGATTTTTTTGTTTTCTAAGCGGTGCGGCAGTTAGAGCGGCATGTCATGGGCTCAAATGTCCGCGACTGTGGCTCTATTCCATTTCCAATTCAAGCGCTACCTTTGTTGGCTGCGTCGTCGACGTCCTCAGCGTATCATCAATACGCCTCCGGCGCCTCCTCCTTGCCGCCGCGGTATCATCTTGAATTGGAAATGGAATGCGGCTCATTGCGCTACAGCCGAAAAACTCGCCTTCGGCTCAGGCAGTTTCGGCTGTTTTTCGCTCCATTTCGCCAAGACCCACAACGTCTCGGCCATGATTTCGCCCACGCCACGCCGCCCTAACTGCCGGACGTATATTTATCTAAGATATTGCTCTATACTTGATTTGAAAGTCAGTGTCTGATGAGGTCTCATTTTGATAATTGCACCTACGAGTCGATACAATTGATGAGAGAAGAGCATTGAACATTACCGGTAATCGGGCGTTAATCTCTTCTTGTCAGATATTTCGGGATGCTGCCCTGTATTTCAATTATCTTGAAAGATTGAAACTATTAAATATTTTTAAGTGTAAAGAAACTTTACAGTTTTTCTTTTATGCCTTTCTTTGTAAATTCCAATAGATAGGATCAATCATGTTCTCGTGCCCCCAAAGCGCCTGTCGGAATAGTTTACAATTCTGATATTGAGAAAAAGAAGAAATTCCAAAATAAGCCGTGATTACGTGGTATTACATTTGCGTTACGCGAGGGGTATAAAATTTGCATTATTTTTCACGATCATGCTTATCCCTGCTCGTTTTGAATTTACTCATCTCTAACAAGCCTCTCGTTTTAAAATTATTGACATATCCAGACGGTCTGTAAATGGGCTTTTTGATTAATCGGGCGTATGTAAAATTCCTAAAGGAGGCTGCAATAATGAAAAATACTGGAAACACAAGAGGCGGCATCAGGTTTCATATCCTCATCGGTGTTCTGATCTGCGCTATCGTTCTTTGTTTTGCCGGGATGATTCACGCGCAGGATCTTGGTGTGGAAAACCCTGAAATTGAGTGGACATGGGTAGGAGGTTATATTCAATGGCAGGGCACATATAACTTTGGCAATGTAGCTTTGGGAGAATCCAAAACCGCGCAGTTCAAGCTAACAAGCCCTGGCGAAACTAGTGTGTGGATCTATGTCATAGGGATGAGTCTGATTGAAAGCGATGTGGACATGATATCACCCATATGGGGCGAATACACACTGGGAGCCTTTTCTTTCAATTCCGCAACTTGGGTTAGCGCGCCACGGGAACTGTTGCCGGGCGAGGATTTCATGGTGGATCTTTTTTTCACGCCAACGAGTCTGGATGATTACCTCGCCTATCTGGTGATCATGAGCAACGACACGGTGGATCCGCCGGGCGAATATGCCTACCTTGAATTGCGGGGAACCGGCGTTGCGGCTTCCGTGCCCGAACCGGCTACGCTGCTTCTTTTGGCCTCTGGCCTGGCGGGGCTGGTTGGGTTGAAGAGGAAGTTCAAAAATTAAGTAACGGTGTGAATCCTCATTACCGTTTAAAGGCATGCCAAAGAAAGGAGAGCATAATGAATAACAAACGAGCATTAAGTACAAAAATAATTTTGTGTCTTCTTCTAACCTTTGTCGTATTCATTCCCATAAACGCGCAGGCCGATTCCACTTACAACTTCTTCGGCTATATTAAAGGCCAGATAGGGCCGGTCGGGATGGAGGAACTCTTCGCCACTGGCACAGCGATCAGCGGTAATGTGGTTTATGACGAAACCGTCGCCGACGGAACAACCGAACCCGATCGTGGATTCTACGGCGATGCGTTGATTTCAATGACTTTAAATGTGGACGGTGTAGGATCCTGGTCCGCTGATTCCGGCAATTTATCAATTTCACTTGGCACTCTCGTTGGTGATCGACTTCGTGTGCATAGTGGTGTGGGGCGCGCTACAGGCACAGTAATAAATGATTTTACGCCCTATAATATGGGATTTGATTTCAATTATTACGCATTGCCCGGTAAGGCTCTTCCATCGACAATACCCGATGACTGGTACAGCGTGAGTTGTTATATCGGATTTAGGTTACCGGGTGAAGATGCCGCCAGATACATGAACATGAGTTTCGCACCCACGACAGCCATACCCGAACCGGCCACGCTGCTTCTTTTGGTCCTTGGCCTGGCGGGGCTGGCGGGACTCCGAAAGTCGTTAAAGCGGTAAAGAAAAGCTCACGAAGAATTGTTTTGAGTTGTCTGTTCAACAGATCATCAACAGCATAAAAAAACCGATCAGGAAGAAGGAGGAAATGTGATGAGAAAAACATTTTTAACCATGGTGCTTTTGATTGTATTTCTTCCGGCAGTCGCTTTGGGTGACACCGTGACGATCAGCGCTTCGGGAGTAATCGATGCCGTATCGCAAAATCAGAGCGAAGGAGGACTTTTACCCTTTCTTGGAAAGACAGTGTCCGTTTCTTACGTTTACCGTACGGATGCAATCGGCAACCCCTGGGGTGATCAAGCCCTGTTTTATCCCGATGCAATACAATCTTTCAGCGGTTCGCTGGACGGACAGAATCTTTTCAGTTTGAATCAGACCTTCCGGGAAATGCAGGTGATGAACAACTACCCCTATGAAGGAAATGATATCGATTATATTTCAGCGCAAGTTACTTATGAAAACCTGATGCTGGATTTCTCGGCACTGGGGCTGGGACCTTACAGCGAAGCAAGCATTGATTTGCTCTTGCGTGATCAGGATGGCGATGCGTTGGATAGTACCGCCTTGCCGGTTTCGCTCGACATAGCCATGATGGAAAAAGCTTATATCGTCATCCTCCTGTATCCTCAAACGAATGATTTCAATACCCGTCTGGACACGACAATAACATCATTTTCCATGAGCGTTATCCCGGACACCTCTGCTGTCCCTGAACCCGCCACGCTGCTTCTTTTGGCCTTTGGCCTGGTGGGATTGGGAGGCGTAAGAAGAAAGATTCAGAAATAACTGAACACAGAAACAATTAATTAATTCCAAAAGGCAGGGTCGATTGGCTCTGCCTTTTCTATTTGTGGAATTAACATTTTCAATTCGAAAGAGCGCATGACGTTGTGAGTTGCTACATGCTCTCTTACAGGAAGAAGTTATCGCTAGCTTAGTCTTAAATCGCAGTTGAAGGGGGAGCCTGTGAGCGAAGTGATGGCCGAGACGTTGTGAGTCTTGGCGAAATGGAGCATCAGGCAGCCGAAACTGTTTGAGCAGTAGGCGAGTTTTTCGGCTGCTGCGCAATGAGCCATAGAGCCACAGTCGAGGCCATTTGAGCGAACAGACCGCCCCTTCAACTGCCACCTCTCAGATTCTGTGACTTCCATTGGTTCATCCCAAAATACGCAATACGGTTTATTTGCTTTTTAACTATCGTATTCGAAATCAAAATCCGTCCGATGGAAAGAAATCTGACATAAGATTACAGGCCTGCCGGGAGTTTTGAGCGCATCATTTCCTTGCGGTCCAACTTGCGCCCATCCACGATAAAAGTTCCGTCGCCGACTGCGTGAATCGTGCGCTTCTCCTTTCGGAAATCATCAATGTACGCCGCCACTGCTTCGAGGACGACGATATGGTGTTTCTTGACGATGTCGACAACGTTGCATTCGATATTCGCCAGGCATTCTTTGATCAGGGGCGCCTGGACATGCTTTGCCTGCATGGGAGTCAATTTGAACTTTTCAAATTTGTCCGTATCCGCGCCGGAACATGTTCCCACGCCAACGACCTTATCGAGCATGTCAACCGTGGGAATGGCGATCACGCACTCCTTCGTTTTGCGAAGAGCGGCAAAGGAATAGTTCCATGGCCCGGTGGTCATGGCAAATACCGGCGCAAAGTCCACCACCATGGTCCACGAGATCGTCATGATGTTGTTCTTCTTTCCGTCATGCGTCGTAACAAGAACAACCGGACCGGGTTCGATCAATGTAAACGCTTTACTGATCGGCATTTCGTTCATGTGCGCACACGCTCCTGTTCTTGTTTGCATTGAAAGAATATTATAACGCGGCTTCCAGAATCTTCCGGCTCACCTCCGGCGTAATGTCCCGGGTTTCGGATAGCTCCGTCATCCCGTGCGCCTTGAGCTGTTCGACGATGATCGGAATTTTATCGGATGTGACGCCGTATTGCGACAGGCGGGTTTTAATGCCGAGGCTTTCAAAAAAATGCCGCGTTTGGGCAATGGCCTGGTCGATCTTTTCGTCGTCGCGGCCCTTTGCAATATTCCAGACACGCTCGGCATATTGCAGCAGCTTGGCGCGCTTTTGTTCGCGGCGCACCTCCAGAAGCGCCGGCAGAACTATGGCCAGCGTCTGCCCGTGATCGATGCCGGTGAGGGCGGTGATTTCATGCCCGATCATGTGCGTGGCCCAGTCCTGGGGGACGCCTGCGCCAATCAGGCCGTTTAACGCCAGTGTGGCGCACCAGACGTGGTTGGCCCGGGCGTCGTAATTTTCGGATTCTTCCAGGGACGTTTTCCCGATTTCAATCAAGGTCAGCAAAATGCCTTCGGCCATGCGGTCCTGGATGCGGGCATCGACCGGATAAGTGAGATATTGTTCGGTGGTATGGACAAAGGTGTCGATAATGCCGTTGGCCACCTGGATTTGGGGAAGCGTAAAGGTGAGCGTCGGGTCCAGGATGGAAAATGCGGGGTAGGTCAGCGGACTCATAACGGGATATTTTCCGTGCTGGTGGCTGATGACGGCGCCGTTGTTCATCTCCGAACCGGTGGCGGGCAGCGTCAGCACGGTTCCGATGGGGATTATTTTTCCGACCACGTCCGCCGTAATGGGCGTAAAACCATAATGCAGCAAATCCTCGGCGTTGGCATTATAAGAGGCGGCCAGTGCGATGAATTTGGTTCCGTCGATCACGGAGCCGCCGCCGACGGCGAGCAAAAAATCGATCTTCTCCTTGCGGACAATATCCACGGCTTTCATGAGGGTTTCATAATGGGGATTGGGTTCGATGCCGCCGAATTCAAAAACTATCCGGTTGCCCAGCGCCTTTTTAACCCGGTCGATCAGGCCGCTTTTTTTGGCGCTTCCACCGCCAAAGGTGATTAAAACTCTGGCTTGGGAGGGAACATATCTGTTGATACTGGCGAGCTTGTTGCGGCCAAAGCAAATTCGTGTCGGATTATAAAATTCAAAGTTCAACATAATAAACTCCTTTACTTTGTTGCGTTAGCTTCGTTGGAAAAAACGCTTTCATTGCCCGAAGCGTCATACGCGGTTATGGAAAAGTAATACGTTCCTTTGGGGAGATTAAGCGTGTGAGAAGTTACATTACTGACATTGATCCGCTGCGTGTAGCCGCACAAGTTGCACACTTTGGGATCGCTGCCCGTCCGGGCCTGCGGCCCGTAATAAACGTTGTAACCCGACAGTCCCGACAGCGCGTTGCCGTCGGCGTCCGTCGTCGGCGCGCCCCAGTTTAACGTAAAGGATACGGTTGGAACTGTCGCCGGCGCGCTTTCGCCGCCGCCGCCACATCCGATGAATGCCGTCAAAAGCGCAACCACCCCCAATCCATAAATAATTCTGTATCCGCGCTTCATAATTCCCTCCGATCGGTAGCAAACCTCGTGAAAATGCAAACGAGATGCAACGTGTCTTAAACAATTGTTTAGATTTTTTATCCCAACCTAATTCAAGTGGAAATCCGTGTCAACAAACATTCCATTGTCTTTTGTCCCGTCGTCCTTGAGCGTATGCCCTATTGCGCCGTCAACCCGGAAGGCGACGCAGGGGCCGTGATGTCGTCTCCGGCACGCAGGGGATGCGGGTAAGTATAGGGGGTGTAGGACGCCACCCAGGTGTTGGAAGCGTTGCACTTGTAAAGCGTGCCTTCGATGTTTTTGGTGTGCGTATGCCCCACATAATCGGATATATCGTTGCAGTTGCCCTGATTGGTGACCCAGAAGCCGACGCCTTGCGTGCACGTTGTGATCGCCTGCATGTCCGCCAGCGTTCCGCAGCCGATGCCGCTTTTCGTGCAGGCGGGACCGCCATAGTATCCGCAGGCGCCCACCGGATCAACCTGACCGGTGAACGCGGCGGCGTTGTCCCGCCACCAGGACCGGTTTTCCAGGATGGTCAGCGGATTGTTCAGAATGGATTCTTCCCGATTGTAGTGATCAAAAAGAACATTGGTTGCCGTCACTGGAGTTCTGCCGTTCATTCCGGTAAAATTGCGCCAGAAATAGGAGTTGTAGGCCCGTTGCAGGCAATTGACGCCGCCGGATGTTGTCGGGTAGCCCAGGCCCTGGCAGGAGGTGACATGATACGTGTCGTCATCATATTCTTCCCAGATGTTGTAGCTTGCGGAGCCGTTGGTCTGGCTCCATTGATTCATGAAAAAATGGATACGTCCGGAGCGCTGGTCAAACCACCTGCCGCTTCCGCCCAGACGATGCTCGCCATAGGCTTCAAACCCGATGCTGCCGCCGCCATTGTTGGGCTGATTGCCGTGGATATCGTGGGCCTGCATAAACTTATCCGGCCCTCTGGCCGACAGATCAAAAGTATTGTAGCGGCTGACATAGCGGTTTCCATTGCCGCCGCTGATGATCTGGGAGGTGTCCCACGCTTCGGTAATGTCAATCAGGTTGTCTTCAAAATAAAGGGCATAAGCGCTTCCCGGCTCCCAATGGACAACTGTTTTTCCGGTATCAATGCTGCCCAGAAATCTCCAGGCATGCGTGCCGTCAATAATTTCATTCGCATAAACAACGCCGAAAACAGCCGGCTCAAACGTGATGGAAATGCAGGTATACCCCGAATTTTTGAGTTGCTGGAATTTATTGTCGTAAATTTTTACTTTCGTTAAATGCTGCGTGTAATGACGATTGGAGAGATCCAGAAGCGCATAGGGGGGATAAGCGCCCTCGGCTTTTAAATGAAAGCCATGAAATGTGAAGGGATGATTATGGGCCGCCGTCTCCGCGTCCGCTTCGAAAGAAATCATGACTTTCGAGGTTGAACGGGACAGAAGCGTTGACCTGAGAATCGTATGATCTGAGCCCGCACCCACGAGGTCTATTCCCTTTTTGATGACCAGCGTATTTTCTCCCCAGTTTGCAACGCCCGCCGGAACATAAACCGTGTCGCCGTACGTGGCCTGATCGACGCAGTCCTTTACGTCTGCGTATCCGGCGCTGGCCGCTCGGAGATAGGGGCTTGTTCCCAGGCAGGCGGCCTGCGCCTGGCTATAAAGTAAAAATACGGCGCAGATGACGACGCCATACAGAATTCGTTGATAAGCTTTCTTCACGATAACCTTCCTCCCCTTGCGCCTTTTCCCTTGTCCCTTGAACCTTTCTCTTAATGCACCGTCAGTCCCGAAGGCGCGGCGGGAGATGCGGCGTCCGACGGCCCGGCGGCTTCAATATATTCATGTGCGCCGTAATCCGGCGCTACTCCGGATAAGACCTGCGCCCCATCTGATTTTTTATAAAGCCAGACCGGCGCGTTATTGACCCACGTTGCCGGTGTGGCCAGTGTGATGGTGTTGCTCTCGTAATTAACGGATGCAATCCGGCGAATATTGGTGACTGTGCCGATGGCGATCCAGTCGGCATAAAAATGCCCTGACGTTCCTCTTGCCAGATTCGAGCCCCAGGTTCCATCCTGGAAATAGCTGGCATCGGCGACCACAAGCGTCGTCGTGTTTGAACCTGAAGAGCTTGCCGTGGTCAGATATGTCCCGCCGTTTGCGGCGGGACTGACGGATTGTAGAGATAAATTTGGCAGGACATTGGGCCAGGCCAAAAGAAAGGGTGCAACCACGGATGCTCGATCGGCATTCTGGGCAGGCACGTTGCCGTTTACAAAAAGCGGGTCGGACATTTCCGGGATGGGGGAGGATGAACTCGAATAATTTGTGGAGGTGTTGACATAATTATGGCGCACGTCATTGTTGGCCAGAAGCGTATCTCTTGACCCTGCAAATCCTATGGCCGGGTAATAAACGCTGTTGAGTCGCTTATAGCTCTGGCTCCAGGAATCGTAAAACAGATTGTTGACCACCGAGCATCCGGTGACGTCGGTATTATAAAAGTAAAAGCCGCTGCGGTAGGCGTCCAGGGCATAAGGATCATCATCCCCGCCATAGCCGTTATGATAAAACGTATTGTTGTAGATTTTGTTCCCCATGGCGGAGCGTTCCATCGACGAACCCAGTCTCATGCCGAATAACACGTTTCCAAAATGATCGTTATAACGGTAAATGTTGTTCGGCGTATCCATGGTTGTGCCGCTGCCCGAGCCTCCGGTGAGCAGATGGGGGCCGCCATAGGCCGCTCCCCAGCCGATGCGATTGTCTTCCCACAGCCCCCGGCCGCTGGCCTCGGGATGTTCGGACGTATTGGAAACGATCCGATAACCGCAAAGGCCCTGAGCGGTGCAATTCCCGCTGTGGGCCGAATCGTTAAACCAGCTTTCATTGTGGAAATAATTATGCCGAATCACGTTGTGGAGGCCCTGATTGACGCTGAAGACATGATGCCCGCCATGATAAACATGATTGTATTCAATCGTGTTGTAATTGTTGTATTCCGGGTTGGCAAGCGAGTCCGGACCCACGGAAAAGACGGGCGTGCCGTCCTGATCGGGCTGGAAAAACCCGGTGCCGAAAACCGTATTGCCATGAATCCAGTTGTGTGTTGATCCGCCTCTCAAACTCACGGGCGCGGGATCATAAGCCGGTCCATAGGTAATTTGATAGACATCGCCCCAGGAGAAATAATTTTTCGCGCCGCCCACCAAAACTCTGGATGTGGCATTACCTGACGCCGTGGTTACTGAGACCGCATACAGGGAGTTTATGTTTGATTTGTCGGTAACATTGTATATCCGCCGGTTGGCGCAGCTTGACCCTTTGCAGCTTTTGGTAAAATCGTGATCCGGATCATATAAGACATATGTCGATTGATTATAATTAGAGGCGTCATTTTTTGCGGTTCCGGTTACATATACATCCTTCCATGGATCACGAACCGGTCCGAACGTGCAGCCGGAGACTTCAATAAAATCGGAATGATTCAGCAACAGGAATTGAACCGTGTTTCGACAGGTGATTCCGGTTACTTTTATGTAATCCCTGCCGCCCCAATCGCCGTTTGCATAACTTCCACGGAGATTGATGCAGACCGTGCTGAAACCGCCCAGATCTTCTTCGGTGGCCGGATTGGACGGAGACGCGGCATAATCCTTGCCGTAAATGAGCGGTGTCTCGCCACCGTAGGCGCTGAACGTAATCATGTCGCCGGGCGACGTTCCGCTGTTGACCGGCGCAATGCCGTTTTCATAGCCCTTAATAAGGTAGGTCCCTCCGCGGAGATAGACCGTATCGCCGGCTGTGGCATTGGCATTGGCCGTCGTAAGCGAACAGGCTTGCGCGCCGCTCAAGGATGTATCGCTTTTGCAGTTTGCCCAGGCGGCGGCTCCGTTTGCGGCCACCCAGTATGTTGCCGCGTAAGTTTTTTGGCACACGAAAGAACCGATCAGAACAAGTGCGGCTGATAAAATTATTCTCCATGTATTGTTCATGGTTGCCTCCAAACTCTTTAATGGACGGTTAAAGCGCCCGGCGCGGCGGGCGACGCGGTTCCTGTGTCGCCTTGGTATATAAATGGGTGCAGGCGGCAAAAGCATTTCTACCGCTGCATGACGGCTGGGTCATGCAAAGGCCGAGAATTGAAAAAAGAGAAACTCTGTTTCTTAAACTCATGATCGGATTCCCGCGGATCATTATGGTGTATATGGTTCGGTAATGGATATGTTGTGCGCGGAAACCCTTATTACATCATCCGGCAGCTTGTCAAATGGTATTGTTTATGCGCAGAGGTTTTTCAGAATCTCGCGGGTCATGCCGATGCCGAAACGCAGGTTGTCGATGGAGATGCGCTCGTCGATGCCGTGAACGCGCGCCATGTCGCTTTTTTCCAGAATCATCGGGGTGAAGCCATAGGCCGGATATCCGCGCTCGCGCCAGTAGCGGCCGTCAGTGGCGCCGGCCATGAGCAAAGGCAATACGCCCGCGCCGGGAACGAATTTTTCAATCGCCTGCGTGACGACGCGATAAAAAAGACTCTCCTGCGGGGCGATGCCCGAAGGTGGCGAGCTCTGGATCATTTCCACTTTTATTCGTTCATCGGCAATACGGTCCGTAAGCCACTGGCGGAATTCCTGCGCATCCGTTTCGGGCAGCAGGCGGCAGTCGAGCTTTGCTTCCGCGCGCTCCGGAATGACATTGATCTGATAACCGGCGTTGACAATATTGATGCTGACCGTGTCGCGCAGAAGATCTGCTTTTCCGCCACGGCGACCGCAAAAAGCAGTTTTTCTCCGAACACGCCCTTATAGCCGCCCGAGCCTTCATCCCAAACCCATTCCGGGTCGATGTCGTTCAGGTGGTGTTCCACCAGCCAGCGCATGCCGTTGTCTCCGCCCGGTTCTTCATCCGGAACGGCCGTGAAAACAATTGGACGCCGGAACGAGACGCCTTCTTTTCGAAGCGATTCCATCGCCAGAAGAAACATGACGCCCAGCCCTTTGGTGTCGAGCGTGCCGCGCCCCCAGATGAAGCCGCCCGCCACGGCTCCGCCATGAAAAAAGCCAGAATGCCCAGGACAACACCGGGTAACGCGAAAAACAAAAAGGGAGAGCGCCAGCCGTATTTCGCGGAAATAATTCCGCCGAAGATGACACCTACCGCCGCGCCCAGCGGAATGGCGAGATTGAAAGCGCCCATGGCCCGGCCGCGCTTTTCTTTTGGGTAGGATGCGGCGATCAGCGCCGTGCCGCCGGGGACGAATCCGGCTTCTCCCAGGCCCACGAAAAATCGGGGAATCAGCACGCCGGTGAAGTTTTTAGCCAACCCCGTCGCGAAGGTTGCGCCGCTCCATAAAACGGCCATCAATCCGATGGACTTGCGGCGGCTCCAGCGATCCACCAGATAGGAGACGGGAAATGAGAAAAACGCCATGCCGATGATCAATACGGTCGAGGCCAGACCGCACTGGGCGTCTGTGAGTCCCAGATCGATTTTCATCGGCTGCAAAATGACGGCAAAGACCTGCCGGTCCATGTAGTTGATGATGTAGAGGAGCGTACAGACGATCAGAATGTAATGAGCGCGCCGGCCGCCGGGGGTAAACTGAGGAGATTCGTCTTTGATTGTGTCTTTCATCCGACCTCCTTTTTGTTGAGATTCAGGATTGATCTTCCGCCGCAAAGAGCGCGGCGCCGAAAGCGGCCGTCAAGCGGGGTTTCTCTGGGACCCGTATTTTCAGGTGAAGCGCATCGCCTACCGCCTGTACCAGCCCTTCATCTTCGCCGCCTCCGCCGGTCAGCACAACCTCCGGTTCCAGTTTCAGGCGTTTGACCAGCATGGCGACTTTTGCGGCCATCGCTCTGTGGACGCCCGCCAGAATATCCGCCGGTTTGGCGCCTTCGGCAATGCGGGAAATGGTTTCCGATTCGGCAAACACGGCGCAGTTGGTGGAAAACTCCACCGGATGTTCCGACTGCATCGACAGCGGCCCGATTTCATCGAGCGGAACCTGGAGAATGCGGGAGATAACCTGTAAAAAACGGCCCGAGCCGGTGGCGCACTTTTCACTCATCAGAAAATCGGCAATCCGTCCCTGCGGCGTAATTTTCGCCGCTTTGGTGAACTGGCCTCCGATGTCTATTATCGTCCGCGCCGCCGGAAAAATGAAGGAGCAGCCCCGGGCCTGGCAGGAAATATCGGAGACCTGCCTTCCGGGAAAAGTCGAACTTCCCGCGCCCAGGCCGGTGATGACGAGCCCGGCGAGTTGATCAAAAGAAAGGCCTGCGGTGGACAAAACGTCTCGCATGACGGTTTGCGCGCCGTTTTTATAGTGGCTGCCCGACGGAACGAGGCTTGAGGCGACTATCTGTCCGTTGCAAACCAGCGCCGCCTTGATGGAGACGGAGCCCATGTCCAGCCCGGCGTAAAATTTCAATGTGTCGTTCATAAAACAGAATCTTTCCACATATCATCCCGAAGGGATGAAACGTTTGTAGAATACGATCCAACCAGCACGTTCGACCCCGTTGGGGTCGTACATAAAGCCCGCGGCATTCTCCTATAAACGTTCAACCCTTTCAGGGTTGTTAAAGTTTTGCCGGCCAAGGGCGTTCCCCCCTCTTTTTTAAAGAGGGGGCAGGGGGAGATTGCCCGTCAGGGCACGTTCCCCCTCTGTCCCCCTTTAGAAAGGGGGAGTTTCCGACCAGATGATCGCCTTAGTGTCTTTTTCAAGCAAAAAAGGTCACATTCTCCTTTTTTCTTTCCCTTGTCGGTCTTACGCCCCGGCCATGAAAATCCTTGCCGATGAGCGCTGCGCCCAGAGCGCCCGTTATAAAAGGCTCCGGCGGGATGAGCACCGGAAAGCCGACTTTGCCTTCGATGGCTTTGACGAGCCCGGCATTCTTGGCCCCTCCGCCTGTCACCACCACATCTTTTTCGATGCCCAGATGCCTTGTCATGTTGACGACGCGCCCCGCGATGGCTTCGTGCAAGCCCGCCACGATTTCCGCCACGCCCGCGCCTTCGGCCAGACGCGAGGTCACTTCGTGTTCGGCAAACACCGTGCACATGCTGGAGATTTGAACAAACCCGTTGGCTTTAAGGGAAAGCTCGCCCATGTCGGTCAGATTGATGCCCAGCGTTTCCGAAATGACCTCCAGAAACCGTCCGGTGCCCGCCGCGCATTTGTCGTTCATCACAAAGTTGGCAACTTTGCCGTCTTTGTCGAGCTTGATGCCCTTGGAGTCCTGTCCACCGATATCGATAATGATTTTGGCGGTAGGAAACAGAGCGTGGATGCCGCGGGCATGACAGGTGATTTCCGTGATTTGTTTATCGGCAAACGGTACATTGATGCGCCCGTAGCCGGTGGCGACAATGAAATCGATCTCACCCAAAGAAAGCCCCGCTTTTTGAAGCGTGTCGTCCATGACCTTGAGCGCCAGATGCCGGTGCTCGGCGCCCGTGGGCCCGATGTGCGAGGCCAGCATCTTTTCCGTATCGTCTGCGATAACCGCTTTCGTCATGGTGGACCCGATGTCAATTCCTGCAAACGGCATAAAACTGTCCTTTGAAGATCGTTTAAGGGCCTGCGGATTTTGTCGCTTACTTTTGATGTGTCAGCCGCATGCCTGGGTGCGGCACGTCAAAACAGGGAACGTTGGTTCCGCTAAGCGAGCCGATAAACGCCGTTAGCCTTTCCCGGCCGCCAAAGCAGATGTTGGCCGGGCGTTTGATAACGACGCCGTGGGGATCGTGAACATAAATGACCAGCTGTCCCCGGCGGTCAATATACCCGATGGCGTTGGCCGCCGGGAAGGCGACCCAGAGGTTTCCCGCGTCATCAAAGGCGATGCCGTCGGGGTAACCGAGTTTTCCCAGAGACGCAGGACCGTAAACCTCGGCCCGTCCAACGCTGCTGTCGGCCTGGATGCGGTAGCGCAGCACCCGGCGCTGCATGGTTTCGGCGACGTAGACATACTCTTCCTGGGCATCCAGCGCCACCCCGTTGGCGAAGTAAATGCCGTCCGCGACAATGCGGGGCGGCTGTTTTGGGGCGATGACGACGAGGCAGCCGTCCGGCGCTGGATTCTGCAGCGAGGCGTCGATATCGGGATTGTCCGTGGAATTGGAGACCCAGAGCCTGCCTTGAAAATCCAGAAAGGGGAAGTTGGGCGTGGACATTCTTTTCCCGCAGGCTTCGGTCATCAAAACAGTATGCGAGCCGTCCGGCGCAAGCGACTGGAGCTCGCCGTTGCCGATGTTGGCGACAAGGCAGCGTCCGTCCGGGTCGATGCAGATGCCGTTGGGCAGACCGCCCAGATGACCAAAAAAAGTCGTCTTGCGGCCGCCGGCTTCGATGCACGAACAGCGGCCGCGGGCGTCCGCCGTGTAAATGCGGCCGTCATCGCCGGCCATAACGCCTTCGGGCCTCAAAAGCCCCTCACCGATGGTTTGGACGGATTGCAGATCGATGGTCATGAGCGTCTCGCGGAGGTTACCTGCCGGCAAGCATTTGCCGAATTTTTTCAGCCAGCAGGCTGATGCTGAAAGGTTTTTGGATAAATTGCATGCCTTCCTCCAAAACGCCGTGCTGAGCGATGATGTTGGATGTGTAACCGGACATGAACAGGATCTTCATCTCCGGATTGAAGGCGATGAGTTTATCGCGCAGCTCCTTGCCGCTCATTTGCGGCATGACGACGTCGGTGATGACCAGATCGATGGGGGTGACGCCTTTTTCGCACAGCGAAAGGGCGTCAACGGGGCTTTCCGATGCGATAACCATATACCCCAGCGCCTCGAGCATGTCGGAGACCATCTTGAGCACCATTTCGTCGTCTTCAACCAGCAGGATGGTTCCAGAGCCGGATCGGACCGGCGCTTCGGGCGCTCTGGGCGCGGCAATCAGTTCTTCACTTGTGCGGGGCAGATAAATCTTGAAGGTGCTGCCCTGGCCCGGTTCGCTGTAGACGCTGATGAAGCCGTCGTTTTGCTTGACAATGCCGTAAACCGTGGCCAGGCCCAGGCCCGTGCCCTTGCCGAATTCCTTGGTGGTGAAAAAAGGTTCAAAAACGTACGGAAGATTGGCCCGGTCGATGCCTGATCCGGTGTCGCTTACCGTGAGCCGGACATAATCGCCCGGAACGATTTCCATGTGCGAATCGCAGAAGGTGCTGTCCACGGCGATATTGGACGTTTCGATGACCAGCTTGCCGCCTTTATGCATGGCGTCGCGGGCGTTAATGGCCAGATTGATGAGGATCTGTTCGATTTGCACGGGGTCAAACTTGATGGCCCACAGGTCGCCCGCGGGATAAAATTTCAGATCGATGTCTTCTCCGATGAGGCGGGTGATGGTTTTCTGGGTTTCGGCAATCAGGGCATTGAGGTTGACCACTTTCGGGCTGATGATCTGTTTGCGTGAAAACGCCAGCAGCTGGGCCGTCAGGTCGCGCGAGCGCGTGGCGGCTTTTTCGATTTCAAGCAAATCGGTATAGATGGGATTTTCCATCGTGAGGCGCATCTTGGCCAGATCGATGTATCCCAGGATGACGTTGAGCATGTTGTTGAAATCGTGCGCCACGCCGCCGGCAAGCCTTCCCACTGTTTCCATTTTCTGGGACTGGAGCAGTTGCGCGGCGAGCTTGTCGCGTTCCTGTTCCGCTTTTTTGCGTTCGGTGATGTTTCGTCCGGCAAGCAGAATGCCTATGGGTTTGCCGTTGTCATCGCGCTGGAAGGTGCAGGTTTCTTCAAGCCACACGGTGCTGCCGTCCTTGCAGTACGATTCAATCTCAAAAATAATCGACCGGTGGGGGTCGATCGGCTCGCCGCCAAACTCACGGGCCAGCTCTTCAAAAAGAATCTTGACGCCTTTTTCAAAGGATTCCGGCGTGACCTGTTTGTCAATCGGCATGTCCATGACTTCTTCCGGCGTGAAACCCGTGACGCGGATTTCCGACGGACTCTGATAAACGTAATTCAGATCAAGATCCAAAAGGGAGATCGTGTCCTGCATGTTTTCCACGATCATGCGATAGCGCTTTTCGCTTTCCTTGAGCGCCGCTTCCATTTTCTTGCGTTCGGTGATGTCGCGGCTGACGAGCATGATTTCCAACGGCTTGCCGTTTTCATCGCGGTTGAAGGAGGCCGTCACCTCCTGCCATAATCTGTGCCCGTCCTTGTGATAGACTTCTACATCCAGCGTGACAAAGCGATGCGGATCAACCGGGTCGCCGCTGAATTCCCTGGCAAATTCCGCCTCAAGGACACTGCGCACATGAGCGCGCGATTCCGGAGTCATGAGATCGCCCGGCGTCACTTGAGCGATCTCTTCCGGCGTGTATCCCGTCAGGCGGATTTCCGACGGACTCTGGTACGTCAGCTTCAAATTCATGTCCAGCGTGGCGATGGAGTCGTGCATGTTTTCGACGATCATGCGGTAGCGTTTTTCACTTTCGGCAAACGCCTGCTCGGCCTTTTTGCGATCGGTGATGTCCCGCTGGCAAAGCAGGATACCGACAGCCTTGCCGGTTTCATCGCGATAGAAGGATGCCGTCATTTCCTCCCAGATGAGGCTGCCGTCCTTTTTGTAAATCTGAAGCTCCATGACCCGCTTGCGATGCGGATCCAAAGGCTGGCCGGAAAATTCACGCTCAAATTCTTCCGCCATCACTTTTTCCGCCACCGCGAAAGATTCCGGCGGCATTTGATCTTTAATGGAAATATGTCGGATTTCCTCGGCCGTCCAGCCGGTGACGCGGACTTCCGACGGGCTCTGATAGATGTAGTTCAAATCAAAATCCAGAAGCGTGATGCTGTCCTGCATGTTTTCCACGATCATCCGGTGCAGCTTTTCGCTTTCCTTGAAAGTTTCCTCCACTTTCTTGCGTTCGGTGATGTCGCGGATGACGCCGATAATTTCAAAGGGTACGCCGTTTTCATCGCGGTTGAAGCTGATGTTGTTTTCCACCCAGATGAGAGAGCCGTCCTTGCGCATGATCTGGGTTTCCACGATCAGGGGGGCGCCCTTTTCAAACGGATGGGCCTTGGCGTAGTCAAGTTTTTCCCTCAACTCATTAAGGTGATGATCGTATTCGCCGGTCGTCCTGTATGACTTGAGGTGGATGGCCATAACTTCTTCCGGCGTAAACCCCGTCATGCGATAGATCGACGGACTCACATACGTGAAATTCAGATCGAAGTCCCGCGTCCAGATGACGTCGCGAATGTTTTCAGTAATCAGCCGGAGGCGTTTTTCCGTCTCTTTTCTCTGACTGACGTCGCGTGTAATGCCCCGGAATCCGCAGGGGCGGCCGTCCTCATCGCGCATCAGGGAAACGGAGGACTCCACGTCCAGAACCTTGCCGTCCTTGCGAAAGACTTTCCAGTCAAAGCCTTTGACGGTCTGTCCCGTGAGATAAACCTGATGGAACGTATTATAGACTTTTTGGGCGTTTTGTTCGTCGGTGAACTGCCGGTAATTTTTTTTGCTGCTGATTTCTTCCTGCGTGTATTGCAGATCGCGCGGTGAAGAGTCGTTGAAATAAAGCAGGTTGCCCTTCAAATCCACTTCGAAGTAGGATTCTTCAATGCTGTCGATAATGTGCCGGTAGCGCTCCTCGCTGGCCTGAAGTTTGCGTTCGGTCTGCTTGCGCTGGGTGATGTCGTGAGAAATTCCGTAAAACCCCAGGGGCTGTCCGCCCGCATCGCGAAGCACGTCGGCGGAGGATTCCACGTCCAGCAGATCCCCGTCTTTCTTGATGACCTGCCATTCAAGGGCGTGAACGCCTTTGCCGGTAACCAGCATCCTCTGGAAGGTGTCATAAACGTTTTTGACGCAATGCGGGGCAATGATTTTGCGGAAATTCATGCCGGGGAGTTCATCGGCGCCGTAACCAAGCGATTGTGTCAGTCGGTCGTTGAAGAAAACAAAATTTCCGTGGATGTCCGTTTCAAAATAAGACTCCTGCATCCGGTCCAGAATCTGCACATAATGCTGCTCGTTTGCAGTGGCCGCCCCCTGCTTTTTTTGCGGCTCGTCCGCGGTGGGCCCGGTCTTGTTCAGAAGAGTGTTGACGGCTTTTGCCAGGTCATCCAGATCATCTTGCTGCATGGACACATTCAGCGCCGCGTTTGTGTCTCCGGACAGGCGCTTTTGAAGCGCCTGGATCATTACCTGAATGCGTGTTATTTCCGATTTGGTGACCATAAATGCATCGCTTCCGTACGACAAGTATTTGCAGCCGCGAACACGAAGGCTCTTTTCGCGCGGGAATTTAAATTATTAATTCGCTTTTATATTAGGATAGTTATTGCCTGTCAAGCTCATTCATGGTCGAAAAACAAATTCATTTTCCGCGCGATTACGTAAACGGATATGTCCGGCCATGAATATTATTGACAGACGGCAACCTTCTTTCTATACTTGCGCGCGCCATCACGGAAGAGACAGGAAAGATTGTAAATGAATATATTAAATAGATTAGTAAGTTGTATCATATTGGTTGTTATCTCAGTCACATCGGTTCCCTTTTACGCCATTGCGCTGATTCTTCGCCTGATCACCTATCCGCTGGACCGGCGTCTGCGGATACTTCATTTGTTTACCTGCTTTTGGGCGTCTGTTTACACATGGATGATACCAGCCTGGCGCATCCGCATTGAAGGGCGCGAGCATGTCCGGAAAAATGCGGCGTACATGATCGTCTGCAACCACCAGTCGCAGCTGGACATCCTGGTGGCGTTCCGTTTGTTTTTCCATTTCAAATTTGTGTCCAAAATCGAGATGTTCCGCGTGCCGCTGATCGGCTGGAACATGACGCTCAACCGCTACGTCAAACTCAAACGCGGCGACCGGGAAAGTATTGCCCACATGCTTCAGGATTGCGAAACGCATCTCGACGAGGGCAGTTCCATCTTCATGTTTCCGGAAGGCACGCGGTCCCCGGACGGACAAATCAAGAATTTTAAACTGGGCGCATTTCAACTGGCGCAAAAGAAAAAAGCGCCGATTCTGCCGATTGTCGTAAGCGGTACGAACAAGGCCCTGCCCAAATACAGCATGAATTTTACCGGCGTAAAAAAAATTTACATCAAAATTTACGAAGAAATTCCCTATGCCGCTTTTGAAAACCTGACGCCGGAGGAAACCGCGGACATGGTTCGCCGGTTCATGATGGAAAAACTCAGCATCATGAATGACTATACCGCCGGATGACGGTTCGTGTGAATAGCGGATGGTGGATGGAATCGTCTGCGCATTAACCGGATTTCAGCAATGCCGCGCCGATTTTTTCCTGGCGACGCCGCAGCAGATTTTTGCGCAGCGCTCCCAGAGCCTCCATGTCCTGCCTTAGAAACGCATGCGCGTCATCAACCTCCATCCGCCATTGTTCGATGCACTGCGTCAGGGCGTTTTGAAAGTCCGACGCCAGGCGCGCAAACACAATGCTCAAAGGGGGGGACGATGAGCCCACGTTTTCCAGCCGGGTGGCCGCCTCGCCCGCGATGATCCGCAGGGTTTGCACAAAAGCGTGCAGATGGCCGATGTCGCCCTGCAGGCTTCGATCGGATGCCGCGCCGGTTTTTTTGACGGATTCGATCACCATGTTGAGCTGTGCGCTCATTGCGCCCACGGCGGGTCCCATCATGACAACGTCTTCTATTTCGCCCATCGGCACGACCATTTCCACCCAGGCATTTCCCTGGGTTCCCAAAACGGCATCGGGACCGACCACACAATCGGCAAGCGCGATGCCGCCGTGCAGCGAAGGCTTCAGAAAATTCAGCGTCAGGGGCGGCAGGACCGTTACGCCCGGCGCCTGCCTCTCCACGGCAAACGCCGTAAAACGCCTGTGTTGGGCCGTTTCATCGGTGACGGCGACAACGATGAAGAGATCGGCCATGGGTCCGTTGGTCAGATAGGTCTTCTCGCCGCTCAGGATGTAAGTGTGGTTTTGCCATACGGCTTTGGTCTGAAGATGTTTGGGATGCGCGCCGCGCCCCGGTTCGGAGACGGCAAAAGACAACGTGATGTTCCCCGCGGCAAGATCAGGCAACAGGCGCGCCTTGAGTTCGGGGGAGCCAAACAGATCGATGATATAGCGGGCGAGAATCTGCTGGTAGAGCCAGGAGAAAGCCAGACCCAGATTCAAGCCATGGCGAACAAAGGCCTCTCCGGCGCCGACAAGCTCCGGATACCCGCCGCCCGCCCCGCCATAACGCTCGGCGATGCCGATCCTGAAAAGGCCTTCCTCCCTCATGAGCGTCCAGATGTCCATGGGAATGTCGCAATGAATGCGCAAATCCGGCCGGGTGGCCACATGCCTGGCAGCAAAGTCCGCAATTCGCGTTTGCATGGTCTCCTCCTTTGGCGATGTTATAAAACCAGTTCTTCGATAAAGGTGAGCAGTTGATTGACGTTGCGGCAGGGGCGGATTTCATGGCAGTGATGCAGATAAGCCTTGATTTCGCTGTCGCCCGTGCCCCAGAGGGTTTCCGGTTCGGGATTGAGCCAGATGACGCGCCGGCATTTTTCGCGCATCTGTCCCAGAATCGCGTCTTCGGGATTCATGTAATTGGAGCGCCCGTCGCCGACGATAATGAGCGTGGTTTTCTTGGAAAGCAGGTCCATGTAGTCCCGCTTGAAGTGCCTGAACGTCGCGCCGTAATCGGTCGGCGCGTGATAGTAAACGCCCGCGTCTTCCATGACGATGCGGATCGCCTCGTCAATATCGTGCGTTTCGAAAACGTCGGTGACGTCCGTCAGTTGATTGATGAACACGAAGCTTTGGACTTTGTCAAAGCAGTCCTGGAGCGAATACAAAAGGCTCAGCATGAAGCGCGCGGCCGCCCATACGGAGCTCGACACGTCGCACAGCGTTACAATCCGGCTTTTGCGCAGCGCCTTGCGACGGTACTGGATGTCAAGCGGAACGCCGTTGTATTTGGCGGACGCCCGCAGCGTTTTCTTGACGTCCAGATTGCCGCGGTCGCGCACGGCAAAACGCCGGCTCACAATGTTTTTGAGCTTGCGCACCAGCTTGTCGACGGCTTCGCGCATTTCTTCCATCTCTTCTTGCGTAAACGATGAAAACGCCTTTTCGCCCAGATCGCGGGCGCGCTGCTCGTAGGTTTTGACTTTTTTCGTTCCCTCATCGCCCGGACGCGGTTCAAACATCAAAATGGAACGCGCGGCCTCCAGGCGCTCCGCAAAATGCACAGCCAGATTCCGGCCCGCCTGCGCGTCCATTTTCAGATAATTGTCTTCGATGAGCGCCGAGGCGGCGTTGGAGGCGGATGTAATCTGCATCAGCACATTGAAGCGGCTGGCCAGCGGCCCGAAGTTAAACCGGGCGGGCGCGCCCGCCGCGTCCGATTCCGAATGAATGCGGCGCATTTCCGCAAGCAGCGGCTGGGGGTTGCCCGCCAGAAAATCCACGACCGCCTCATAAACGGCGTTGTCGTGCGGCTGGTCCTTGAGCTTGCGGACCGCCCGGGCAATGAGGTCGGCCTGCGAGGCCATCTGCCGCATATCGCCTGTGTCCAGCCTCATTTCGTGGAAGAAAAGGTGGTAAAGGCGGTCGAACTGGCGCATGTCCTTGAGGCTTTTGGCGAAATTCGCGCGCAGCGCCGCTCGAAACTGGCTTTCATCGGTTGGGTCGATCAGATCCAGGTGTCTGAGGCAGTCGAGCACTTCGGACGTGGACACGCGCAGTCCCGACGCCCGGCAGCACGACACAAATTGTTGAATCATTTTGACCATAGATGACCGCACAACGGTTTTGCGGATCGGCTCTCAGGAAACGACCCGATCCAGGTTTTTGCGCACTTTTTCCATGTCTGTCTGATATTTGCAGATGACGTTGAGGGTTTCGGAAAGCACCGCAGGCGTTAGCTCCGAAATTTGCAGCGCCAGAAGCGACTGCGCCCAGTCGAGCGTCTCGGAGATGCTGGGGCTTTTTTTGAGATCGAGGGCGCGGATTTTGCGGATGGCGTCCACCAGCGTGGCGCACAGTTTCTCTTCGACGGCCGGAATCTTCAGGCGGACAATGGCGATTTCCGTGTCCCGGGCCGGATAGTCGATATACAGATGCACGCAGCGGCGCTTGAGCGCGTCGCTCATGTCGCGGTAGTTGTTGGAGGTCAGAAGCACGAAGGGGATTTTGACGGCGCGGCGCGTTCCCAGTTCCGGAATGGACACCTGAAAGTCGGAGAGCAGCTCCAGTAGAAACGCCTCGAATTCCGGGTCGGACTTGTCGACTTCGTCGAGCAGAAGCACCACGGGCTGCTCCGAACTGATGGCCTGCAAAAGCGGGCGCGGCTGGATGAAGCGGTCGGAGAAAAAGGCGTCTTCCTGCGCGGCGATCTGATCGACCGCTTCCGTGAGCGTGGACGTGGCGCAGATGATGTCGTTGATGCGGTCTTTCACCATCTGCGTGTAGAGGAGCTGTTTGGCGTATTCCCATTCATAAAGAGCTTTGGCCTCGTCCAGGCCTTCGTAGCATTGCAGGCGGATGAGCTCCCGATCAAGGCTTCTGGCCACCGCCTTGGCGAGCTCCGTTTTGCCCACGCCCGCGGGGCCTTCGATTAAAATGGGTTTCTGGGTGGCCTGGGCCAGAAAAACAACCGTGGCGATTTCGCGCGACGGAATATAGCCCGCCTCGGTGAGGCGGGCATGAACATCGCTTACGCTTGAATAATCCATGATGTGCCGATACCTTTCTTGCGCTACTAATACATCAATCGCCGGGGACGGTCAAGGCGCGGGCGCCCGGGCCGCCGCAAAAGATTAATTTGACTTCACAAAAAGCAATATGTTACCAACAGAAAGCTTTAGCGGTCCAAAAGGGTTGTTTTTACGCCATAATCATCAAGGAGAATAACGATGACCTGGGAGGCCATAGGCAATATTTTTCAAGGGGTCACAACGCTTGCGGACGCGTTTGCGCATCACCCGAAAATGGCTGTTGCCCGGCTTGCGCTGATCGCGTTTGGATTTCTCCTGATTTATCTGGGGAAAAAGGGCATTCTGGAAGCGCTGCTTATGATTCCCATGGGTCTGGGCATGGCGACCGTCAACGCCGCCATCATGTTTTTTGATCCGCTCAATCTGCACGGCGGAACAGGAACGCTGTTTGTGGAGGCGCAGGCGGGCGCGACGGCCGACGCCGTGAAAAACGCCGCGGACCTGATGACGATTTTACAGATTGACTGGCTTCAGCCGATTTACACCTTCACCTTCAGCAACGGATTGATCGCCTGCCTGGTGTTCATGGGCATCGGCGCTCTTCTGGATGTCGGCTATGTGATGGCCCGTCCTTTTCAAAGCATGTTCATTGCTCTTTGCGCGGAGTTGGGGACCATCGTCACCCTGCCCATCGCCCAGTATTTCGGTTATTCAGCCCGGGAAGCGGCAGCCATTGCCATTGTCGGCGGCGCCGACGGTCCGATGGTGCTTTTTGCGTCGCTGAGGCTCGCGCCGGAGCTCTTTGTGCCCATTGCCGTGATCGCCTATCTTTACCTCGGCTTTGCCTACGGCGGTTATCCGTATCTGGTCCGGTTGATGGTCCCCCAAAGACTTCTGGCTATCAGACCCGCGCCGCCCAAAAAGACTCGCAACATCACCTCCGGTGAAAAGATGCTTTTTGCCGTGGTTGCCTGTGTTTTTCTGTCGTTCTTGCTGCCTGTTGCCGCGCCACTGCTTTTTTGCCTTTTTTTCGGCGTGGTGGTGCGCGAGTCGGGCATCAAGCAGTATATCGATCTCCTTCAGGGGCCGGTCCTTTATTTATCCACGATGTTCCTGGGGTTGCTGTTGGGCGTGCTGTGCGACGCCAACACGATCATGGACCCCAAAATTCTGCCCCTGCTGCTTCTGGGAATTCTGTCGCTGCTCATATCCGGCATCGGCGGTATTCTCGGCGGATATGTTCTGTATTTCTGGACGCGGGGCAAATTTAATCCGGCGGTGGGCATTGCCGGTGTCAGCTGTGTGCCGACGACGGCCAAAGTGGCCCAGAAACTGGTGACCAAGGCCAATAAATCCGTTATTATTTTGCCGGAGGCGCTGGGCGCCAATATCAGCGGCGTTATCACCACGGCGATCATAGCGGGCATTTATTGCAGCCTGTTTGCGAGATAGAAAGAGGAGGACCCCATGAGTGGATGGACCGCGGCTTTTTTGACCTATCTGTTAACCATCATCATCGCGTTTTTCTGCGCGGGGATGATTCATCTCATGGTGATCCTGCTGGAGAAGCGCTCCAATAATGGAAGTTCATCCGACTGACGATTTGTTTATTTGATGCCCCGAGGACAATCCTGATATGACAACCAAGCAAAAACCCGCCGATAAGAAAGAGCAGTGGGCGTCTTCCGCCCTCAAAGTCAACCTGGAGCGCACGGCGGTGGATGTTCTGATTCCGCCGCAATACGCGCCGCTTTTGCAGATTGTGAAGGACCATTACGGTCTGCAGAAAAAAACGCACGAGCTCCTCACCGAACTCAATCACCCCTACGTCAACTGGGAATACGCCCTCAAGGAGCTCAAAACCATCTCCATCGGCGATTTTTATATTTACAACAGCCATCCCGACGGGCTTGCGGCGATTTCCATTCTGATGGCCATGTATTTCGATGTCCTGAAATCGTCCGCGTCCGACGACATCAAGGACAGCGCCATTGCGTATCTGTTTGACTATGCGGATACGATCATCACGCACAGCAATGAATGTCTCGACCGGAACCTGCGGCTTTTCCCCGGGCTGATCGCCTCGTTTCTGGAGCTATCCAGGGAAGAGACGCCGCTTTATAAAAAATGCTCATCACACCTCAAACGCATTGTCCGGACGCTTTCCGACAAGGGGCTTGCGCCGTCAGCCCCCGGTTTTACCCGCCTTTTGTACAGCATGTTCAAAACCACTTACGCCTACTGGCTGAACCAGCCGGACCCCGCCTTGTGGCTGGTGGGCGCCAACCGCGGCGAACCGTTTGATGAAACCGCGTATGCGCAACTGATCGAGCCGCTCAGTCATCGGAATTTCCGCAAGCTTCTCACGGACCTGGAAGCGCTTGGGGGCCATTTAGAGCATAAAACGCACGGGCATGTGCGCGATTACCTGGCCTTGCCGGATTATTTTCAGATACTGGACGGCTACCTGCATGTGGCCGACGCGCTGGGAAAATCCGACGCCTACGAGGGCCGCCGCCTGCTCAAGCTGGATTTTCTTTTCGGGATCATGTCCGTTCCGGGGCTGAAAGACATTCACGCCGGGGCCATGCGGGAAATCAACCATCTGCTCAAGCTGGTGTTCCAGGAGGAAAAGAAGGACAATCTTGAAAACCTGGTGCGCAAGATTTTTGCGTTTTTGAAAAAAAATACGTCGCAAACCGAATTTCGCGGCGCGGGCATCGACTGCATCGTCACCACGTCGCGGGAAGTCTTCGCGCAAAACGCTCACCCCCTGGTGGACGCCTTCATTGACGAACTGATTGCCTACGGATTTGAATATCCGCGGATTTCGGGTTCCACCACGCAGTGGCAGGTGTGCGTCAATCCCGAGCACATCCGCACCATCCGCGCCTGGCTGGAAATCATCGCCATGAAACCGCGCTGGACCAAACGGCTTATTTCCGCGCTGATTATCAATCTCCAGATTGGCGGAATCTTTATCCGGGACACGGATCTGATTCAGCGCGACATTTCCCGCCTGCTCAACGCCGACATCGCGCCGGCGTACAATCTGGTCAAGCAGCTGTTGCGCCTGTTTCCCGTCTATTTCAGCGAAATCGGCGCGGAAGGGGAATTGCGCGATCTGACCACGCATGTCGACGAGCTGTCCTTTCGCAACGACCGGCTGATCGATTTTTTCCGCAAGCAGTCGCATGTGGAAAGCAACAGCCTGCTGGTCGAATTTACCGAAGATATTTTCCGCTACTGGCACGCCGGCGACAAAAAATACATCCGCAAGCATATTCCGGACGAAGTGTTTGATCAGGTGCACAACACCGGCCGGTATTTCGATGGCATGCACCAGGCCTTCATGCGGCTTTTAACGCAGACCGGCGGCGATCCGTCGCGTTTTCTGGAATGGGAAAAGACGAAAATCGCGCGGGAGCTCGACAAGATCGAAAAGATTTCCGACATGGACCGGGAGCGGGCGGCGCTGATGATCCGCATTTATCAGCTCATCCACAAAAAATACTTCCCGCAGTATTTTGACCTGCTCAAGGATATGGAAGGCGCAAGCGTCTTCGCCAAGGAAGACATCCAGTCGCTCAAGCGGTCGCTTGCCGCGAAAAACCACTACCGCAGCCTGTCGATTCTTTTGAAATTTCTGGCCGCGCTCAAGGCAAGGATTCTGTCGGGTGTGCAGACCCCTTCGTATGAAAATATTTATCACAAACGTCATATCGCCGCCGGCATTCCGTCGATGTACGGCACCTATCACGAGGAAAAATTCGACGCGCTGGGGCTTTCGCTGCGCCTGGAAGCGCTGGGAAAAATGCTCTTTGAAGAGCTGATCCGGTCGCTCAATCTGAAGTTCATCACCAAAAGCACCATCACCAAGATTCACACCTATCTCTGGCCTTATGTGAGCGCCCTCGAACTCGAAGGCATGTCCACGGAAGGTCTGGTGGCCAAAGTCAAATTCGTGACCAGCGCGCTGCCCGTCAAACAGTTTTCGGTGGATCAATACGCGGATATTTTCCGGTTTATCTCCAAGGGCATTCAGGACGTCATCCGCGATTATTACATCGACGCGCACAGCGTCAATTTGCCGGTTATTGTCCGCCAGATCCATCCGCAAACGGAAAAGGCGGATACAAAGACCGAGCAGCTTAAGCTCGATGAGCTGGTGTATCAGCACTCGGAAAACTTTTTGCGCGGCCTGATTTCGTCGGCGTTCGGACTCCAGGTGCTGGATAATTTTGTGCACGCGGTCATCAAAACGCTCAACGCGGAGCTGGAGAAATTCCGGGACAACAAACGGATGCTCAATTTGCTGATGGCCTATGATCCCGATCTGGCCGTATCGTCGCTGTCCGAAAAAAACGCGAAATTGGACAATCAGATCCTGCTGGGGAACAAGGGATACTTTCTTAAAAAACTGCGCGGATTCGGCTTTCCTGTGCCGCCGGGCTTCATCATCACGACCGAAGTGTTTCGGGGCTATGACGCCGTTTACGGCTACCGCTACGTGTTTAGCGACCTGGCCGCGCGCGTAAACTCGCAGATCGGCGAACTTCAGCGGAAAACCGGCCGCAAATTCGGCGACCGCAACAACCCGCTTTTGCTGTCGGTGCGCAGCGGCGCGACCGTCTCGCTGCCGGGCATGATGCGGTCTTTTTTAAATGTGGGCATCAATGCGTCGATTGCGGAAAATTTGAGCGCCAGGCCCCATTTCGCCTGGGCGGCGTGGGACTCCTACCGCCGGTTCCTCCAGACGTGGGGTATGTTTCACGGCATGAGCCGCGATTTCTTCGACGCCATCATCGACGGTTTCAAGCAGAAGCACGGCGTGGAACGCAAAATCAATTTCCCGCCGGAGCTCATGAAGCAAATCACCCTGGCCTATAAAAAAGGCATCCTCGACGCCGGCATCCCGCTGGCCGACGAGCCGATGCGGCAGTTGCGCCACGCCATTTTGCAGGTGTTCGATTCCTGGTATTCCGAACAGGCCAAAATCTATCGCCATCAGATGCACCTGTCCGACGAATGGGGAACGGCTGTCATTGTGCAGGCGATGGTTTTCGGCAACCTGCACGAGCATTCCGGTTCCGGCGTGATCTTTACGCGCGACCCGAAAAGCGCGTCCTCCGACGTGACGCTCTATGGCGATTTTATCTTCGGCGTTCAGGGTGACGATATTGTTTCTGGACTGGTGGAAACCTTTCCCATTTCCGAAAAACAGCGCGCAGCCGAGCATCGCAATACGGACATTTCGCTGCAATCCACGTTTCCGGCCATTTATGCCGAACTGGTGCGCATTGCCGAAATCATGATTTACGAGAAGGGCTTTAACCATCAGGAAATCGAATTCACGTTTGAAGGTCCGCAAAAAGAGCAGCTCTTTCTTTTGCAGACCCGCGACATGGACCAGATCAAAACCAGGACGCTGAGGCGCTTCAAGGACAACCCGTCGCTCAATGCGTCGCTTCTGGGCATCGGCATTGGCGTTTCCGGCGGCGCACTTTGCGGCCGCGCCGTGTATTCCGAGCACGACATCCGGGAGTATCGCGAAAAGGAGCCGAAAACGTCTTTGATCCTGGTTCGTCCCGACACCGTGCCCGACGACGTAGGCGTTCTCTTGCAGGTGGAGGGGCTTTTGACCGCCAAGGGCGGCGCGACGTCGCATGCGGCCGTCACCATCCCGCAGTTAAGCAAGGTCGGCGTGGTGGGGCTGGGGAAACTCAAGGTGTACGAAACCGAAGGCTACGCCACGATCGATCACCACACCATCAAATCGGGCGATTTCATCTGCATCGACGGCTGGAGCGGTTCGCTGTATCTGGGCAAGCACGACCGGGAAACGGATAAGCACTATTCGATTACACTTTAGGGGCAAGGCTGAAGACTGTTAGGCTGTAGACTGTTAGGTTAATCGGTGGCTCTTTGCTGGTTCAAGCTTGTAGCCTGAAACAGCAAAATTTTGGTTTAGGCAGCATGCATGAACCAGCAAGAGGGCTACAAGCTTCAAACCAGCGAAGAGTTCGCGTTATTTCATCCCGACGGGATGACACGTTTATAGATAACGACCCTTCCTAAAAATCTGCGACCCCGACGGGGTCGAACCATAAGGGATGACTTCCAGCTATAAACGTTGGATGCCTTCGGCATCTTGATCTCCGGCGGATCAAACAATCCGGTTGATCCTTTTATTAAATGCAACGCTCAACGCCGAAACTTTTTCTTTGCTGGTTTACGCTTGCAGTTTGAACCGGCGAAGAATTCGCGTTATTTCATCCCGACGGGATGACACGTTTATAGATAACGACCCTTCCTAAAAATCTGCGACCCCGACGGGGTCGAACCATAAGGGATGACTTCCAGCTATAAACGTTGGATGCCTTCGGCATCTTGATCTCCGGTGACTCTTGCTTATTCAAGCATGCTGCCCCAACCAGCAAGAGAGGTGGAACAAACCTCGGTCGAGTCAAAAAGACTCGACCTAACAGGGAAAGACTCGACCTAACGGGTTATTCAAGCTTGCAGCTTGAACCGGCGAAAGGTAAAGGACCGCATCAAAACATTTCGGTTCAGGCCACATGCCTGAAGCAGCAAAAGGAAACGGACAAACATTACTCGATTACACTGTGGTGCGTATTATGGCTGATAGAAATGATAGCCGTTTTTACCCGGCCTTTTCTTGATGTGGTACATGGCTTCGTCGGCGTGCCGGATAAGTGTGTCGGAATCTTCTCCGTCACCGGGATAAACGGCGACGCCGACACTGAAGGTGACGGGAATATTCAACCCCTGGCCGGGAATGTTCACCGGCACGGCAAAGCGGTTAAACAGATGCTGAAGGATCACATCGATGTGATCCTTGTGGGGAACGTCGGTGAGCAGAATCAAAAATTCGTCGCCGCCGATGCGGGATATCGTATCGTTTTCCCGGCGCACGACGTCTTTGAGGCCCTGGGCGACTTCCACGAGCAGTTTGTCGCCCACTTCGTGACCGTAGCGGTCATTCACTTCTTTGAAACGGTCGAGGTCGATAAACAAAAGTCCCATCTTGCTGCTTCTGCGCTTGGCGGCGACAGTGGCCTGCTCGAGACGGTCCATCATGAGTTTGCGGTTGGGGAGCCCCGTCAGGGTGTCGTTGTAGGCCAACTGCATGACGCGTCCTTCGGTGAGATCCACGAAGTTGCCTAAAATGGCGCGTTTGCCGTTCATGTGGATAAAGGCGACCGACCCGAGAATCCATTTGATCTTTTCTTCGCTGGTCATCAGGCGGAACATGAAAAAGGATTCCGCCTGATCTTTGAGCATGGCCCGGACGCTTTTGCGGACATGTTCGCGGTCCGCCGAGATGACGAGGTCCCAGGGAGGGATATCCCGAAGTTGTTTGGTGCTGTAACCGACGGATTCGCAAAACGCCTTGTTGGTGTAAATGAGCTGATCTTCCTGGTAAATGCAGATGCTGAACGGCGAGAGACTCAGCATGATCTGGAGAAATTCGTTGAGTTCGTGCACCTGCTTGGTGGTCGATTCGAACTGCATGCGCAGCCGGTTGTTTTCAGCGGTCAGGCGTTTTATTTCATCGCTTGCATCCGTTTCCGGAGGCGAGGTTTCTCGGGGTTCATGCGACACGTCGGATTTCCTTTATCCAACAGGACCTCCCCGTTTCCCGGCGTCCGGAAAACGGGGAGGCGGCTGTGGTAAGCGGCTTACGCAATGTTTTTGTGGATGTAAACGGTTAAGTCTCCCATCCGGTTGGTGTAGCTGCCGTATTCGTTGTCGTACCAGCCGAAGATTTTGGCGTGAACGACAGGCACTTTCAGTACTTTGTCGGCCATGGCTCCCACCAGGCCCGCGGGCAGATCCGGAATATGCGACAGATCAACGGGAATGAAAGCCGTCCGGGTGTGGTTGAACTGTCCTTCAATGATAACCGCCGCGTCTTCACCGATCAGGTCGGTCGAGACGTTTTGCTGCATCGTGAAGCGCACGAGGTTTTCGGGGTTGCTTTCGGCGGCCTTGCGGTAAATCTCGTTGAGCTTCTTGGTGTCGATGTTTGCCGCGTCGCCCTTGTCGTTTCGTTTGGCCTGGAAGGTGGCGTTGAGGATGATCAGCGACAGGGTATTGGTCGGCACCCGGATGGAATCGCCCATAAACCCGATGTTTTTGACTTCCGGAATGACTTCGGCCAGGGCCTTGGCCGCGCCAGTCGAGGTCAGAATAATGTTGTTGAGGATACTGCGTGTCTTGCGGATGTCTTTTTCACCCGCTTTGGGCAGTTTGTCCAGAACGCTCTGGGTGTTGGTGACGGCATGAATGGTCGACATGGATGCCGTGAGAATCCGGCTGGTGTCTTCATTTTCCAGAAGCGGTTTGACCATGTGCGCAAGCCCCGTCGTGGTGCAGGACGCGGCGGAGACCAGAACGTGCTTTTTGCGGTCAAACGCCGTGTGGTTGATGCCGTAAATCAGCGTGGTCGTGTCTTCCGGCGTGGAAAGCGCCTTATTCTTAATCTTGAAAGGCGCGGAGTGAATGACCACCTTGGCGCCGCCGTTTAAATGGCCGCGAATCGATCCTTTTTTGTCGTCCACGGGGGTCGTCGGATCTTTAAACGATCCGCTGCAATCCACCACAACGTCTACGCCGTACTGACGCCAGGGAATGTTGAGCGGGTTTCTCTGATCGCGCAGAATGGTCACCGGAATGTCGTCGATGAGCATTTTGCCGTTTTTGTCGTCGGTGATCTGAATGACCGGTTTGGCCTTGTAGCCATACATGAACCGATGGAGCAACCCGTAGGTGGCGTCCGCTTCAATCAGGCGGGCGATTGTTTCCATACCCATGCCGATGTCGCGGCCCTGGTTTACGATGATTTCCTTGAAGTATTTTCTCTGAACATGATGCCAGAGCGAAAGCTTGCCGATTCGTCCCAAACTGTTGATGCCGAGTACCGGCAGCCTGCCTTCCGACGTGTTACTGTTTGCCATGATCTATATCCTCCTTTACCCGTGTATCCGCGGGATTGAATTTTTTTTGGGGGGAAAACTGGATATGAAAAAAACGCACAGGTTCCGGTACATTGTAAGAAATGGTCGCTTTACAGGTATTTCGCCCGGTTCCGTCATTCATAAATCGCAGAGGTCACTTGGAATTGACCGAAAATGTATTACAAGAAACACCGTCCAAAGTCAAGGCCGGAATATAACAAGTGCATGTCAAAACAGCATGCACTTATCGTGCGGGGGCATTGGGAGCAGCCGCAGGCGCTTTCTTTGGTTTTTGATGATAGTTGCTGTAACGGTATTCTTCATTTCTATGACATTGCGCATACACTGAGAACTGGAGTTGCACGGGGTGCGATTGTAATGGAACCACTTCCGATTTTTTTATTGGAGACTTTTCAGGAGTTCGCAGGCGATGGAGGCGCTTTCCAGGCGCATGAGCGTTTCTTCGGAACGGCCATAGCCCAGCAAATTGACGCTGCCGTACCAGACGATGCTCCGGTCGAGTAACGCAAATTTCTGGTGGATGTTGGATTTGAATACCGTGGAAATACCGCCGGCTTGCATTTGGGTAAATAACGTCTGAAGCGCCGCTCCGTCCTTATAATCGGAGGCAGGCCGCGTCAAAACGGTTACGGTTATTTGCTTTTGTGTAAAGGAGATCAGCAGAGGCATCGCCTGCTGAAGCCGTCTTTTCGTGGCAAACGGGCTGACGATAACGATTTCCTGTTTGGCTGCATTTAAATCATTTTCGTAAACCGGCAGGAAATTTCGATGATCAAATATAATATTTGCGGAGGGATTAGAAATCTCCTCTCCTTTTATTTTGTAGCCCAGCGCTGCGT
>CAZGDK010000009.1:2696-50486 GCA_964525155.1 uncultured Smithella sp. | reverse complement strand
TTCCCGCGAAGGCGGGAATCCAGTTTAAATTGAACTGGTTCCCCGCCTTCGCGGGGACGACAGAGTCGAGTGTTTGACCGGGTCATGCAAAGGTCTCGAATTGCACCTGATAAAAAAGGAGACCCCCATCATGATCATCGTCACCGGCGGCGCCGGATTCATCGGCAGCGCGTTTGTCTGGAAACTAAACCAGGAAGGCATCGAGGACATCATCATCGTCGATCGTCTGGGCACATCCGACAAATGGAAAAATCTCGTCAACCTCCGTTTCGTCAATTATCTCCACAAAGATGAATTTTATGAGATGGTCTACCATGACACGGTGCGCTTCGACGTCGAAGCCATCATTCACATGGGCGCCTGCTCCTCCACGACGGAGCGCAACGCCGACTATCTCTGGCAAAACAACAATGTCTACACCGGCATGCTGGCCGAATGGGCCATTGAACGCGGCGTCCGTTTCATTTACGCCAGTTCCGCCGCAACGTACGGCGACGGCTCTTTGGGCTTTTCCGACGATCACGGCAAAATCGGCAAGCTCAAACCGATCAACATGTATGGCTATTCCAAGCAGGCCTTCGATTTGCGGGCGCTGCGCCACGGCTGGGAAAACAAAATCGCCGGCATCAAATTCTTCAACGTCTTCGGCCCCAACGAATACCACAAAGGCGACATGGCAAGCGTCATCTTCAAATCCTTTCATCAGATTCGGCAAACCGGCCAGGTGAAACTCTTTAAATCCTATCTGCCCAAGTATCCCGACGGTGGGCAGATGCGCGATTTCGTCTACGTCAAAGACTGCCTCGAGGCTATGTGGTGGCTTTATAAAAATCCGGACGAAAACGGCATTTTCAATCTGGGCACGGGCCGCGCCCGCAGCTGGAATGATCTAATTGCCGCCGTCTTTGACGCGATGGGGCTTGCCAAAAATATCGAATACATTGAGATGCCCGAGGCGCTGCGCAATCAGTACCAGTATTTCACCGAAGCCGAGATGGGAAAGCTCAAGGAGTACGGCTGCCCCCTGTCTTTTTCATCGCTGGAGTCGTCCGTGCGCGATTATGTACAAAACTATCTGCAGAAAAACGATCCTCATTTAGGAAATGAAAAATGAAGAAAGTAGGGAACGGTCGCGACAACCTGAAGGTCGCAAGACCGTTCCCTACTGCACAAGATAAGCTGAAATAAATTTTAACAAGACTAATTTGGAAACGAAAAATGAAACGAGACATCGTCTGCATTATCCCGTCCCGATATGAATCCAGCCGTTTTCCCGGAAAGCCCCTGGCCGATCTTTTAGGCAAGCCGATGATCCAGCATGTGTATGAACGCGTTGCGCGCGCGCAAGCCGTGCCGTATGTGGCGGTCGCCACGGACGATGCCCGCATTTTCGACGCGGTCAAAAAATTCGGCGGAAACGCCATTATGACCTCCGCCACGCACCGCTCCGGCACAGACCGGATTTCCGAGGCGGTCAAAACGCTGAATCTTTCCGACGACGCGATTGTCGTCAACATTCAAGGCGATCAGCCGATCTTTGAGCCGGTGCAGGTCGATGAAGTCATCGCGCCGCTTCTGGCCGACCCGTCCATCCCCATGTCCACACTGATTTATAAAATTGTACTGCCGGAAGAAATTTCGCATCCGCACGCGGTGAAAACCGTGCTCGATGCGCAAAACTTCGCCCTGTATTTTTCGCGGGCGACCATTCCCTACGTGCGCGACAAAAAGCTTACGGCCGACTACTACAAGCATCACGGCATTTACGCCTATCGCCGGGACTTTCTGGACATCTTCACCAGGCTGCCCGAAGGCAAGCTTGAAAAACTTGAAGCGCTCGAACAGTTGCGGGCGCTGGAATACGGTTACAAGATCAAGTGCGTCATCACGCCGCATGATTCCGTGGAAGTGGATAACGAACAGGAGCTGGACCGCGTCCGCCGGATTTTAAAGGGCGGCTGATTTTTTCCGCATCAAACATTACTGGATTGATAAAGGAGCTTTTGATGGACTCTTCAAAGACACGTGTGAAAAAATGCGTATCGTACAGCTTTCTTGCTTTCTTTCTTTTGCTGATGCTGTCCGCACCAGCCGCTGCGGACAACCTTTTAGCGGATTTATCGGCTTGCGCGAAAATCGAAAACAGCGCGGAGCGGCTCGCCTGCTTTGATCGTCTTGCCGCAAAACCGGCTTTGGAAACGGCAGCCGAAACGCCAAAAACACAGACAGATGGAGCGCCGCAACAGGCCGAATTGTCCGTTCTGGAAAAGCACTGGGATTTGAACAGGGAGAATCGCAGAAACTCCTTTGTCCTGCGCCCCTACCGCCTGAATTATTTTCTGCCGGTGGCCTACAATTCATCGCCCAACGATGAAACCAACCTGGAATATGATCCAAAAGCCAAAGCGCAGTTTAATGAAGCGAAATTCCAGCTGAGCTTCAAGGCCAAAGTATGGGAAGACCTTCTGCAAAAGCCCTTGCAGGGCTTTTACGATCAAGCGAAGGTTCTTGAAGGCATCGATATCTGGGTGGCCTACACGCAATTGTCTTTCTGGCAGCTCTACAATTCCGCCTTTTCCGCCCCGTTTCGCGACACCAACTATGAGCCGGAACTGCTCATCAATTTCCGCAGCCAGTCCAAAATCCCCGGTCTTCTGGGTACGAAGCTGCAATACTTCAATGTCGGCTTCAATCATCAATCCAACGGGCGCGCGCGCCCGTTGTCGCGCAGCTGGAACCGCATTGTCGCAAATGTAGGGCTGGAGAAAGGCGACTTCAATTTGCAGATTAAAGGGTGGTATCGTCTTCCCGAAGATGACGCGGAAGACGACAACCCCGATTTGATCCGCTACATGGGTTATGGCGAACTGTGGGCGACGTATTTCTGGGAAAAGCAACGCTTTGCGATCATGCTGCGCAACAATCTGCGGCGTGATAATCTGGGCGCCGTGCAGCTGGATTGGAGCATTCCGCCTGCCACCATCGGCCGTCTGCTGCAAAAAAGCGGCGTCATTTCCGAAGCAACGGCCGGCACCTGGTTCACCGACAAATTCAGCCTTTATCTCCAGTATTTCAACGGCTACGGCGAAGGCCTGATGGACTACAACAAAAGCATCAACCGCATCAGCGCCGGCATCATGATCGCGGAATGGAACTGAGAGCTTGATGAAAGAAACGTTGCAATTGAACGGAAGCAAACGCGTTTCCAGTTCACAAGGATGGCGTCTGGAGGTTCTGTCGCTCACAGCCATCCGATACACGGAGAACGAACGAACCATCGACCTGGACGTGGAAGATTGTCCGAATGTGACAGGCGAGCTGGAGTGGATTCTTTATCTGCCTGCCGCCTGGGAATGGTCGGTGGGAGACCGCAAAGAACCTGTCGAACCGGAAAGAATATCGGAGATTTTAAACCGGATCGACCAGGCTTTCTGGAAGCTGGATCTGTCGATTCGGAAAATAGTTTGACGAAAAAAGCCCCGAACCTGAAAAGTTCGGGGCTTTTTTATTAATCTTTAAAGACCGCACCGGTGGAGGCGGACGTCACCATTTTTGCGTAACGCGCCAGGTAGCCGGTGGTAATGGCCGGCGTCCAGGGCGTAAGCGCCTTGCGCCGGCGGGCCAGTTCTGCGTCGCTCACTTTCAGTTCAAGCTTCTTAGCCGGAATGTCAATGGCAATGATGTCGCCTTCTTTCACCAGCGCAATCGGGCCGCCTTCCGCCGCTTCCGGCGAAATGTGGCCGATGGCCGCGCCTTGCGTGCCGCCGCTGAAACGTCCGTCGGTCAAAAGCGCCACGGATTTATCCAGGCCCATGCCGACAATCGCCGAGGTGGGTGAAAGCATTTCGCGCATGCCGGGGCCGCCTTTCGGGCCTTCATAGCGGATGACGACAATATCGCCGGGCTTGATCTTGCCGCCCAGAATGGCGGCAATGGCGTCGTCTTCGCAATTAAACACGCGGGCCCTGCCTTCGTTTACCTGCATGGCGGCCGCGACGGCGGACTGTTTGACCACCGCGCCATCCGGCGCGAGGTTTCCGCGCAGCACGGCAATGCCGCCCTGCTTTGAGTAGGCATTAGCCAGAGGCCGAATGACATCATCATTTAAAACGCGCGCGGCCTTTAAGTTGGCGCCCACGGTTTTGCCATTCACCGTCATCGCCTTTTCGTCGATGACACCCAGTTTGGCGATGGTTTTCATGACGGCCTGAATGCCGCCTGCCGCATCCAGATCTTCAATGTGATGATGACCGGCCGGGCTGAGTTTGCAGATATTGGACGTCTTTTTGCTGATGGCGTTAAACAGATCCAGATCCAGCCGAATACCCGCTTCATGCGCGACGGCCGGAATATGCAGTACGGTATTGGTCGAACAGCCCAGCGCCATGTCCACGGCCATGGCGTTTTTGAAGGCCGCAAGCGTTGCGATATCGCGGGGCTTCACGTTCTTTTTGAACAGGTCCATGATTTTCATGCCCGCCTGCTTCGCGAGGCGTTGTCTGGCGGCCATGACAGCCGGAATGGTCCCGTTTCCGGGCAGCCCCAGACCCAGCGCTTCGGTGACACAGTTCATCGAATTGGCGGTAAACATGCCGGAGCAGGACCCGCAACCGGGGCAAGCGCAATCTTCGAGCTGCTTTAAACCCGCAGCGGTCATCTTTTTGGCTTTCACCGCGCCCACGCCTTCAAAGACGGAAATCAGGTCCACGGCTTTGCTTTGCAGGCGGCCGGCCAGCATCGGACCACCGCTGATAAAAATGGACGGAATATTGAGCCGAAGCGCCGCCATGAGCATGCCGGGAATAATTTTATCGCAATTGGTGACAAATACCAGAGCGTCAAAGGGATGCGCCATGGCCATAACTTCAATGGAATCGGCAATGAGTTCGCGGCTGGCCAGTGAATATTTCATGCCTGCATGTCCCATGGCAATACCATCGCAAACGCCGATGACCGGAAACTCCACCGGTGTGCCGCCCGCCATGCGGACGCCCGCTTTGGCTGCCTGCGTGATCACATCCAGATGAATGTGGCCGGGAATATTCTCATTGGCGGAATTCACGACGCCGATGAGCGGCCGGGCAATTTCTTCGTCGGTGTAGCCCATCGCTTTAAAGAGCGAGCGGTGCGGCGCGCGCTCCAGTCCTTTTTTCATCAAATCGCTTCTCATGTTATGCTCCTGAAGTAATTCCCCTCTTTCTAAAGAGGGGGCAGGGGAGATTTTAATACAAAAAATCCCCCTCGATCCCCCTTTAATAAAGGGGGAAGGGGTTCGTGTTGATTATTTTTTGCGTTTTTCCGGCCGCAGCGCTCTCACGGCCGCGCCGGCCTGCCACAGCTCGGATTCGCGCATTTCCTTGAGTTCCTCATTGAGCAGTTCCTTGTAATTGGACGCGCTGTTGACGCGCAGAACCACTTCGGTTTCCTTGCCGGTGGCGACGGAATTGTAAAGCTCTGCAAAAACGGGCTCCACCGCTTTGCGGAATTTATGCCGCCAGTCGAGCGCGCCGCGCTGCGCGGTAGCCGAGCAGTTGGCGTACATCCAGTCCATGCCGTTTTCGCCGACCAGTCGGATCAGGCTCTGCGTCAGCTCTTCGACGGTTTCATTAAAAGCTTCGCTGGGCGTATGGCCGTGACGACGCAGTTCCGCATACTGGGCTTCCATCATGCCCGCGAGCGCTCCCATGAGCACGCCGCGTTCGCCGGTGAGATCGCTGTAAACTTCCATCTGGAACGTCGTCGGGAAAAGAAAGCCCGACCCGATGGCGATGCCCAAAGCCAGCGTCCGCTCCAGAGCGCGGCCGGTGGCGTCCTGATGCACGGCGAAGCTGGAATTGATACCACTGCCGTCGAGGAAATTACGGCGGACCGATGTTCCGGAGCCTTTCGGGGCAACCAGAATCACGTCCACGTCGGCCGGCGGCACGACACCGGTCTGTTCTTTATACACAATGGAGAACCCGTGGGAAAAATACAGGGCGTCGCCTTTTTTCAGATTGGCCTTCACTTTGGGCCACAGGATCATCTGCGCCGCATCGGACACCAGGTACTGAATGATCGTCGCCTTCTTCACGGCGTCTTCAATGGAGAAAAGCGTTTCGCCGGGCACCCAGCCATCGGCAATGGCTTTCTCCCAGTAAGGCTTGTCTTCGGGAGACTGCCCGATAATAACGGAGACGCCATTGTCTTTCATGTTAAACGCCTGCGCCGGCCCCTGAACGCCATAGCCCAAAACGGCAATCACTTCCTTCTTCAAAATCTCCCGCGCCTTGGCCACCGGAAATTCGTCTGAGGTCACCACATCTTCGATTGTTCCACCAAAATTAATTTTTGCCATAAAAAACCCCCTGTTTATCTTGTTGCTTTGGTTAATATTGTTTAAAGTCCTCTATTAATCTTCCAATTGCAGGGCAACCATGCCTGTTCGTGTAATGTCCGCGATGCCCAGCGGCTCCAGACGCGCCAGCGCAAAATCAATTTGCGTCGTGTCGCCCGTGATTTCCACGATCACATACGTGTCGCCCGAAACAATGACCTTCCATTTGTTCGCTTCAATCGCCTGTTTCACCGGTTCGGCATTCTGGGGCGTCAGATTCACGCGACACAGAACCATTTCCCGGTGAATGGATTCCACATGCGTCAGATCGTCCACGGAAATGACATCGAGAATCCGCTGCAGCTGGCCTTCGATCCGGTTGATCGTCGCCTGCGTCCCGACCGTGGTCATCACGATTTTCGAGATGTCTTTCTGCGTGGTGGTATTCACGCAGAGGCTGTCGATGTTATACCCCTTGCCGCCCAGCGTTCCGGCCACCCGCGCCAGCACGTCGGGCTTGTTGTAAACCAGAACGGAAATAATATGTATCTTTTTCTCCATTGTTTTATTCAACCTCACTTTTTATTGGCAAAGTCGTCAATTGACCATCTCCCGGCCGCCCAGCGTCATGTCGCTGATCGATTCGCCCGGATGCACCATGGGATAGACGCATTCTTCACGCGACACGCGAAAATCCATCAGCGCCGGCTTGTTCAGAGACAGACCCTCTTTAAGCACGGCCTCCACTTCTTCCGGTTTGGTCGCGCGCAAACCGGCGACGCCGAAAGACTCGGCCAGTTTCACAAAATCCGGCGCATAGGTCATGTCGGTATGGGAATAGCGCTTTTCATAAAACAGCTCCTGCCATTGCCGCACCATGCCGAGATAACCGTTGTTGAGCAGGACAACTTTAATGGCGATATTGTACTGGGCGGCGGTCGCCAGCTCCTGAATATTCATCTGAATGCTGCCATCGCCGGCAATGTCGACAACGTGCTTTTCGGGGAAGGCGCATTTGACGCCGATGGCCGCGGGCATTCCAAAGCCCATCGTCCCCAGACCGCCCGATGTGATAAACGAGTTGGGCTTGTCGAATTTGAAGAATTGCGCCGTCCACATCTGATTCTGGCCGACTTCCGTGGTGATGAGAGCGTCGCCGCCCGTCAGTTTGTACAGCGTTTCAATGACGTGTTGCGGCTTGATGACCTGGCCGTTTGAGCAGTAAGTCAGAGGAACTTTTTCCTTCCATTCCCCAATCTGCCCCAGCCATTCCTGCCGCTCGGAGTGGTTTTGTTCATAGTTGTGTTCGGCCAGAAACCGGATCACATCTTTAAGCGTGGCTTTGGTGTCGCCGATAATGGGCAGGTCCACGACCACGTTTTTATTGATGGAGGACGGATCAATGTCAATCTGAACAATCTTAGCATTGGGCGCGAAGGTTTCAATCTTGCCCGTCACCCGGTCGTCAAAACGGACGCCTACGGCAATGAGCAAATCGCAGTGGCTTATGGCCATATTGGCATAGTAGGTTCCGTGCATGCCCAGCATGCCCAGCCACAACGGATCGGTTCCGGGGAATGATCCCAGCCCCATCAGGGTGCCGGTCACGGGAATGGCGTATTGGCGCGCCAGATGAGTCAATTCCTCGGAAGCTTTTCCCAGGATCGTCCCGCCGCCGGTCATGATCAGCGGCTTTTTGGCGGTATTGAGCATCTCGAAAATATTGGCCATCTTTTTGGGCGCGGGCTTATAAACCACCTCGTGATTGCGAAATTTTATATTGGCGGGATCATACTCGGCTTCCATGACCATCATGTTTTTGGGCAGATCAACCAAAACGGGGCCCGGCCGTCCGGAGCGGGCGATATGAAACGCTTCCTTGATGGTGGAGGCCAGATCCTCGACATTGCGCACCAGAAAGTTATGTTTGGTGCAGGGGCGGGTAATGCCGGTGATGTCGCATTCCTGAAACGCGTCATTGCCGATGAGATGGGTGGGAACCTGTCCGGTAAAAACGACCAGCGGAATCGAGTCCATATTCGCCGTGGCGATGCCGGTGACGGTATTGGTGGCGCCGGGACCGGAGGTTACCAGGCAAACGCCGACCTTGCCTGTGGCGCGGGCATAGCCGTCCGCCGCGTGCACGGCGCCCTGTTCATGACGAACGAGAATGTGATGAACATTGTTTTTGTAAAGCTGATCGTAAATATCCAAAACGGCTCCTCCGGGATACCCGAAGATAATATCAACGTTTTCTTCCTTGAGCACTTCCAGCAGGATTTGTGTGCCTTTCAATTTCATAGCCTGTCGCTCCTGTGCATTTTTATCGTTTACGTCTTCCCAAAGTGTTCCAAAACTAAAAAAGCCGCCAGTTCCTTCAGAAAAAGCGGCTTTGTCCTTATAAAACAAAGCCGCGGGTTTTCGGGGCCCGCGGCTTGTATCTTTTTTTCTTTAAGATACTAAGCAGCAGACCCCCTGCGTACGACTACTACGACGAGTAATCTGATGATGGCGGGTATCAAAATCCTGCGTTTGCCTGAATCTTTAAGAAACATGGTTACTTCCCATAATTTTGCGTTTCTTTTAGCGAAAAAAAACCGGCTTGTCAAGAAACATTGTGCCGCCCGCGGACGTCATCGAAATAAATCTTCCTTTTCTTCCGGCCCTTCCAGGGATTTTTCGCCCGGCATCGCGTTATCCAGAAAGCACTCATACAGCGTTCCCGAAGCCGTGGGCACACCGGTGCGGACATCCACCTTGACAAAAACAATGCCTTCCGGCGTGGGAAAGGCTTCCACCGGCTTGCCCTGCAGAGCTTTTTCCATGAAATAAAGCCAGATGGGGGCGGCCGCGCGGCCGCCTACTTCCTGCTTGCCCAGGGATTTTTCCTGATCGAACCCGATCCAGACGCCGGTAATCAAAGACGGCGTAAACCCGATAAACCAGGCGTCGCGAATATCGTTGGTGGTGCCCGTTTTGCCGGCTACAGGCCTGCCGATGCTTTTGACCCGGCGGCCGGTGCCGCTTTCCACAACGTCCTGCATCACGTACGTGGTCATAAACGCAATGCGTGGATCAATAACCGGCTCGGCCTGGGGTTTGGCTTCTTCAAAGACATTGCCCGTGCGGTCGACGATTTTGCGGATAAAGAAGGGGGTAACTTTCTTGCCCCCGTTGGCCAGCACGCCATAGGCGCGGACCATTTCCTGCAGCGTCACGCCGGATGACCCCAGGGCCAGGGAAAGATTTTTGGACATGGGAGATTCAATGCCCATGTTTGTGGCATAGGAAATGGCGTAATCCAGACCGATGTCCTGAAGGATCTTCACCGTCACCACGTTGCGGGACTGCACGAGAGCCGTTCTCATCGTTATGGGTCCCAGGAATTTCTCGTCAAAATTTTTCGGCTTCCACAGGCCGTCTTCCTGCGAGGGGTCGTTGAACACGATCGGAGAATCCACAAACTGGGTGGAGGGATTCATGCCCTTGTCGAAGGCGGCCGTGTAAATCAGCGGCTTGAACGCGGAGCCGGGCTGCCTGCGGGACTGCGTTGAGCGGTTGAATTCACTTTTATCGTAGTCGCGGCCACCCACCATCGCGCGGATCGCGCCTGTTTTAACATCCATGCTGTACAGCGCACCCTGCACCAGGCCTTTTTCATACTTGCCGCGCCCTTCCATTTCCGTAAGACCCTTAAGCATGGCGTCGCGGGCCGCTTTCTGCATGTTCAGGTTCAACGTCGTGTAAATGGAAAGCCCTTCCTTGTACAAAACATCCGCGCCGTATTTCTCCTGAACATAGCGGCGGACGTGCTCGACGAAATACGCCGCAAATTTGTCTTTCGGCTTGATGGGCCGCAGATTCAGAGGCGCGGCGGCGGCGGCGTCCATTTGCTCTTTGGTGATGTAGCCTTCCTCCATCAGGCGCGTCAGTACATACACCTGTCTTTGCTTGGCGCGGTCGTAATACAGATACGGCGAATAGGTGCTGGGCGCCTTGGGCAGCCCGGCCAGAAGGGCGGCCTCGGGCAGCGTCAGCTCTTTGGCGCCGTGGCCGAAATAGCTAAGCGATGCCGATTCAATGCCATAAGCCCCGTGGCCCAGATAAATCTGGTTTAAATACAAATGGAGAATTTCGTCCTTGGTCAGATATTTGTCGATGCGATACGAAAGAATCGCTTCTTTCATTTTTCGGACGTATTTTCTTTCCGGCGACAGATACATAAGCTTGGCTACCTGCTGGGTGATCGTGGAGCCGCCCTGAACAATCTTACCCGCCTCCACGTTTTTAAACATGGCGCGGAAAATACTTTGCAGGTCAAATCCCTCATGCTGATAAAAGCGCGAATCTTCCGCCGCCACAAAAGCATGCTGGGCGATCTTCGGGACGTCGGCAATCTTCACCATTTTCCGGTCTTCCAGGAAAAACTCGTCGATCAGCTCGTTGTTCTCGTCGTAGACGCGGGAGGCGATGCTGGGGCGGTAATCCTTGAGAGCGTCGATCCCCGGCAGATCGAGCGTCATCACATAGTAGGCTACCGTGCCGCCGACCGTCACCAGCAAAAAAAGGAAAATGATGGCAAACAAGACTTTAAAAATTTTCGACAAACCGATTCCCGGCCCCGAATCCTCGGTTTTCTTTCTGCGCACGGTCATAATTTATGCACCCAATTCTTCACTTTTGGCTTTGTCGTCCTCGTCGTTTTGAGGGAGTTCTTTTTTCTTTGCGGCAAATTTTGCGACAAATATACTCACTTCATAAAGAAATATCAAGGGCATAGCCATTAATACCTGGCTTAGCGCATCAGGCGACGGCGTTAAAACAGCCGCTAGAACAAAAATACCCAGGATGGCATACTTTCTGTGTTTGATCAGCATCTGATTGTTGACGATGCCGAGACGGGCCAGAAAGAATATCACCACCGGCAGTTGAAAGGAAATGCCGAAGCCCAGTAGAAATCTCATAAAAAGAGACAGGTAGTCGGCAAAGGAAATCATGGCCCGCAAATAGTCGTTGTTGAAACTGACAAAAAATGCGAAAGCCGGCGGCAGGACAACAAAATAGCCGAACAAAATGCCGCCTAAAAACAGCAGCGTGGACGACAGGACAAACGGGACAACCAGTTTCTTTTCCTGGGGCATAAGCGCCGGAGCGATAAACTGCCAGACCTGATACATGATGAAGGGGCTCGTCAGAATCAAAGACGTAAAAAAGGCGATTTTCATGTATGTGAAAAAAGCCTGGGTAAGCCCCGTATAAATCAGATAGCTGCCTTTGGGCAGCGCCTCGGTCAGCGGCTTGCTGATAACGGCAAACAGCGCGTCTTTAAAGTAATAACAGCCAAAAAAACCAATCCCGACGGCGATCAATGACCGGGACAGCCGTTTGCGCAGTTCGATCAAATGTTCCGTCAGAGACATTTTAGGGTCGTCGTGGGTTTCCATAGCAAGCCGTTTGGGAAGGTATCGGAATTGAGCGCTTTAATGTGACTTTCATTTTTTCCCGGCATTATCGCCGGCCGTTTCCGTCTTTGTTTCTTCGGTATCTGTTTTTCCGGCCAGAAGCGATTCTTTCAGCCCGCCGTCCGGCTTCGGTTTTTCGTCCTCTTTCAGGGCGTCTTTGAGATCGTCGGTGACGCCTTCCGTCGCCTTTTTGAATTCACTGAAGCCTTTTCCCAGCGATTTCGCCAGATCGGGCAGCTTTTTGGGCCCCACGATCAAAAGCGCAACCACTGCAATAATCAGCAGTTCCTGCCAGCCAATGCCAAACATAACCGTTTCAACTCCCTAAATAATGACCTTTACCTATATATTGATTCCAACTTTTGTCAATGTTTTTTGATCCGTGGAAATGCCCTTGACTATCGCGATGCGCCAACGCCATAATAGCGGCAATTTTTCAACAGGCGGGGACCACCATGCAACGTCCGCAAGACGAACAAATCGAAAAGCTCAAGAAAACAGGCCGGGGAAAATTTCTGCATTTGGCAAGACCCGTTGCCGCAGGTCTTGCGGCGGGGCTGCTGATGGCAGGCGCCGTCACGTACAATCCCGTCTTTTACGGGGCCGCGCTCGCCGCCGGGCTACTGGCACTGGCCGTGTGGCGCACAACCCCGCACATGCAAAACGCCGCTCGGGGGCTTGCAGAAGGCATGAAGCAGACTGGCGCAGTCGATCTCCGTCTGCACTCATGGCCGGAGGTGGACCATCAGACCCACGAAACCTGGCGGGGCGTGGTGTTCATGAACAACCAGCCTCTCTGGGAGATGGATTTTGTTCAGCCCGACGGCTGGACGCCATCCCCGGGCGTTCATCCGGCCGAGCTGGCCTTTATCCGGGGCGTCGAGTGGCCGGTGGTTTTGATTCTCCAAGACGGCATTCTCTATCCCGGCGGCAAACCCCGCCCAGCTTCCCGCTCTCAAATTATGTCTTGACAATCTCATGACCCTTAGTATAACGAGGGGCGTCTGCTCATTGAATTTCCATCACTATCCGTCTTTAGAAGAATCGGCGGGAAGCAGTAGAAAAATCTTGATCAAGCTTTTTTTTCAAGCAGAGGCCATTGTTCTGCAAGTGGCTTATTGGATATAAAAATCAACGGAAAGAGAGGAAAGAAAACATGAAGATTGAAGATGTAAAAAACGTATGTGTGGTAGGCGCGGGTAACATGGGCCATCAGATTTCCCTGCATTGCGCTCTGTACGGCTACAAAGTGGTTTGTACGGACGTTATTCCCGCCGTGCTGGAAAAAGCCGAAAAGTTTGTGGACACCTATCTGGCCGGCCGCGTTCAGAAGGGCAAAATGACGGAAGACAAGGCCAAGGCCGCCCGTGCAAACATCTCCTTCACCGGCGATCTGAAAGTGGCAGCCGGCAATGCCGACCTGGTGATCGAAGCCGTACTGGAAAGAATCGACCTCAAGAAGAAGGTTTTCGGCGATCTGGACAAGATTGCTCCGGCCCACGCCATTTTGGCCACCAACAGCTCCTTCATCGTCAGCTCCGAATTCGCCCACGTGACCAACCGCCCCGCCAAGGTCGCCAACCTGCATTTCTTCAACCCGGCGCTGGTGATGAAACTGGTCGAAGTCGTCCAGGGACCCCATGTCTCCGACGAAACCGCTCAGATTCTGATGGACTTCTGCCGTAAAATCGAAAAAGAACCCGTGCACATTAAGAAAGAAGTGGACGGCTTCATTTTAAACCGCATTTTCGCCGTCATCGCCAAAGAAGCCCAGTGGATGCTCGAAATGGGCGTTGCTTCTTATGAAGACATCGACAAAGCCTGCGTTTACGGCGCCGGCCATCCGATGGGTCCGTTCCGCCTGATGGATCTGACCGGCATCGATCTGGCCTACGACATCGAAATGGGCAAATTCAGAAGAACCGGCGATCCGGCGGATCTTCCCAAACCCAACGTTGTTCGACTCTACACTCAGGGCAAATACGGACAGAAGACCGGCGAAGGCTGGTACAGCTACAAGAAATAACGGGTTAATAGCGCGCCTGCCGGGGCTGTAATTGGCCTCAAAGGCGATTTTCATAGGGACGCCCCGCAGTTCATACGAATTCCGGGGCGTCCTTGCACTTGCGTATGAACCATTCTCCTCAAAAAGCGATTGTGGTGGAAGGCGGCGGCATGCGCGGCATCTTCGCCGCCGGCGTTCTCCATGCGTTCGGAAAAGCCGGATTCGATCCGTTTGATCTGTACATCGGCGTTTCCGCCGGGGCCTGCCATCTGGCCTCGCATCTGGCCGGACAGTATGACCGCAACTTCGACATCACCCTGAGATACTCCCTGGCCCCCCAGTTCATTAACGTTTTGCGTTTTCTTCAAGGCGGACACCTGATGGACCTGGACTGGATGTGGGAGCAAACCATCACGCATTACCGTCTGAACCTTCGGCATATCGATGAAAAACTGCGGACACTCAACAAAGATTACCTGATTGTGGCCACCGCGATGGAAACAGGCGAGGCGCTGTATCTGAGGCCCGATGCGTCCACGCTGGAGCATTATCTGAAGGTTTCCAGTTCGCTGCCGATTCTCTACCGCAACATTCTGGAGGTCGACGGCCAAAAAGCCACTGACGGCGGGATGGCCGACTCCATTCCCGTGCGCGAAGCGCAACGGCGCGGCGCAACAGACATTACCGTTATCCGGTCACAGCCGGCCCATTACGTCAAAAAGAAAAGTTATCTGTCTTGGGCGGTCTTTTCATTGTATTTCCGCAAATATCCGAAACTGGTGGAATCTTTCCAAAAGCGCGCGGACAACTATAACGCCTCTTTGGCTTTTATTTCTCAGCCGCCTTCGGGCGTCCGGATAACCCAAATCGCTCCGCCCCCTCATCTGGAGGTCGGCCGCACGACCAAAGACGAAGTCCCGCTGCGCGCCGCTTATCAAACCGGCATTCAGTACGGCGAGCAATTTCTAAAAAAAGAGACATAAAAGCATCCTCCTGGCACTGAAGTTTTTTTTCGTCAAGATTGACTCCTGTTTTATTCAGGCTTATAATGCACCCGTGTTTTTCACGCAGAATATTCCGTGGCAGTTCTTCAGTCACAGCCTACTCTTTTTTGCGATTCCAATCGTCGGTCCGTTTGACACCTCGTTGTGATAGTATCCTTTTTCTCCCTTAAACCAATGCCCTCATGCATGGAGCATTGCAGGTAAAGTTGGATTGCCCGCAAAATCCGTCACCGGCAGTTGTTCGAAACGCAAGGAGGGATTATGAAAAAGAAGGCTCTGTCACGCTTTGGCGTTTTATGCTTTTGCGCTTTTATGACGGCCTGCGGCGGAGGAGGCGGCGACGCCCCTGTTGTATTGTCGTCACAGAAGGCGATAACCGCCTATGCTCTGGCGGGTGTCTCCGGAACCATTGATGAATCGGGAAAAACCATTGCGGTGGCCGTGCCGGGGCTAACCAATGTCACGGGGCTTGCCGCGGTCTTTACCAGCACCGGCGCAAGTGTCAAGGTCAGCTCAACGCCGCAGGTAAGCGGCGTGACCGTCAATAACTTTACCTTGCCTGTCGTCTACACGGTGACCGCCCAGGACGGCACGACCCAGACGTATACGGTTACGGTAACCCAAATACCCGCCGCCTGGTATCATCCGTTAAATCTGGCCGACAACTTAAGCCCCGACGGAGAAGAGGTGTCGATCCCCCACGCAGCCATGGACGCAAACGGCAATGCCATTATCGTCTGGTATCAATGTGACGCTTCCGGATATTACCAGATTTTTAAAAGCGAGTATCGCAACGGCAACTGGTCGCATCCCGCGGGTCTGACCGACAATATCAGCCCCGACGGCCAAAACGCCTTTAACCCGCGGGTGGCCATGGACCTAAACGGCAACGCCATTATCGTCTGGTATCAATACAGCGGAGCAGATTTTCAGATTTACAAAAGCGAATACCGCGGCGGCGCCTGGAGCCATCCGGCAAGTCTTAGCGACGCCGTGAGCCTCGCCGGGCAAAACGCATTCAACCCGCAGGCTGCCATGGACACAAACGGCAACGCCATTATCGTCTGGTACCAGTCCGACGGCGCCAAATATCAGATTTACAAAAGCGAGCGCCGCGCGGGCGTCTGGTTCGGTCCCGCAAGTCTTAACGACCACATAAGCCCCGCCGGGCAGGATGCACATAATCCGCAGACGGCCATGGACGCAAGCGGCAACACCCTGATCGCCTGGCATCAGTCCGACGGTTTGAAATCACAGATTTTCAAAAGCGAGTATCGCGCGGGCGCCTGGACTCATCCAGCCGGCCTGGCCGACAGTATCAGCCCCGACGGGCAGGATGCCTGGGATCCGCAGACGGCCATGGACGCAAATGGCGACGCCCTGATCGTCTGGTGGCAGCAAGACGGAACGCACTTTCAGATCTTCAAAAGCGAATATCGCCTGGGTGTCTGGGCGCATCCGTCAGGCCTTACCGATAACATCAGTCCCGACGGTCACAATGCTCTGATTCCCCAGGTGGCGATGGATGCAAACGGCAATGCCGTCATGGTCTGGTATCAATACATCAGTTATACGAGCACACAGATCTTTAAAAGTGAGTATCGCGCGGGTGTCTGGGCACATCCTGCCACCCTTGCCGATTTTATCAGTCCCGGCGGGCAAAATGCCCTTTATCCATCGGTTGCGCTGGACGCAAACAGCAACGTCGTCATTGCCTGGTATCAGTCCGACGGCGTCTACGATCAAATTTTCAAAAGTGAGTATCGCGCGGGCGTCTGGTCGCATCCGTCAGGCCTTACCGATTGTATCAGTCCCGACGGACAAAATGCCCGCAACCCTCAGGCAGTCGCAAGCGACACAGGAAGCGCCATCATTGTCTGGCGTCAGTACAATGATGAGCCCACCCCGGTCTGGCAGGTGTTCAAAAGCGAATATAAATAGCGGCGGATTTTAACCTTCAGGCAGGTGCGCCTCACCGGGCGTAACACAAAAAGGCAGAGCCTGCGGGGAACGGTCGCGACCGTTCCCTACGCTAATCCTGATGCTTGCCGGGTTCCGGTTTAACGGTGCCTTTGATGATCGACTGGCCGTATTCCCGGCCCATGTTGAAGGCTTTCAGATTATTGTCCCTTGTGGCGGCGGGAACGGATTCCAGCACGGCTTTTTTGAGCGCTTCGGCATGGACAATCGGCTCCACGGCGGAAACGAATCCCAGCATAACGATGTTGGCCATCATCTTGGTGCCCAGGCTTTCGGCGTAACGCGTGGCGGGCACGTGAAACGTCTTGAAATTCATATCAGCCTTGCGCGTGTGCACCAGATCCGTGTCCCAGATGAGCGTGCCTTCCGGCCGCAGCGACTTCACGTTTTTCATGTAGGCTTCCTGACTCATGCACACCAGAATTTCCGGTTCCTCGACGCAGGGAAAAAGAATTTCCTCGCCGCTGATAATCACCTGGCTGGAGCAGGCGCCGCCGCGGGCTTCCGGCCCGTAATTTTGCGTCATGGTGGCGTGCTTGTGATCATACAGCGTCGCCGCCTTGCCCAGAATGTCTCCGGCCATGACGATGCCCTGGCCGCCGAATCCCGTAATGAGAATGTGTCTTTCGCGTTTATCCGGCATGATGGTTTAGCGCCCTTTCTGTGAATCGGGATGCATCGAACGCCACTGCGGCATGTTGAGACGGTTCATTTTTTCATAATGATCCAGAAACGTGGGGCGCTCGATATCAACGAATTTGCCCACGACGATTTCGCGGTCGATGTCCATGGAGGCTTCCTTGGGGTCAATATCGCCGCGGATGACGGAACGGCCCTGATAAAATTTCAGCATTTCCAATGCAGTGCCCATGCGGTTGCGCCGCCCGAAGGACGATGGACAGGGCGTGATGACTTCGACAAAACTGAATCCCCGTTTTTCGAGCGCTTCGCTAATCGAGCTCCGAAGAGACCGCACCTGCATGGCCGTCCAGCGCGCCACATACGTCGCACCACAGGCGGAGGCCAGATAACAGAAATTGAACGGCTCTTCGGGCGACCCGTTGACGGATGTGGTGGTCTTGGCGCCGAGCGGTGTGCTGGGGGCCTGCTGGCCGCCTGTCATGCCGTAGTTGAGGTTGTTGACGCAGATAACGGTCAGATCCATGTTGCGGCGCGCGGCGTGAATGAAATGATTGCCGCCGATGGCAAACAAATCGCCGTCGCCGGAGACGACAATCACCTTGGTGTCCGGCTTGGCCAGTTTCAGCCCCGTGGCAAACGGCAGCGCCCGGCCATGAGTCGTGTGAAAGGAGTCCAGACGGATGTAGCCGACCATGCGGCCGGTGCAGCCGATGCCGGAAACCATGGCGATGGAATTGGGGTCCCAGCCGGTATTTTTAATGGCGTGCAGCACGGCGGAAAACACGGTGCCGATGCCGCAGCCGGGGCACCAGATATGAGGAATTCGTTCCGTCCGCAAGAGCGAATCCATTGGATGCGGAGGAACATTTTTAACGGCTTTTGCTGTTGTCATAATTTACCCTTTTGCTGCCTTGGCAATGGCGCTTTGAATGGTTGCCGGATGCAGAATCGCACCGCCGTAATTGCCCACAAGAGTCACGGGGCAGGACCCGCAGGCGGCCCGTTCCAGTTCCCGCACCATTTGGCCGCCGTTAATTTCCGCCATGATCATGGCTTTGGCCCCGGAGGCGACTTCGCGGATCAGTTCCTCGGGGAACGGCCAGATGGTTTCCAGTTTAATGAGGCCCGCCTTGATTCCTTCGTTGCGGGCGTTGCGAACGGCCTGCATGGCGGAGCGGGCGCTGATGCCGTAGGACACCACGACCACGTCCGCGTCGTCCAGATACAAATTTTTTGTGCTGATGATTTTGTCGTGGTTCAGGCGAATTTTATCGACCAGACGCTTCACCATCTTTTCCTGCGCTTTGGCGTCCATCGCGGGGTAGCCGCGGTCGTCGTGCGTGAGGCCCGTGACGTGAACCCGGTAGCCGTCGCCACAGTTGGCCATGGGCGCGATGCCGTCGGCATCCGCCTCGTAAGGCAGATAGTTTTCACGCGACACACTTGGTTTGCGCCGGTTGATAATTTCAATTTCTTCTTCGCGGGGAATGACTACGCGCTCATTCATGTGACCGATCGTTTCATCGGCCAGGAGAATCACAGGCAGCCGGTAGTATTCGCTTAAATTAAACGCCCGGATCGTAAAATCAAACATTTCCTGAGGGCTTGCAGGCGATAGCGCGATGATTTCGTAATGGCCGTGCGAGCCCCAGCGCGCCTGCATCATGTCTCCCTGGGCCACCAGTGTGGGCAGCCCCGTGCTGGGGCCCGCGCGCTGCACGTTGCAGACGACGCAGGGCGTTTCCGTACAAAGTCCCAAACCGATATTTTCCATCATGAGCGAAAATCCCGGACCCGACGTGCTGGTCATGGATTTGACTCCGCCCCAGCTTGCGCCCAGAATGGCCGCCATCGAGGCGATTTCATCTTCCATCTGAATATAAATGCCGCCCAACTCCGGAAGCCGGCGCGACATGGATTCGGCCACTTCGGTGGCGGGCGTGATCGGATAGCCGGCAAAGAACCGGCAGCCGGCGGCCAGCGCGCCTTCGCAGCAGGCCTCGTCGCCGTTCATGAAATGGATTCCTGTTTTTACTTCCTTGGCCAACAAAATAACGCTCCTTTATTGAACCTCATTCTTCGAGGTCGTCATATTCAATGCTGTAAATCGCAAACTCGGGACAGAGAATTTCGCAGAAGTGGCAATTCACACAGCGGGTCGTGTCGATGACTTCGGGGGGATGGTATCCTTTTTTATTGAACACCGAGGAGACTTTTAAAACCTGCCGGGGGCAATTGGCGATGCAGAAGCCGCATCCTTTGCAGCGGTCTTCAATGACGACCACCTGCCCCATTTTCTTTTTGCGCCGTCCGATTTCATCCGGCTGATTGATAGGATATTTCTTTGTTTTTTGCATGAACTCACTACATTTCCCCCGCAGAGCTTAAGAGCCTGGCGAGGCGACCTGCCGGATGGATTTTATTTGCTTGTTTCGGGGATGCCGGATGTTCCAGGTCCCGGACGTGTCAAACTCCATCGGGTGCGCGCGCAAGACGCACCGTCGGCAATATAAGAATAACAAGGCGCTGTCAAGTGAAATTCCGGCGGGCAAAATCAGGCTTTATCAATGATTTTAGAATGATGGAGAAGAAGCGGCCGGGGCGCACAAACCCGGACGCCACTGTTTTTTCATTGGGCTACCACATCAGCGTCTGGCTTGATGACACCGAAGAGCTTGCCGTTCCGGGACAAGGATATTGATTCATATCACAGAAGCTCCCCGAAGAAGAGGATGCGGAGACGCTCTTGGTGTATGAGGAACCGATGCAATTACTTCTTTTATAGTAGGTATCTTTATCGGTCTCCCGAGGTTTCAGATATTCGGCATAGGAAAAATTTCCGTCCAGAAAATATTTCATAAACGCGGTAATGTGCCTTTTGGGCCTGGGCATATTACTTTTCGTCCAAAAACAGTGATTAAATACCATTTGGCTGTACTTATAGTGCGTATATTCGAGACAGATCGGAAGCGTATCGATCAAGCCGTAATCATCGATTGCTGTTGGAGAATGGCATGAATGATCATGGATAGAGGTTTTGGCCCTCATGGTTTTCAGGCTGCACGTTTCATCAAAAATAGGCGAAAAGGCCTGCGCGCCTTTCACGCCGGAGCCCAAAGAAAGCGCCGCGAGCAAGGCGCCGGCGCCGCCCTTGTCATAGCCCATCACCTGCAGACGGGTGGTGTAGATTTTGCCTTTAATCGGGTTGGGGCTTGCCGTTGTTCCCGCGCGCGTGCTTTCTATTTTCAGCTGTGCGATGCCCGCCTTGTGGGCCGATGTCCAGGAATTATTCTTTCCCCTGATATCGTTGGGCGTCATGGCAAAAACGATGAAGCCATGAGAGGCCAGGTGATCGGCCAGCCATCCCATGACATCATAGGTGTGTGTGTAGCCTCCCATCAGCGTCGTTGCGGACATTCGCCCGGTAGCATCGCAGGGGTAATACACTTTTGCCGCGGCATATCCTGAATGACCGGGCGGAATATACGTGCATTTGGTGTAGGGCCCGGTCAATTCGGGGTCGGCTACCGCCGCGCCCGACGATGACGAACTGGAGGATGAACTGGAAGACGACGACCACCACTGGGCATAACCCGCTTGAACGAAAAGCCCCGCCAGACACAGACCCGCAGCAAGAACAACCATCAGCTTCTTCAATGATTTTCTTTCCATAAAAAATCGTTCTCCTTTCTATTTCTTTAGATGGCGATCAAATTTAGGGTGAAATATTGAAACGAGTTAGTCACATGCCTAGGAAGAAGAATAAAGTCAAGAACATTTATTATTTTTTGATCGGCACAGACCTTCGCAAATCGCTTCTGTCTCAATAGGGTATAAACTTGCTTTTCAACCAGCCCCATACTATAAAAGCGACTACGAACATTCATCCGAAGGCGGAGCACATGCGGGACAGCGATATCAATGCCATTGTCAAAATCCTTAAAAAAGAACTCGAATTGGGCGAAATGCCCATCGTCACACATCTGGCGGAAAGCAAGTATGATCCCTTTGTCATTTTGATTTCCACGCTTTTGAGTTTGCGGACCAAAGACGAAGTTACGGCGGAAGCCACCGACCGCCTTTTTGCGCTGGCCTCCACGCCTGAAGAAATGCTTCAGGTTCCGGAAGCCAAAATCGCCAAAGCCATTTATCCGGTCGGCTTTTACCGCAACAAGTCGCAAAACATCCATCATGTCTGCAGTGAATTGATCAACCGCTTTGAATCACGTGTCCCGGACAATCTCGATGATCTTTTGAGCATCAAGGGCGTGGGACGCAAAACCGCCAATCTGGTCATCACGCTGGCGTTCGGCAAGGACGGCATTTGCGTGGACACTCATGTGCATCGCATTTCCAACCGCCTTGGGTACGTTCAAACCAAATCACCGGATGAAACCGAATTTGCGCTGCGCGACAAACTGCCGCGCCGCCACTGGATCATTTATAATACGCTGATGGTATCGTTCGGACGAAAAACCTGCAAACCCGTCTCTCCGCATTGCAGCATCTGCTCGATTCAGAAGTGCTGCGACCGCGTGGGAGTGGGAGTAAGGCGATAGGTTCAAGGAGCCAGGCGGAGCGCCGCCATGGCGATGCGAAGTCCGGCAGATGCCGGAGGCAAGGGGCAAGCAACAGGGTCAAAGCTGAAGATGGAAGAATGAAAAGCAAAATCTTTCAGTGCAAACATTTTTTGCCCAAAGAAAACATGCCCAAAGAAAACAGTTGACGATTATTCATCATTTGGCTATGATGCCGCGGCTTTTGGGTGGATTCTGAAAATTATCCGTTTGAATATATTCATGAATTCAACAAGATACTCAAAGAAGCGTTGATTAAAAAATCCGCCGGTGATAGGGTTCCGGCAAGTACTCAAGCGGAAAAAAGGAAATAAATTATGACGACATTATTAACCATTCTTCATGTGTTGGCCTGTATTACGTTGATTTTAACTGTCTTGCTTCAGGCGGGCAAGGGAGCCAATATGGGCGCCGCGTTCGGCGGATCCAGTCAAACCGTCTTCGGTTCAGGCGGCGCGGGAACCTTTTTGGGAAAACTGACAGCGGCGGTCGCCATTATTTTTATGCTGACGTCTTTTGCATTAACGTTCAGCACGAGTCGGCAGTCCTCTTCGTTGATGAAGGGATCTGCCGTGCCCGCGACAAAGCAAACACTTCCGTCAACATCCGTGCCTGTAGCGCCTCCGGCAGCACCGTCAACAGCGCCCGCACCAGCAGCGCCTGCGACACACGCGGCCCCGGCTGCAAAATAATTTGTTCTTTGCCATATCTTCAAGCCGGTTATATGCGTTCAGTTATTCATGGACCGGCAAGCATGTGTAGCATTCGGTTGCCGAAGTGGTGGAATTGGTAGACACGCCATCTTGAGGGGGTGGTGGGCACCGCCCGTCCGGGTTCAAATCCCGGCTTCGGCACCATTTTTAAACGCAGTCTCTTTTTCATAATTGCGGACGTGACGAATGAAACCTGTTAAAAAAACTGCGCGTTCATCCTCATCCAAACATCCGGCAACACTGCAACGTCTTTTAAAACAAAATCCAAATAAAATATCCAAAACCGACGACGCCAGAGATAACGCGTTGGAATATATCGTCATTGCGGCAAAGGATCTGACAGAGGGTCAGCGCGACAAACTGTCCGTCAAAGGCCTGGCCATGCGCGCACATGACAACCTGCTGGATCGCCTGACGAAGCTGGAAAAGGAAAACCGGCGCTTGAAGTCCCTGAGCATCACGGACGAACTGACCGGCCTCTACAATAAGCGCTTTTTCAACGCCCAGATGAACATCGAAATTGCGCGGACACGCAGAACAGGCGAGCCTTTCTGTCTGGTGTTTATCGATCTGGATAATTTCAAAACCGTCAATGACACGCGCGGGCACGACGCAGGCGATACCTTCCTGCTTAACATCGGACAAAAAATAACCGCCAGCGTCCGACCGACGGATTTTGCCTGCCGTTTCGGAGGCGATGAATTTGCCGTCATTCTTCCGGCCACAACACTGCGCGACAGCATCACGATTGCCCGGCGCTGGCATCAATTGATCCTCAAGTCGGCCAGGGATTTGCATTTGCCGGTGTCCTCCTCGATCGGCGTGGATGAATACGACGCATCATGCAAACTGAGCGCAGATGAGTTCCTGCACCGGGTCGATCAGCATCTTTATCAAGCCAAACGAACGGGCAAGGGCAAGATCGTTCATCCAACCATTGATATCCGCGAATCCAAACCGGTTACCTGGGCGGAAAAAGAAATTTTGTTTCATATCTTTCAGCCTTCCCAAGCGAAAAAGAAGCTTCAACAAAAAACCGGAGAGAAAAAGTGAAACGCAAAACACCCCCCTTGATTCTGTCGCTCACCAGCGGCAAAGGCGGCGTAGGCAAGACCTTCGTAGCGATTAATCTGGCGGCGACGCTTGCCGCCGCCGGGAAAAAAGTCCTCGTGGTCGACTGCGACCTGGGGCTGGCCAACATCGACATCATGCTGGGCATTAATCCCGCCCGAACACTCAAGGACGTTGTTTTCAACGGGTGTCATCTGCGTGATGTGATTTTTACAACCAAGGGCGGCTTTGATCTGATTTGCGCAAGCTCCGGCATCCGGGAAATGGCTCAGCTTTTGTTCGAAAAAATCCAAACGATTAAGGATATGCTCCTGGAAATCGAAAGCTACGATATCATTTTACTCGACACGGGCGCGGGCATTTCGGACGTCGTTTTGCAGTTCAATTCACTGGCCGGTTTAAACATGATCGTCATCAACCGGGAGCTCACCAGCCTGACCGACGCATATGCCATGGTCAAAGTAATGCATCAGACATTCGGACGGAAGTCGTTCGGTATTATCACCAACAACGTCGCCGACAGCAAGGAAGGAGAATCCATATTCAAAAACATCGACACGATCAGCCGCCGCTTTCTGGGCTTTTCGCTTTCCTGGCTGGGCTCCATCCGTCAGGATGATATCGTGCCGAAATCCATTTTAAAGCAGGAAATTCCCGTGCTCAAGTCGCCCCGCTCCCGCGTGGCGGCGGATTTCAACGCGATGGCAAAAGCAATGCTCGCGGGCAAGCAGCCCGTCGCTCCGGTGCTGAAAATAAGTTAATAAAAAAGGCGGGGGCCTTAAGCCTCCGCCTTTTTTCTGAAGTTAAAAATCAGATTTATTTCTTACGCGCCTTTTTTGCTCCTAAAAGCCCCAGAAGCCCCAGCCCCAGAAGCAGCAGTGAGGCGGGTTCGGGAATTGCGGTTTTCTTCTCATAGGTAATATCGTCGAGAACAAAATGATTGTAACTTGAGCTGACAAACTTTACGTAGTCCACGGTCCAGTCCACGGCAACAAATTTTTTATCGCCGCCGCTCAACACTTCCGACGTGCCCACCAGTTGACCGTCATTGTAACCTTCCCACCACATGGTCTGATCCATATCGCCCGATGCCACCCAGGATCCCTGAAATGTGACATCCTGTCCAAAATCGATCCAGCCGCCGTAATTGTGTGAGTAAATGACATTGCTTTGGGAAAGGGAGGGATAATCAGACGACAAACCGCTGTCCCAGGATATCCAGGCACTATCCCATGTCAATCCCGCATAGTTTGAGGGTAAGGCAACGTTGCTATCCAAGCCCTCAAAGTTCAACACCGTGGCCTGCGAAAAGGAGACGCATAACGAGACGAGTAAGACAACTCCTGCAAATGATCCAATTTTTTTCATCGGGGAAACTCCTCCTTAAAATATTTCTAAAGGAATATTTTGCATTTAACATGCCATAAACACAATATATTGAAATGTATGACATTATTTCTAATGTCGCCTGTCCGGATATTTCAAAATGTAAATAAATCCGACAGCCGCAAGATGGCAGAGAAAAGGAATTACTTCAAAAAAATCAATAAAAACAATAAATTAACTGATAAAACGGAGAAATATTAAGCGATTTTTGTGCGTAAACCATTCCGACGCAACGATAATATATCAATTTAACTGAGAATTTTTTCCAGGTCGCTTCCGTAGCGCCGATATTTTTCCGGAGGCAGGATATCCTGAAGACAATCTTTTTTTTGCACCATTTCCGCCAGTGTATCGTCCGGCAAAAACATGAAAACGGCGCAGTCTGCTTCTTTGGCTTTCTCAAACCGCCAGACATAGAGTTTTTTGAGCAGCTCTTTTTGCTCTTGTTCCATGGCGTAATAGCCTTTGATCTTGGCATACCCACGCCGGTCGAAGGTTCTCTCCTGCCAGAGGGCGGCGGCAATTTTGGCAAACGCATCGCGAGCGGGAGCATCAAGCCCTTTCTCGCGCAGTGCGGCCTTCTGCTTTTCATACAGCTCCGGCAGCAGCGTGACATCCTGCACCGCATATTCCAGCTGTTCGTCGGAAAGAGGTCGGTGGTCCCAGCGCGAACGCTGCATTTTTTTGCTTTTTTTAAGTTCCACCCCCAGAAATTCCCGGATCATTTTTTCCAGCGACAAATGCCGGTACCCCAGAAGCATCGCCGCCCGGTGCGTGTCAAAAATGTTATAAAATTCAAAGTCGTAGTCGCGGCGCAACAGACGGATATCATTGTCGGCGGCATGCAGAATTTTTAAAACGGATTTGCTTTTGAAAGGTTTGGCCAGAAACGACAAATCCGGCAAAGCCGTTGGATCGATCACATAAGCAGTTGTGGGGGCGTAAATCTGGATCAGACAGAGTTTCTCACGAAAATACCGGAAGGAGTCATATTCGGTATCGATCGCCAAAAGCGGGGCCTGGCACAGGTGTTCGGCGGCACGTTGGGCGGCTTGGGGTGTGTTTATCAGGTGCCATTCCGTATTCATGAAAAGCTACTTATCTGAAACAGGCATGAAATGCTATAAAAAATGATAAAAAAATGAATCGCGGCTTTCCGCCAAGCCGTATCGGTAGCCCGCACCGAGCTTTTAGTCGTTTCTCTTCAAAACAAACCGGACGGGAATATCCACCCAGGCGGCGACCGCTTTTCCCATCTGGCGGGCCGGATCGAATTTCCAGCCCCGGACCGCGTCCAGCGCCGATTGATCCAGCAGGGTATAACCGGAGGATGTTTTGATTTTCAAAGCGCCCGTCCGGCCTTCCGGCAGAATTTCCGCGCGGATGAGCACCACGCCCTCCTGACCGCGAAAGCGCGCCTCCTGCGGGTAGGAAGGAGGCGCATTTTCCCGGTAGCGGGGCCTGGCCGTCGAGGAGGAAGCAGCCGGGGCGGTAAACTGCGCGGACTCAGAAGCAGAAACCTGGTTTTTTAGATCGGCCGTTCCCGTATCCGGCAATGCCGGAACCGGGTCGGATGCTTTCGCAGGCACTGCCCTGCGTTCAACATCGAAAGCCATCACTGTTTTTTCGCCGGGATCGGATGAAACGGCCGGAGAGATTTCGACAGCCGGCTTTATTGCGGAAAGATCGCTTGAGCGCGGGGCGGCTAAAACCGCCGACACCTTCACTGCACCGGCAAAATCCCGCTTTTTTTCGAAGGGAAGGGCGGTATCGTCCGGTGTCACCAGTGTGGCCTGCAGGGTTTCATGCTTCATAACCGGGGACTGCGTTTGCATTACGCTTGCGGATAATACCAGCACCAGCGCCACATGCAAGACAAGGGATAAGGCAATGGCCCATTTCGCATCGGCAAAAATCCATCTCACCCGGAAATGCGCGCCGGACGCCGCCACAACAGTGCCCGGCACTTCCGGTGCAGCCGGCGTTATAGGCGAAGATAAAGAGGTTTCCGGTTCCGCATCGAACAAATCGCTTCGATGCGGAACCGCCAGGGATGGATTCTGCATATTTTTTACTTCTTCAATTTAAAATCGTTTTGCTTTCCCAGCGCCTCGATGACGGCCTCGCGCGCGGCCTTGCCGATTAGCGCTCCGATCCGGCTGTGGCCTCCGGTGTACGTCGCCTGCGGTCCTGACTCTCCGGTTGCGATAATAATGCCGTCCGTGCCCGTTCCCGTAGCCTGCACGTTTTTCGTGTACGTGCTGGGAACATTAAGATCCTGAAAAGCAGCTGTCTTGGCTTCGGTCACCGTGATGAGGGCTCTGGCCATCGCGCCGTCCGTCAATTTGGCATTAGTCAGGATAAATATGATCACCGTGCCTTTCGGCTCTTCGCCTTCAACATGCACGCCTTCGTCTACACCCGTACGTAGCGCGTTCGTTTTCGCGCCCGCTGTGACCAACGCCGTAACGACAAACGATTGATGCTCTTTGGTCACCACGGCCAGGTGGTCCATATCGGCGGCGGTGCCCAACTGAGCGATCAGATCAGAACGGGTCTTAAGCCGGCTTGCCACCCGCTCCTTCATGTTTCGTAGATAAACCTTGCCGCCGACGTCTTTCTCCGTCTTCATTTCCTTGCAGACTTTTGCCCACAGGGCGGGTTCGGCCGCGGAATTGATCATAACCTTCGCCTTCATAAAACCGTCCTGAGTGGATAGCACTCGGCGGGAGGCGGGAAACTCCACGACCAGTGTTTTTTCCCAGAGGCCGTCTCTTTCGCCACGAAGAATCAATGCCTTGGCTTGCAGCCTTTCCGGAAGAACGATGTTCTGCGCCCAAGCCAAGGGCGAAAGCAGCATCAAAATAAGAACCGCCATCAAACAACACTTCATAAAATATGTCCTTTCAGAAACTAAAATTCATACGTCACTCCGACGTAAACCGATCGGCCTGCCCCCGGATACCCGGCAACTGAAGTGTTATAGGTTGCCTGATCCGTAAACGTGGAGAAATGCGTATCGTACTCTTCATCCAGAATGTTGCGAACGGCCAGCGACAGAAGGAAATGTTGAAAAAGCCGCTGCTCCAGTTTCAAATCCGCCGTCCAGTAAGACCCCAGCGAATACGTCGCGGTCGTCGTGTCCGGATAGGTCGTCGTTTCCGTCCGGTACATGACGCGATCACCGACATAGCGGGCGGTTGCCGTCGCCGTCAGCCCGAAGCTGCTTTTGTAGATCAGATCACCTTTGAACTGGTTTTCCGGCGTCATGGCCGCTCGGCGTTTCACGATGTTGTACTGGAAGTCCGGAGGCAAAGAAGGCGGGTAACCGTAATCCTGACGCGTGTAAGCGCGGTTTTCTTCTTCGGCGTTGGTGTAGGTGTAGTTGAGCGCCAGCATCACATCATAGAATGGCCCGATTTTAAAGCCCGCTTCGATTCCGTCCGCCTTGTAGCCATAGAGATTAATCGGACTCCAGACGCCCTGTGAATCCGGCTCCCACTGGATTTTGTCGTCCACATTCCACCGGAAATAAGAAAGCGAGATAAAGACTTTATCTTTGAAGAGAGCCTGTTCAATCGTCACATCCGTATGCCAGCCGACTTCCGGCTTGAGGTTGGGATTGCCTGCCGTGTAAGGATCGGCCGGCCAGTACAGGTCGTTTAGTGTGGGAGCCAGAAAGTGCTTGCCGTAGCTGACCTTCAACGCCGTTGTCTCCAGGGGATTGATGACCACACCAAAAAGCGGCAGGTTTTCCAAACCGAACGCCGAGTGCTTTTCGTGCCGGAAACCGGCCAGCACTTTGCCGTATTTGAAGGGCCTGTATTCGGCTTCCGCAAAATAGCCCTGCGTGAACACGTGCGCTTCGGCTGTTGTCTCGGAGCCGTCGCGGACACCCGACGTGTTCAGATTATAGGCGAAATTCTTCCAGTTGAAGTCCTTGTATTCCGCACCAAAGAGAATTTTTGCGCCGTCAACCGGATAAAAGGCCACATAACCATCCGCTCCCAGCACCTTGTTGGTCACCCAGTTTTCCGCTCCCGACCCATTGTAAACATAGCGGGTGTAATTGTAGTTGTCCATGCTGGTGTAATACCCTTTGACATCGTAGCCGACCCACTTCACGGGCCTGCCTTTGAGGTTCAAGACGATTTTCCCGTCCTTGTCCGAACTGTGATCCAGTAAGGAAGCGGCTTCATCGTTGTAAAACTTTTCACCGCCGACATAATAATCCGCCGTGCCCGCGGGAGGCTTCACACCGGGCACCCCGTAGTCCCGATCGATGTAATCGCCATAGAGACTGGCCTGAATCAGATCGTCCTTATCGAACAACAGCTTCATGGAAACATCGTTTTGCCTAAGCCAGGCGTTGTCACGAAACCCGTCCGATTCCGTCCGTCCCACCGTCGCGTAATAACCGAAATCGCCCGCGACAAACATGCCGTTTTCCGCCGCGATGCGATAGGTGTTTTGCGTGCCGCAGCCCGCCTGGGCTTTGAGCGCCATTTTATCTCGCGAGGGGCTTTTGGTGATAATATTCACCGTTCCGGCCATCGCTCCCGACCCATACAGCAGAGAACCTGGCCCCTTGACGATCTCAATGCGTTCGATGCTTTCCAGTGGAATTTTTCCGACGTCGGCAACCCCCAGAGACGCGGAGCCGACATTCATGCCGTTGACCAGCACCTGCGTGGCGTCGCCTTTCATGCCGCGGATATGAATTTCCTGCGACGCGCCGGCGTAATCGCCGTAGGTCTGCCAGTCAACGCCGGTTTCGCCCGCCAGCAATTCGCCCACAGTTTTCGCGCCGGAAGCCGCAATATCCTGCCGGTCCATCATGATCAGGGCGTTGGGCACGTCTTTGCGCTTTTCCGGCGTTTTGGTCGCCGTAACGACCACTTCATCCATCAGAACGGCGTCCGCCGGCTTCGCTTCCTCCGCTGTGGCTTGGGATGTGGAGTGGAAACAAAAAATGAAAAGGAACAGACAAAAAACAACAAAACACTTGCAATTCAACTTCATGGAACTTCTCCTTTCCCCCTCGGGAATAAAAGTTATAGAGACCGTCCAAAAAGTTTCCTGGCTTGCGGCAACCTACTTTCCACGCCTTCCCGACGTTTTCACGTCCGTGGCGGATTTCTTTCGCTTTCTACTTCGCTGAAAAGAAATCGTGTGGATTTCGTTCCGCTGACAGTTGCGGGGCAGCGCCGGATTTACACCGGCTTCCTTTACTGGCGGTCTTATACGCGCTCTTTGCGGTGCGTTACATCCGCGGCTCTTCATTTAGCATAATTATTATTCCTGTCCAATAAAAAAACGGCGAGCATCATGGGGATTGTTCATCCGTCACATGCGCCCCGCGCGGCGATACGCGCGGGCGGCCTGTGGCCGGGTTGCAATCCACACTGACCCGGACCTGGTAAACATCCGCAATGTTTTCTTCGGTGACGACATCTTCCGGACTTCCCTGAACACAAAGACGCCCGCCGCGCAGCAGCATCAGGCGATCACAATACAGAGAAGCCAGATTGATATCGTGCGTGACCGCCACCACCGTCAGATTCTTTTTCCGGTTGAGGGATTTCACCAGATCGAAAAAATCAATCTGGTGCTTGATGTCCAGAAAAGCCGTCGGTTCATCCAGAAGCAGAATTTGCGGCTCTTGGGCCAGCGCCCGGGCAATCAGCACACGCTGGCGCTCCCCGCCGCTGAGCTCTTCCATATTGCGGTCCGCAAGTTCCACCGTATCGGTCATGGCCATGACTTCGCGGACGATCCGCAAATCCGTTTCCCCCTCGAAACGCCATTTGGCCAGATGCGGCGACCGGCCCATCAAAACAACTTCCTGAACGGAAAAAGGGAATGTCATCCGGAAATCCTGAGCGACCACGGCCACGGTTTTCGCCAGATCGTTTCTGCGGATAGAGGCCAGCGGGACACCGCCTATCCGCACCTTTCCTTCCTGGGGTGCAATCATGCCGTCGAGAATTTTCAAAAGCGTCGTTTTGCCCGAACCGTTGGGCCCCAGAATACCGACAAACTCTCCCCGGCTGATCTCGCCGGAGATTTTTTTCAAAACCCAGGGTTCAGCATAACGGAAACCGACGTTATCCAATGCAATGACGGTCATGGCCTCAGCCCCTTCCACGCAAAAGGTAAATGAAATAAGGAGCGCCGCACAAAGCGGTGATCACGCCCACCGGTAATTCCGACGGGGCCAGAACCGTCCGGGCCAGCGTATCGGCCACCATCAGAAACGCGCCGCCGAAAAGCACTGATGACGGCAGCAAAAGCCGGTGGTCGGAGCCCAGAAGCATCCGCATCAAATGAGGAACGATCAGCCCCGCAAAGCCGATAATGCCGCTTACCGACACGGCAACACCTGTAATCAGCGACGCGGCCAGAAGCAGAAGCGTCTTGGTCCGCTCGACATTAATGCCCAGCTGTCCGGCTGTTTCTTCGCTGATCGCGATAAGATTCAGGCTCCGGGCATTGAAAAAGATGATGGCAAATCCGGCAAGCAAAAAAATGCCGGACAGGAGGATTTCCGGCCACAGCGCAAGGCTTAAATCGCCCATCAGCCAGAACATGGCGTTGTGCAGTTTCTTGTCTCCGGCCGTAGCGATCAGAAACATGATGACCGCGCCGAAAAAAGCGTTGACGATGACCCCGGCCAGAAGCAGCGTGGCGGAGTGCAGCTCCGTCCGGGTCCGGGCGATGCTATACACCAGAATCACCGTGAGCAAAGCGCCCAGGAATGCCGAACCGGAAACGCCTGGCGCAAACGCCACCCCCAGAAGCAGCGCGCCAAGGGCGCCGACCGCCGCACCGCTGGAAATCCCCAGAATGTAAGGGTCGGCCAGCGGATTGCGCAAAAGGCCCTGAAAAACCACGCCCGCCGCCGCCAGCGCCCCGCCAACGATGCCGGCAAACACAATCCGGGGCAGACGGATGGAAAACAAAATGGTTTGATCCGTTGCGCTCCAGGGATGGGCCGTATCCGCCCCGGACAAAAGCCAGCGCATTGCGGCTGCGACATCAATGGGGCTTGATCCGAAACAAAGCGAAAGGGCCGCAATGGCCAGAATCACCGCCAGCAAAAAAAGGCTGACGCGGAGGATCCGGCCGGCTGTCACGGACGCCCGCGTGCCCCGCGCTTTGCGCGACAAGACGGCCAGCGGCAAGAACAAAACCCCGAGCAGAAGTAGATATTTCAGCATGCTTTCTCCCAAAGCGCTTAGAGTCCCTTCAAATAACCGGCCAGTTCCTCAATGCCCGTAACCGTCCGGGGCGTCAGGCGGTACAGAAGTTCGCTGACATAGTAAACGCGGCCTTTGCGGACCGCTTCGAGCGTTTCCAGCCGCTTCATCAGGCTTTTAGATAGATTGGCGGACATGGGCCCCTGACCGATAAAGATCACATCGGGCGAACGCCGGACAATTTCTTCGATGGTGAATTTCGGATATTTCGTCCCCGCATCGGCGGCGATGTTTTCCGCGCCCAGAAGCGTCAGGGCGTCGTCGATGATCGTTTCCCGTCCAGCCACCAGAAGCGGTTCGGGATGGATGACAAACAACACCTTGCGGGTTTTCCCGCCCGGCGCGGAAGCTTTCGCTTTTTTCGCCAGGCCTGCAAGCTGTTTTTCAACAGCGGCGGCCCGCTTTGCCGCCACGCCGGCGATGCCCAGCGCACCGCCCAGGTCGCGAATGCCCTGCGGAAGCTCAGCCAGACGCCTTGCGCGAAAGATGTAAGTCCTGATCCCCAGCTTTTGAAGCCGCTTGTAAATTTCCACGGGGTTGCCTTCTTCCGTCATAATGACCACATCGGGCCGGGTGGCTACAATAGCCTCCAGCGACGGATTGGCAAAGCCACCGATGCGGGGCTTGCGCCTGGCTTCGGCGGGATAGTCGCAAAAGTCCGTTACGGCGACCACACGGTTTTCTGCGCCCAGATCGAAAAGAATCTCGGTGATCGACGGCGCAAGGGAGACAATGCGGGACGGTGGTGCGCAAAATGTGGCACGCGTGCTCATCAGGGCGGCAGATAAAACCAGCAGGCAGATGATTAATTTTGTTCTTTTTATATCCACCATCGCACTCCCGTAAAGAGAACCGCCGCCAGAAGCGACGAAGCCAGCATCACGTAGTTGGCTTTTCGAATATGCCTTACTTCCAGCGGCTCCAGCGCATCGCCGAGCGTCGGAAGCTCCGTCAGAACGCCTTTGCGAAACAGCGGGCCGCCCAGTTGAATGCCCAGCGCTCCGGCCATGGCCGCTTCCGGAATGCCGGAGTTGGGGCTCGCGTGAAGTTTCCGGTCCCGCAGGCAGATGCGCAAGGCCTGCATCGGCCTGTTGCCGGTGATCAACGCCGCAATCGCCATCAGCGGCGCGGAAAACCTGGCCGGGATAAAATTGGCTGCATCGTCGAGGCGGGCGGACGCCCAGCCGAGATGCAGATATTTTTCATTTTTATAGCCGACCATGGAATCGAGCGTGCTGGCCGCCTTATACATCATCGCCCCCACCGGGCCGAATAACGCGGCAAAGAAAAGCGGTGCGATCACTCCGTCCACCGTATTTTCGGCCACGCTTTCCACCGCTGCGCGAATCACGCCTTTCTCATCGAGCGCGTCCGTATCGCGGCCGACCATGCGGGAAACTTTAGCCCGCGCTTCCGCCAAATTACCGCACTTTAAAGCCCGGTAGACATCTCGGCTGTGCTTGCCCAGATCGCGGATGGACAAAGCCATGTAGATGAGAAGAAGCGAGACAACATCCGCAGCCAAGGGATGGAGCCAGCCGGCCAGCCGAATCAGGCCATACGAGACGCCGCCCGTCATCCCGATAACAATGATCGCGAGCAACGCGCCGTTGAACCGCTGCGAAGACGAGAACCGCCGCAGCGGGTTTTCGAGCGCAGCAATCCCCGACCCGATCAACCGGACGGGATGCGGCAGCCATCGCGGATCGCCCAAAAGCAAATCCAGCAGCACCGCGAGCGGTATTTGTATCTCCAAAGTCATTTGAACCCCATGATTTGATAGATCGCTTTCAGATCCACACTTTCTCGGACGGCGGCGGCCAGTCGGTCAAAGGCCGGTTCAAGATCGTAAATGGTGCGGATTTCGCCGTGGGCCTTCCAGCCTCGCTTTATCCGCAGGCGGTCGATCCACCAGCGGCGGAAGGCGTCGGCGTCGAACAGGCCATGCAGATACGTGCCCCAGATGCGGCCGTCTTCAATCGCAAGGCCGATGGCGTCGCCCGAATCCGTCCGCAGACAGGGGTCGAGATTTCCGGCATCGGTGAGGCCGTGATGAATCTCGTATCCGTAAACCTTGAGGTTTGAGGGCAGATGCTTCCCCTCGACACGCTTAAGGGTTTTCTCCGGCAGCAGGCGTGTCGCGACGGGCAATAGCCCCAGCGCATCCATGACCGATCCCGGCGCGGATTCAATTCCGGCGGGATCATCGATACGAACCCCCAGCATCTGGAAGCCGCCGCAGATGCCCAAAATTTCTGTTTTTCCATTGGCGGCAAGCGCCGCGATTTTTTGGGCCAGGCCTGTTTTTTGAAGAAAGTTGAAATCGGCCATGACATTTTTGCTGCCGGGTAAAATGATGGCGTCCGGCTCGCCCAGGTCTTCGACACAGCGGATCACTTGCACACAGACATCCGGCTCGATGGCCAGCGCGTCGAAATCGGTGAAGTTGGAGATGTGCGGAAGATCAATCACAGCCAACGTGACCGCATCTGCGGAAGGTTTGCTCGCGCCGGTCAGGCCTTCCTTGAAGCCCACGGAATCTTCCTCCGGGAGATCCAATCGATTTAAGTAAGGAATAACGCCCAGAACAGGCTTGCCCGACCACTGCTCCATTTGCCGGTGCGCGTCGGACAGCAAGCTTGCATCGCCGCGAAAGCGGTTCACGAGAAACCCGGCCACAAGCTTGCGCTCGGCTTCGGTAAACGTCTCCATCGTCCCGATCAGCGACGCATAAACGCCGCCCCGGTCAATGTCCCCGGCGATCAGCACGGGCGATTGGGCGTAGCGCGCCATGTTCATGTTGACGATGTCGCTTTTTTTCAGATTGATTTCGGCGGGGCTTCCCGCGCCTTCCAGAATGACGGCGTCGTATTCGGCGCTTAGCGAATCGAAGTCTTCTTTTGCCGCCTCAAACGGATGCGGGTTGAAAGCAAGATAGTTACGAAAGTCCATGTGTCCCACCGGTTTGCCACGGACAATCACCTGCGAGCGCATATCGCCTGCGGGTTTGAGGAGCACGGGATTCATCCGCACGTCGGGATCGATTTTTGCCGCCAGCGCCTGCACGGCCTGTGCGCGTCCCATTTCCCCTCCGTCTTTCGTCACGAAGGAATTGAGCGACATATTTTGCGCTTTAAAAGGCGCGACGCGATAGCCGTCTTGAAGAAGAATACGGCAAAAGGCGGCAACCAGAACACTCTTTCCGGCATGCGAGCCTGTGCCCTGGATCATGAGCGTTTTGGCTTTCTTTTTGATCGGGGCCATTTTTCGCGGCGAGCCGAGTGCGTTTGAGATCGCGGCGATCAAACGGTCGTTGTCTTCCCGTGTCTTGACCGCCACACGGAAATAGCGGTGATCCAAACCGTCAAAATTGCCGCAGTCGCGGATGGCGATGCCACAAGCCAGAAGCGCCGCTGCGAGTTTCGATGCATCCATCTCGGGGCGGTCGATTCTCCCGAGCAGAAAATTGGCCGAGCCCGGATAAACGGTGAAGCCGGGAATGGCCATAAGCGCCTCTCGCAGCCAAAGGCGTTCTTCTTCGACAAAGCACCGGGTCTGCTCCGCATAGTCCATCTCTCGAAGCGCCGCAACGCCTGCCGCCTGCGCCAGCGTGTTGACTGACCAGGGAGGTAGAATATTTTTGAGCCCGGCGATGATGGATGAATCCGCAACGATCATTCCCAGACGAAGACCCGGAATCGCGTAAAATTTGGTCAGGGACATTAAAACAATCACATTGGACGGCCGGTTTCTCATCAGACTTTGGGTTTCATCGACAAACGGCAGAAAGGATTCATCCACGACAAACGTCGCGCGCGGATGGTCTTTAGCAAGTCCGCGCAAAGCGTCCGGATCGCAAAAGCAGCCGGTGGGATTATTGGGCTGCCCGAGCATCACGAGGTCGTGATCCCGCAAGTGGCGGGAGAGAGCCTGCAAATCCGGCGCAAAACGCTGTTCTTCGGCAAGCGGAACTTTTTCGACGGGCAGTCCGCACAACACAGCGGCGTTGACATAATCGGCATAGGAAGGAACCGGAACCACGGCGCGCAAAGCGCCTGTGACGCGGGGCAAAAGGTAAAGCAGTTCGGTGGAGCCGTTTCCCGCGAGAACTTCTTCCGGCGTCACACCAAAGCGACCGGCAAAGGTTGCCATCAGCTCCATGCAGTCGGGATCGGGATAGTGGACGAGCGAACTGATGGAACCGGCTATAACGCGGCGCAGCGACTCGGGCGGCCCCAGCGGATTGATGCTGGCCGAAAAATCGCAAATCGCTTCGGGCGGGCATCCCGCGGCCTGCGCAAGTTTGCGAATGTTGCCGCCATGTTTGTTTGTGGTCATCCCAGCCATCCCCGGTGCGCCGCGATCACACAGCAAAGCGGCGCAATTAATTCCGTCAACTCACAGGCGGCACCCAGCGTATCACCCGTAAACCCGCCGATTTTTAAATAGACGTAGGCCGCAAAAAGCAGGCAAAATCCAAACGCGCAAAGCCCCGCCGCAAGACCCAGCCATCCCCCGGCCAGCCAACCGGCCACAACCACAAAGGCCAGAGCAATCACCAGATGAAAGCGCGAGCGGTAGGCATAGAAGATCGACGCGAGTCCCCCTTCGGTGCGGGCGTAAGGCAAGATCGTGAGACTGACAAGCATTCCGCAGCGTCCGGCAAGCGGCATCAGAAGAATGACCCACCAGCGGGCGGCATCCGGCACAGAGGCCAGAAGCGTTACCTTTAACAGCAGAACCAGAACGATGGCCGCGACACCCATCGGGCCGGTGTGGCTGTCGCGCATGATTTCAAGCATACGTTCGCGGGGACGGCTGCTGAAAAAGCCGTCGGCCGTATCGGCCAGGCCGTCCAGATGCAGTCCGCCTGACGCGGCAAAAAGAAAGATGACCACCAGCACGCTCACGACCGGCAGCGGCAAAATAAAAGCCAGTAAATAATCCAAGCCCGTCGCCAGTGCGCCAATGCCCAGGCCCACCAGCGGGAAAAAAGGCGCAGAGCGCCCCAGGTCGCGTTCGCTGATCGCCAGCGACGCAGGCAGAGGAAGAACGGTTAGGAACTGGACGGCGGCGAGCAGTCGTTTCATGCAGTGGCCTGTGAGACGCTGGCCTCCGCGAAGGTGGCCACTTCCGTGAGAATCCGCACGGCCGCCTCCACAAAGTTCAGAGCAAGTGCCGCGCCTGTGCCTTCGCCCAGGCGCAAATCCAGATCAATGAGGGGTTTTTTGCCCAGAATCTCCAGCGCAATGCGATGACCCTGCTCCACGCTGCGGTGCGCGGCAATCATGTAGTGGGCCGAGGCGGGACAAAGCGCCTGCGCAATCAGCGCGCCCGCCGTAGAAATAAATCCATCGACGACCACCGGCTTTTTCTGCGCTGCTGCGCCCAGGATCAGTCCGGCAATACCGCCGATTTCAAAACCGCCGACCTTCGACAACACGTCGAGGCCATCATTTTTGTCCGGCCGGTTGACCGCAAGACTTTTTTCAATCACGCCGATCTTGTGCGCCAGTTGCGCATCGTCAACCCCCGTCCCGCGTCCGGTGACCTCGGAGGCAGACGCGCCGGAAAGCGCCGCCACAATGGCGCTCGACGGCGTGGTGTTTCCGATACCCATCTCTCCTGTTCCGAACACATCCACCGACGGGGCAAGCGAAAGCGCGATCTCGATCCCGGCTTTAATTGCGCGGATGGCTTCATCGCGGCTCATGGCTGGGCCTTGGGCCATGTTCTTCGTGCCGGGAGCAATGCGTTTGTTGTAAATCTTTCCGGCTTTGACAAGCACCGATAGATCCGCCGCCACGCCCATATCCACGACGACGACGTTTGCGCCCGCCTGACGCGCCAGAGCGTTCACACCCGCGCCGCCCGCCACAATGTTGTAAACCATCTGCGGCGTGACCTCCTGCGGAAAGGCGCTGACACCTGCCGCGACCACACCGTGATCGCCGGCCATCGTGACGATCGTTTTTCTTGCCACCTGCGGATGGAGGCTGCCGGTCATGGACGCAAGGTCTTCGGCCAGATCCATGAGCCTGCCCAGCGCCCAGTGCGGCATGGTCAGTTGTTCGAGACGCACGCGGGCCGCAGCCCTTGCCTTTGCATCTCCGGCGGTGATGCCCGCAATCGTATCTTGAAGACTTTTCATTTTCCCTCTCTTTGCTTGACCGGCCAGGATATCCCGCTGACCATAAAAATCACGTTATCCGCCCCAGTCGCGACCATCTGGTTGCAGCGACCGGCCAGATCGCGGAAGCGGCGGCCGGCCGGGTTATCCGGCACAATGCCCATTCCCACTTCGTTCGTCACAAAAATAATTTGACCGGCATGCACCTGACAGGCGTCCAGCAGGCGTCGGCATTCGGAAGCGATGTCGTCTTCCGTCAATAGCTTTCCTTCCTGTTCGGCCCGGTACATCTGGTTGTTGACCCAGAGCGTCAGACAATCCACCAGAATGACCGCATGCCTCCGGTCATTTCTCAAAACGCCTGCAATATCCGTTTCTTCTTCAATCGTCTCCCAGTCGGCGGCGCTGCGGGCTGCCTGATGTTTGCGGCAGCGCTCGGCCATTTCCTCATCCAGAATCGGACAGGTGGCCAGATACGCCCGCGGGCCTTGCAGCGCTTCGGCGCGCTTTTGCGCGTAGCCGCTCTTGCCGCTGCGGCTTCCTCCTGTGACGAGAGTGATTTCAGCCATGAGCGCACCCCTCCAGATGGCACTGGTCATTGAGCCTCCTTAAAACGCCCTTTTGACCGTAAAGCGTCATTTCGGTCATCGACGCGTAACCGACATCAAAAAGAAGATAGTGACGGGGCTCGATCCCCAGAAAATGACAAATCAAAAAACGGATGACGCCGCCGTGCGTGATGGCCACAACGGTCTGGGCCGGGTCGGACGCGATGCGCAAGGCCAGATCGCCGATGCGATCGATAAAAGATTGCAGAGACTCACCGCCGGGAAAGGCAAAGTCTTTTTCGAAGCGCCCCCAGCGGGCCGCGTTTTCCGGATCCGCCGCGTTAATCTCTTCAAACGTCTTTTTCTCCCAGTCGCCAAAGTCGATTTCGCACAGCTCGTTATCGATATCGAACGGACGCTTTACCGAATTTAGCGCCAATTCCGCCGTTTGATGCGCACGCCGCAAAGGACTAACGATGACGCGGGCCGACTTAAGCCCTTGAAAATATCCACCCAGCGCTTCGGCCTGCTTGCGCCCGGGCACCGACAGGCCGGCATCGGTCCGTCCGACAAAACGGCCGATATACTCAGGCTCAAGCGCGCCGTGGCGAATCAGAATCAGTTTTTCGGCCACCGCAATACGTCCTTTCAGCAATAAAAAACCCCGAACCAAAAGGTCGGGGATGCCGTATTTCATCCGCGAAAAAAAATCATGATGCCCCAGGCTACGTCCTCGATAGCCAAAAAGCAGTGTTCTTTTCAGGCCGGTCTTCTGGCTTCCGGATCAGCCAACGGATCGCGCCTTCCCATTTTTCGAAAAAACAGTGGCAAAAAGCGATGTTGTCCCCGGTTACAGCGGCGGGTCCGCGACGGATTTTCACCGTCTTCCCTTCTGGCCCCTCACGGGCAACCTGATGACGGCAGACCTACCGTAAGTTTCGGGCTTTGTCAAATCATGAAATCATTATCGATCATCCGCCCTTTTTCCGACGGCGGCCAGATAGATTGTAAATTCCTCTTCGCCGTCCACGCCCAGCAATTCATCGCAAAGCTCCTGATCGTAGGCGGCCACAGCACAGCAGCCCACGCCCAGCGCTTCGCAGGCCAGATACAGATTTTGTCCGACATGGCCTACATCGATGGCAATGACCTTGTGCGCGGCCAGATCGTAACGCCATTCCATCCGGGCGGGGATCGCCGTCCAGAAAAACGTCACGGCGGAGGCGGCGATAAACCCTTGACCGAAACAGGCCATCGCCGCCTTCCGGCCGATTTGCTCATCGACACTCAATTGCGCCAGCTTCCCGTCCAGGGGCAGATAGCGGTAAAGGCCGGGGGATAACGCCTCCACCCGGTTAACCGCCAGATATGTTTCAAAACTGTGGCGCGCGCCCGCCGAAGGAACGGTCCGCAAGGCGGTGTCAGCGCTCAGCACCTGCTTGAGCCCTTGAGTCGCCCACAAAAGCGCGGAAAGTTCTTCCAAGGTCAAAGCCGTTTTTTGATACTGGCGGACACTCTCGCGGCGGGTTATCGTTACGCCCACCGCCATTTTCGCAAGCGCTGTAAGCGCCGCTGCGCCGTCGGGCAGATCGATTTTCGGAACATCCGCCGCACAGGGCTTCTGCAGGGGCGGCGCGTCCTGGCCGAGGCTTTGCGCCGTCTGCGAAAAATCGATGCGCTTGCGAATAGTATCTTTCAGAAACAAACGGCCTGCTTCAAACTTTTTACCGGACATACCCCACCTTCATTTTGAGACCTTTTCATAACGATTCAAAACATACATATTGTCATTCCTCGCGGAAGCGGGAATCCAGGATTAGCCGCTCATCATCTACTTTTCGGGGATCGTCACAAAATCGGTCATCTCCTTAAACAAACCGATGTCCGTGTGAAACGGCCAGTCGTTGTGCCCCGCGCCGCGGATCACCCACATTTTTTTGCGGTCTTCCGGCAAATGCTCATACAAATTATAGGCGTGCTTGATGGGAAGTATTTCGTCGAATTCAGCCGCTACGACGGAAATGTTTCCGGGATAATCCTTCAGATTGCCGATACTGTCATACGTGTCGGTGAGCACCAGTTGAACCGGCAGAAAGCGAAACAGCGACTTGGCCACCAGCGCGAGCGTATCCCAGGGCGTAATGAGAATGATTCCGGCAAGGGGAACAGGGGTCTGTTTCGCGACGGCGGCGGCCACGCCGCAGCCCAGCGATTCGCCCACCAGATACAGCGGATCGCCGAATTGCGCATGCGCCAGCTTCACGGTTTCGAGCGCATCCGCGACAAACGGCTTTTCGCCGACCTTGCCGGGCCGCCCGCCGTATTTCGGATACTCGGCCAGCACGACCCGAAAGCCCAGCGCCGTGAAGGGCTCCATGTAAAAGCCCCGATCAAAGGCCGTCCCGCCGTTGCCGTGAAAGAGGACCAGCGTTCCTTTGGGCGCGGGCGCTTGTTCAGAGGAAACCAGCCCCCGGTAATCTTCCGCCTGCGGCCAGAACGCCAGATGTTCAGCCATAAGCATCGCTTGGGTTGGCCGGTCGTTGTTGGGAAAATACAGAAACTTGTTTTGCATATTGCAGCCTCCCGCAAAGATTAAGACAAACAAAACAGACGTTAAAAGAATTCTTTTGATTTTCATAGTATCAATTGAAAAACAGCGATTACGAGGCCTCCTCTACCGGCGCCTGCCTTAGTGTCGAACGAGTGTATGTCAATTTGCCGCATTGATAATCATCGGCACAAGCCCATATACGCTGGCTTGGATCTTATCTCTTGCTTCAGATGCGTTGAACGGTTTACATTTTATAACGACGATCATATCCAGCGACGGCACTACGGCGATGGTTTGTCCACCCGATCCACAGGCTTCAAAAAATCGATAAATGTCATAGCTTGCAATCCACCATTGATAACCATAATTGTTGACGCCATAATAAGGGTCCACGTTATTATTATACGGTTGAATCGCCTCATCAATGTATGCCTCGGAAAGGATGACCTGACCATCCCAATGCCCCTTATTGATATATAAAAAACCCAATTTCGCCATTTCCCTTGCCGTCAGGTATAAACCCACACCGCCTATCTCATAACCCTGTACATCCTGCTGCCAGGTGGTCTTTCCCAGGGGGACCATGTAATTGTCCCAGGATGAATAGCTGATCGGCGCCGACAGTCTGGTGAAATTTATCCCCAGCGGTTTAAACAGATATTCATTGGCGAAGTCGCCGGTCGCCATCCCCGTGGAAGAAGAGACCAGATGTGACAAGAAATGAGAATTGGCCGTGCTGTATAAAAAATATGTACCGGGAGGTGCAAAGCGCGTTCTGGATAAAGCTTCGGCATTCCAATCCGGTGAAGAAACCCAATTCCACCAGGATGAGTCTCTTTCCGACCATTCCAAACCCGTCTTTTGCGTCAGGACATGCTTGATGGTTATATTCCCGAAATCATGTTCCGGCATAAACTCCGTCATCAGTTGATTGACGTTATCAATGTATCCTTTATCAATGGCAATCCCGACAAGCGTTGACGTGAAACTCTTGGTTGCCGACCACAGTTCGGTGCTCGTGTTTTTGTCGCCGGTGTAATATTTTTCAAACACGATGTATCCGTCCTTGACAATCAGCAGCGCATCAACCCCGATGCCCGCGGCATAGGAATCCACAGCGCCCATTGCCCCCGAATGGATGCCATGATCTTCCATAGAGGCTGTTTGCCAATCATCCGTCGGCCAATACGCTCTGTCGGTTGACGGCCAATGATAGGCCGTTTCGGGTGTCGTGCCGGTGGGACTTCCACCGCTATCGGAGCCGCCCCCGCCGCACCCCCAGATCAGGATGGACAGTAATATCCATCCGGCTAAAACCAGAAGCCTGAACTTTTTATCCTGACTGCGATTCAAGAATTCATTCATATAGATGCCTTTCCGTGCTTTGATTGAATCCACATGGGTTGCCTCGTTACCAAACAGAATCGATTACCCATCTCCTTATGTAGACTGTTTACCTCTATAAGATATTCCCGATGCATGATCAATGTGCTACTCACGTTCCTATGGAATTGCCGATAACATGGCAGGTAACACAAATTTATTAGTATAGTAAAGACCCTGCCAGTTTTGGTTCAAATAGTCTCCGCCGGTAAATACCACCACCATCTTCAACTGGTCGAATACGAAGATGATTTGCCCTCCCCAACCCAGGGCATGATAGGCCTCGTAAACATTGCCGTTAACTTTAAAGGCAGACCACCACCACTGATAACCATATCCGGTTCTTTGAGGATAATCGCCGCTGGAACTGAATGGAACGTGTTTTGCCGATGATTGGTTGACCCATTCTTCAGAAACCACCCGGTTGCCATTCCACAGACCTTTATTTAAAAATAATTGGCCGAACTTGGCCATGTCACGTGGCCTGAGCCATAAACCGCCGCCGGTTTGTATTTCGCCTTGGGGTCCCTTGTCCCACTGATATGCTGTGATATTCAGTGGCGTAAAAAGATTGGCTGCAGCAAAGGTATCCGCCGTTGCACCGCCGGCGTTGGCAATAATGCCACCCAACAGAATGGAGAGGCCGCTATTGTAGTTAAAGACCTGTCCCGGTGGGGATACTGCATCTTTGTCCAGAACAAAATCATACCAGTCACTGCTCATGGCTATGGCTACGGCATCATTTTGCGTACTGGTATAGGGATATGAAGATTCATCCCATCGCAGGCCGGCTCTCATTGTAAGCACATCTTCCAGTTTGATGCCCGATTTTGATACGTCATTTAAAGAACTATAATCCGGGAAAAAATCAAAAAGCCTTTCATCCACGCCGGACATCCGCCCCTGATCAATCGCAATGCCTATTAAAGCTGAAGAAAAACTCTTGGTTGCGGATGCGAGATGGTGCAGAGTGTCCCGATTATAGTTAACAGGCACACTATCGAAGTTGCCCCAAACAAAATCAAATCCAGGGAAATACTCCTCAAAAACAAGTTTGCCGTCAAGAACGATCAACACGCTGTGAATCTTGGAATTTCCGAGGTACGGGATCATTTGTTCCAGCAGTTTAATATTCGCCGAAGTTTCCCTCAAATCCGCGGTTGTCCAGCCATCATCTGTTTGCTGAGGAACCTGATAGGAGTATGCACTTTCGACACTACCGCCACCCGAACCGCCCCCGCCACAGCCCCAGATGAGGATGGACAAAACGATCCATCCGGTTAAAACCAAAAGCGTAAACTTTTTATCCTGAATGAAATTCAGGAATCCCTTCATATGAATGCCTTTCGGTGCTTTGATCGAATCCGCATGGATTGCCTCGTTACTAAACAGAATCGAGTTCCGTTTTATTATTTATCTTAAAATCATGTCAATTCGCGCAAGGGTCAAAGTGTATTTGGGATGGGGAAAAGGCGTATTATCCCAGTCCATTCCTGCCGCTGTAAAATAAAAATAATCTTTCCCCGCGTCCTTTGTAATAAGTCCCGGCATATAGCAAAGGGAATAAGCATCGGAATTCATAACGGGATTATACCAGTAGCTGACGAGCGTCCACGGGCCCCAGGGGTTGGGTGCATCATAAAATTTTCCATAGGTTTGATTGCCGGTCATGATGATATATCGCCCCGTTCCCGAGTGATACATGGATGAGAGCTGCCATGTGGATTCAAGATTGGATAACGGCCGCGCGTCCGATTGACGTGTGGACCATGTCGGGGACCCCTCTTTGTCCAAGGCCACAAAGTATGTCCACGCCCCATACTCGATAATCCTGTCTTTGGGAACGCGGGCAAGGTAAACAGAACCATTCCAAAAACATTCGCTTCCGATCCCGAAGGCATAAACATAACCATCCGTATTGAGCTGATAATCCTTTCCCATATTTATAAACATCAGGCAGATGAACTTACTGTTGTTTCCCTGCGTCCACGGACTTGATGGGGTATCGTATTGAAAATTTCTTCCATAATCATCCGAGTAGGCGATAAAACCGAATGCGGGATATATCAGCGGCGAATGGATGGATACATAAAGTCTTCCCTGATAAAATAAAAGACCGCTGGGTTTGGAGTTGGCCACATCATCCGAAAGAGGCATTTGCATATTCACGGCCTCCATGCTGATATTCGGGAGAGATCCGTTCGCTTTGGCTAATCCGTGGTGAACGTAGGTATATGAAACGGGTCCGTATCCGTCCCCCCAGCTCATAAAAAGACTGTCATCATCCGCCCAAGTGGAAAACCACAAATCACCGACGCCTATTTTGTTCAAAGGAGCGGAAACTTTAATTTCCTTGATGACGGGACTCTCGGAGGTGATATGCCAGGGATCAATGTAATCGCCACCGCCGCCGCCGCAACTCCAAATCATGGCGAATACAATGACCCATCCGGCTAAAACCGGCAGCGTAAACTTTTTGTCTTTGCAGTGCTTGAAGAATCCATTCATATATGCTCTCTCCTTGAACAGTATATTCGTATTTTGGATATCCTCTCAACCCTCGCTTGTTCTCCCACGCGTCGCTCTCCTGCGCCCGTGTCTCACCATGATTGCAATTCCTATCGCGAAGCAGAAAAACATCAGAGCGCCGGAAGGATATGTCACAGCAGTAATGACCGGGGTCAGACCCCAGCGCACCACCGTCCTTGCCAAGTCGTGCATTCGCAGAAAGTCTGCAATCGGAGGTGCGTGATGGTAGTAAAACGCCACGAAAGCCTTGCCCGGGGCATTCGTCAGAAGATACCGGTCCCTGAAGTCCCGGAGAACGGCTACATGAGGGTCAAGGTAGGAGCCGTACGCAGCCGTCGCGATGAAACATCCACCTCCGCCGCCACCTGAAGGCGCCGGGGGTTCCGCAGGACACTCATCGAGTTGCGCCGAGGTCAAAGGCAGTGTGAATTGGCTCATGAACGCCCAGGCATATTCCTGGATGTTCAGGCTGCGTGGCGGGGATGTGAATAAATAGTGATTCTCATCCAGACTGGCAAGACCTACTCTTGTTCCATTGCTGCAGGCGGTATACATTTCAATTTTACTATATCCGTCGGATAAGATAGTTATTTCAGGCTCGCCGGAACATCCCATAATTTGCGCCCAATGATCCAGGGATGTTTCTGCTGATGGAAGTCCAAGATCGGCACTCCCGTTGTATGGTACTATATCATCGCGATATCCATGAAATTCCATAATGGCGATCGGACGCGTCGGCACGCACAGGCTGGGACTTGCGGTAAGCTGAAAGGCGACCGGCGCGGCGGCTGCGAAGATATCATCTGTTTTGCAAACCAACGTGTTTGTCATCGCCCCACCCATGGAAATACCGGTCACATAAATCCTGCTCCTATCAACATTGGCGACCCGCCTGATCTGATCGACCGCAAGCCTTATGAGTGAGACATCATCGTCTACGCTGTTTTGGTCCCAGGAACATCCGAGACACGCCCAGTATTTATTGGGTCCACTTGGCCAGACGGCAATGAATCCGTACTTGTCCGATAGAGAAAGAAAACCGCTGCTCCACTTCTCGGTTTCTCCTGTTCCCCCGGCCCCATGAAGGTCGAAAAGAACCGGAGCGGGTGTCTTGTCGGTGTAGCCGGCAGGTACGTGGACTTGCACGTCTTGCCCCATAATGGCATAGGAGTAGTCGCCGGGCAGCAGCGTCGCGGACGTGCATTTGGCCGCCCAAAGACTCAACGGGGAGAAAAGAGCAAGAAAAAGAGCTGCACATGAAACCCACTTGAGAGACAACTTCATCACAGGCCTCCGCTATCTTCTTTTGTGCCGCAGACGGCGGATGAGCTACAAGCCCCGCCTGCCTGAGGGAACGGGAAAGCGTTCACTCAGGCTGAGTCATAAATCTACGGCCCGATTTTTCACTTAGTACGCTATTAAAAGGGGTAAACTTGGAAAACCGTCCAACGTCCCGCCCTGATAAACCTCCAACCCAAAAAACGAATGTCTGCAATGATGGGAGAAAGCTAGCACGGCTTGCGGGCGTTTATCAAATGAAATCTTTAATTATATGGCTATTTGTTATCTAGTGTAGTGCGTCTAACGCATCTTTACATTATGAAAGATATAATGCGATATTTTGTCATTTCCGCGAAGGCGGAAATCCAGTTTTTAGGCAGATTTCTGGATTTACCCTGAAGGGCACAAGCCGGGTCAAGCCCGGAATGACAGAAAGGTATTTCTGACGCACTACACGGGTTTTCAGTAGAAAGTAGAGCTGGACTTATTTCAATTCCATGCAGAACTTATCGATCTTTTCCGGTGGGGCGATGGGGTAGTCGCCGGTGTAGCAGGCCAGGCAGAAGCATTCCCGGGGCAGGCCGGTGGCGCGGACCATGCCGTCCACCGTCAGGTAGTGCAGCGAATCCAGGCCGATGAATTCGGCAATGGCTTTTTCGTTTTCCTTCTTGGTGGCGATGAGCTCGCCCTTGGAGGAAAAATCGATGCCGTAGGGACAGGGGAACATCGTCGGCGGGCAGCTGATGACCATGTGGAGTTCTTTGATGCCGATGCCGTGCAGATGCTTCACACGGTTGCGGCTGGTCGTGCCGCGGATGATCGAATCTTCGACAATCAAAACTTTCTTGCCTTGCAAAAGCGGTTTGACGGGGTTTAGCTTCACGCGGACGGCAAAGTCGCGCATGGGCTGCGTCGGCTGAATAAATGTGCGGCCCACGTAGTGGTTGCGGATC
>CAZGDK010000009.1:0-2686 GCA_964525155.1 uncultured Smithella sp. | reverse complement strand
CATGCCCATCTCAAAGGGAATGCCGCTTTCTTCGGCATACCCCACGGCGGCGTAGGTGCCGGAGTCCGGAAAGGGCATGACAATATCAACATCGGGCCGGTACTCGCGGGCCAGTTCATGCCCCAGACGCTTGCGGCACAGGTAAACATTTTGACCGAAAATCTGGCTGTCGGGGCGGGCAAAATAAATCAGTTCGAAGATGCAGTGGCAGTGCTTCATGATCGGGAACGGCTTGATGCTCTTGACGCCTTCCGCGTCGATAATCAGAATTTCCCCCGGTTCGACGTCGCGGACATATTCGGCTCCGACCAGGTCAAAGGCGCAGGTTTCGGAGGCGACCACCCAGCCGTTGCCGAGGCGGCCCAGCGCCAGCGGACGGAAACCGCGCGGATCGCGGGCGGCAATGATTTTATCGCGCGTGAGCATCACCAGGCTGTAGGCGCCTTCCACCTGCTGCAAAGCAATGGAGAGAGCCTTTTCCAATCCGCGTTTCAAATGCGGCGCCATCAGATGAATAACGACTTCGCTGTCCATGGTCGACTGGAAAATGGACCCCCGTCCTTCCAGCTCCGTTCTCAGAGACTGGGCGTTGACGATATTGCCGTTGTGTCCCAGCGCATAATATTCCTCGCCCACGTGCACCAAAAAAGGCTGGGCGTTGGATATCGTGGATGAGCCGGTGGTGGAGTAACGCACATGGCCGATGGCAAGCGTTCCTTCCAGCTTTTTCAGAATATCTTCATTGAAGACACCGGAGGCGAGCCCCATGCCCTTGTGTTCGGAGACGTTGCAGCCGTTGGACGTCACGATGCCCGCGGATTCCTGGCCGCGATGCTGCAGGGCGAACAGGCCGAAATACGTTATGCGCGCCGCGTCTTCATGGCCGTAAATGGCAAACACGCCGCACTCCTCGCGGGGGCGGCCGGTATCCGTTTCATTTTCAAGTAATGTTAACATGGGTAGTCTCTCATCAGTTCTTATTCAGTTTTTAAACCGTCCATAACGTTTTCCCTTTTTCGAATGAGCATCTGCCCTGTTGAAAATCCCCCCTACCCCCCTTTAAAAAAGGGGGAGCCGAAGACTGCATTCGTCCCCGTTAGCTAAAGGTGATTTAGCGAATCGGCCGCAGGCTGTATTAGTCCCCCTTTTTTAAAGGGGGATTTAGGGGGATTTGGATGAAGGCCAAGTCGGTCCCCCTTTCCTAAGAGACTGTGTCGCAATAGCGTCGAGTCGTCATTCCCGCGGAGGCGGGAATCCAGAATTCATTAATATTACTGGATTCCGGGTCAAGCCCGGAATGACAAAAATGAGATTGCGACCAAGTCTCTAAAGGGGGATTTTATCCACCCCGCCCCTGATAAGCGCCAGATTCAAGTTCTCCTATTTCTTATAATACTCCTGCAGGGGGCAGACGCCCCAGTCTTCTTCAATCAACGCTTTGGCCGCTTCGCCCAAAGCCCGCGCTCCGGCCAGTGTGGTCGTGTAAATAATATTGTACGCCAGAGCGCCGTGCCGGATCAGATACGCATCCTGCGTGGATTTGCGCCCGACGCTGGTGTTGATGACCATGGAGATTTCGCCGTTTTTGATCAGGTCCACCACATGCGGTCGGCCTTCGCTGACTTTGTTGACGACGGTGGCGTCAATGCCCATATCCTTAAGATACCGGGCAGTTCCCGCCGTCGCCAGAATTTTGAACCCGAGGCCGGACAAAAGCTTCGCCACGTCGACAATGCCCGCCTTGTGGCGGTCGTGAACGCTCACGAAAACGGACCCGGTTGTCGGCATTTTAAAGCCGGTGGCCATCTGCGATTTGGCAAAGGCCAATCCGAAGGAATGATCGATGCCCATGACTTCGCCGGTGGATTTCATCTCCGGCCCGAGGATGATATCGACGCCGGGGAAACGGTTGAACGGAAACACCGCTTCCTTGACGGAGACGTGCTTCGGAACAATGCGCTTCGTAAAACCAAGTTCCACCAAGGTCTTGCCCAGCATGACCTTGGTGGCAAGCTTCGCCAGCGGCACGCCGATGGCCTTGCTCACAAACGGCGCGGTGCGCGACGCGCGGGGGTTGACTTCCAGCACGTAGAGCACGCCGTCTTTAATCGCGTATTGAATATTCATGAGACCCACCACGCCCAGCTCGAAGGCGAGCATCTTGGTTTGCTCTTCAATAAGCGTCAGCAGCGCGGGGGAAATGGTGATGGGCGGCAGGATGCAGGCGGAATCGCCGGAATGAATGCCGGCCTCTTCGATATGCTCCATGATCCCGGCCACGACGGTGGTTTTGCCGTCGGAAATCGCGTCGACATCGACTTCGACTGCGTCTTCGAGGAACTTGTCGATCAGAATCGGATGCCCCGGCGACACCAGAAGCGCCTTGGCCATGAAGGTCTTGAGCGTTTCCGGGTCATAGACGATTTCCATGGAGCGTCCGCCCAGCACGTACGAGGGGCGCACCAGCACCGGATAGCCGATGCGGGCGGCGGCGGCCAAGGCTTTTTCCACATCCATGGCCGTATCGTTGTCGGGCTGGTTGAGGTTGAGTTTGTTGACGATCTCCTGGAACCGGTCGCGGTTTTCCGCGCGGTCAATGGCGGTGGGCGACGTCCCGATGATGGACATGCCCGCCGCTTCGAGACCGCGGGCCAAATTGAGCGGCGTCTGGCCGCCGAACTGGACG
>CAZGDK010000008.1:33698-50748 GCA_964525155.1 uncultured Smithella sp. | reverse complement strand
CCCTCGGCGATGTGCGCGGGGCTGACCATCCACCTAACGACCGGACCGACGGTAAAATAATCCAGATAGCGTTTCAATCCGGCGTTTTCATCGGGAACGGGGTCCGGGTCCGTCTTCATCAAATAATTCGTGTAGGCGCCCATGAGGCTTACGGACACCCGGCCAAAATTGTAGCCGGGCATGACGGCCACGGAATCGACAAGTGAATCGCGCGCGTGGGTAAAGCGCTGATGCAGGGTTTGTCCATGGGAATACATGGCGTAAAGAAGCCAGGACGTCTCGAAGCGCGGCACGTATTCCACCCTCAAAAGCGGCGAGAGCATGCCCGTCGCCGGATCCCGGGAATCGCCGGACAAAGCGTCTTCCTTCGGTTTGGTAATGACGTTGGAATCATACCCGCCTTGCAGCCCCAGCGTCAAACGAAGCGGCCGGGTGTAAAACTGACTATTTTCAGCAATCTCCTGATAATGGCGCGCATAGGCGGCCAGATCCGTCGTGGAATCGTAGGCCACCGTCGCCCGGAAACGCTCTTTGGCCTGTTTGTACTTTCTGTCCTGCATGTAGCACAAACCGATCTGGTAGTCGGCGCTCTGCGCGAGCTTCGGATCCAGCGACTTCGCTTTTTCAAATGACGCGATGGCTTTTTTGGGCTTCTTTTCCTTCATCAGGATCAGCCCTTCCAGAAAGAAAAGATTGGCCGGATCGATGTTTTCCTTTTTCCCGACATCAATCCACTTGCGGGCTTCGGCCAGTTTGTCCTGACGGTAAAGCAGACTGACATATTCCACCAGCGCTTCTTTCACGGCCGGTTTCAGTTTCAGCGCTTTTTCCAGATGGATCAGCGCCCTGGCATAATCCATCGTCTGCTTGTAGGCCATACCCAGAAAGTAGGCCGCAAGGGCAGACGGGGGGTCCTCCAGGCTCGCTTTTTCCAGGATTTCAATGGCTTCTTCGTAATTTTCGTCCTGATACTGCCTGATGCCTTCTTCCAGAAGCGGACTTGCCGTCTGGGCCAATACACCGGAAACAAACAGCAGGCACACAAAAACGCTTAACAAAAAAGCCCTTTTTTTCATGAAAAAGACTCCATTCTTTAAGACATATTATTAAAGATATTGAAAACTTACTGACTACGAAGCAGCGATGTCCCATCCGTTGGCAAAAGTCAGATAAGATATGATTTATTATCGTCGAAATCGGCAAAAACATTAGCCGGATTATTTCAAAAAAAGCCTAAAGCCCGCCCGGATCGAACCGGGAACAAGGTCCAGCGCACCGGAGGCTTCGGCCACCGGCGTGAAGCCGCAGGCGTCGCAGTTGACTTGTCCGCGGCTTTTCACATAGCAGCCGGCGGTGATCGAGCCGTCCGGGTCCACATTGATCAGGATGTCGTCGTGGCAGCGCCAGCGGTTGTGCGCCATATCGCGCAGACGCGACGACGAATTTAAAACCGGAAATCCCTGTTTCTTCAGAGCCAGCAACCGGTCCACGGCGGCGCGGCGCTCGTCGGGTGAAAGAGCCAGGTCCTCCTCGCCCTGACCGTAGGGATAGAAAAACTGCACGGTCATGCCCCGCACGGCAGGCAGGCCTCGCACCAGCCCCGCGATGGCCTCGATGTCGCGCCAGTTGCGGCGGTTGAGCGTGCAGTGCACAAACAGCCGGGGATGATTGGCGGCTTTGAGATTGGTAAGGACGCGGTCGAACGACCCGCTGCGCAATTCATCGTGCGTCTGTTTCAGGCCGTCGAGGCTCACCCAGAGAATATCCGATGCGATCGTAAGAGGCAGCGTGCCGTTGGTGGTCACGGCGACGCGCAGAAAGCGGCGGCGCGCGTGGTGGACCAGATCGGTTAGCCGCCGGTCGCCGTCCTGCCACAAAAACGGTTCGCCGCCTTCAAAGACCACGATGCGCGTTCCGAGGCGGGAAAGCGTGTCGAGCGATTTTACGGCCGTCTCCCAGCGCATGTGCGCGCCTTCTTCGTCCACGCGCAAATGAAAGGGGCAGGCAAGGCAGGCGAGATTGCAGCGGTAGGTCACCTTGAAGCTCGCCAAAAGCGGAATGCTCCGTCTGCGGATTTTACGCTGCCAAAAAAACCGCGCCAGATCGATCGGCCAGGGAAAACGGAGGCTGGTCTTCATGTGACATCCCTCTTTTTCATATTCCACCAGCCCCTTATTATCCCTGATAGAGGGTTTCAATGTCGCGGGCGTAGCGCTCCATAATCTCACGCCGGCGCATTTTCAAGGTCGGCGTCAGTTCGCCCGACGCTTCGCTGAATTCATGAGGAAGGATCTTGTAGCGTTTGATCTGCTCATAGGGCGCCAGACGGACATTTACAGCCTGTATATGGTCGGCGACGGCCTTCTGCACGGCGGGATGACCGGCAAGCACATCGGCTGGGGCATCCGCCAGCCCTTCGCGACCGGCAAACGCCTGAAGTTCGAGCCGGTCAAGCGTGATCAGCGCGGTGAGATATTTGCGCCGGTCGCCGCACACCAGAACATGGTCCACAAGCGGCATCATCCGGATCAGACCTTCGATGTTCTGCGGGGCGATGTTTTTGCCGCCCGCCGTGACGATCAGGTCTTTCTTGCGGTCGGTAATGCGAATGAAGCCTTCACCGTCGATTTCGGCAATGTCGCCCGTATGAAACCAGCCTTCGGCGTCAATGGCCCGGGCGGTGGCCTCCGGGTCCTTGTAATAGCCCTGAAACAAGCCTTTCCCCCGCAGGAGCAGTTCGCCGTCCGGGGCCAGTTTTCCCTCCATGCCGGGAATCAGCTGGCCTACGGTTCCGAATTTGAAACACTCCGCGCGATTCACCGCCACGGGCGCAACGGTTTCCGTAAGCCCGTAACCTTCCAGAATCAAAAGCCCCACGGCATGAAAAAACTCCAAAAGGTAAAGCGGCATGGGCGCGCCACCGCACATCAGATACTTGACCCGGCCGCCGAAAATGGCGCGGATTTTCCGAAACACCAGACGGTCGGCAAGACGCAGCCGGATAGCCGGCCCGAAAGGCAGGGGGCGCTTTTCGCGTTGCAGCCGGGCCGCCTGCATCCCGACATCCACCGCCCAGCGGAAAATTCGGCGCTTCGCGGGGGAAGACGCTTGCGTCATCTGATGAATGCGGTTGTAAATCCGTTCAAAAATCTGCGGGACGCTGACTTGCACCGTGGGGTGAAGCTCCTGAAAATTGTCGATCAGCTTATCGATGCTCTCCGCGTAAGCGCCGACAATGCCCAGATGCAGGGCCGCATAGACGGTCATGCGCTGAAGCATGTGTGTAAGGGGCAGAAAGGCGATACCGAAATCGTTTTCTTCATAATGATGCATCTTTGTGGCGTGAATGGTCGTGTAATAGAGATTGGCCTGCGTGATCATCGCGCCCTTGGGCGGTCCGGTGGTGCCGGACGTGTAGGCGATCGTCGCCAGGTCGGAAGGTTTGACGCCGCGCCAGATGGCTTCAAAGCGCGACGGATCGGACCAGTGCAGGCATTCACCTCGCTCCAGATAAGCGTCCCGTGTGATCACACCGTCAGGAAGCTTGTCGCGGGCGGTTTCAAAAAGAACGATTTTTTCCGGAAGCCCCGTTTCGGCCTGAACCTTAAGAAGCCTGTCGAGCATCGCGTCGTCTTCCGCAAAACAAATCCGCAAACCGCTGTGCGAAACGATATGCGTCATCTCCCAGAGGCTGGCGGACGGATACAGGGCAACGGTGACGCCGCCGGCGGATAAAACGGCCAGGTCGATGCCGCTCCATTCGCGCCGGGTGCGGCTGGCAATGCCCACGGCGTCGCCTTTTTGAAACCCCAGCGCGAAAAGCCCCATCACCCCTTTCGGCAGCAAATCCCGGGCCTGCCGCCAGGTGATGGCGTCCCAGCGGCCCGCTCTTTTTACAAGCGACATCGTTTTATCGCCAAAGCGGCGGGCCTGATGCATAAAGATCCCCGTCACCGTCGGGGGATCGTACATCTCCGGATATGGATATTCTGAAACGCTCATGATCTGCCTTGAATCATTTAACTCTTTTTTTTTGCTTACCGGACACTAAAAACGGTTTATTATCAACAGTCTTATAATAGCCACATTCGTCATTCCCGCGAAGGCGGGAATCCAGGCTTATTGAACTGGACCCCGGCCTTCGCCGGGGTGACGACCCTGTGGTCTTCCCGGTCTTGCCGTGCCACCCTCTGGTGTGGTGACCTTCAGGTTCCGAAAGCCGGGAACCAGTTTGATAATTCCTGGAAGCCGGCCTTCGCTGCATAACCAAATGAAAATTCAATTATAAGACCGCTAATCAAAGCTCCGGTCCGCCGGTGGCGGGCCCGCCCGGCGCGGTGGCGTCGTCCATGTTCCTTCCAAACCGTAGGCGGAATCTCCTCCGGACGCCTGGCTCCAGTTGCACCGGTTGCAGTAAACATCGGCGGCAACGGCCGTACGGCTCCACACGCTCCCCGTTTTGATCCAGCCGCGCGTCACCAGCCTGGTTGCAGTTTCCACTTCCACCGCGTCGGCGCTGATGACAATGGGAGACTCTCCCGGACCCGACGTCAGAATAACGTCACCCGCTCCCCTAAAGACCACCTTTCCACCGCTGCCGAGGCCGCCAAACAGCTTGACGAGCGTGTTGGCGTCAAGGTTCGCTCCAGCGGAAATCGAAAGCGTGCCGTAATCGCCTGGCGCGCCCGCCCGAACGACATCCGCGCTCACCGCGGCGCGGCCCAGAATGGTTACGCTTCCGTTTGCGCCCGAATTTTCAATATGAACAGCGCCCTTATCCGCCACAACATTAAATCCGTAGCCCGGACCGTCGATGACAATGCCGCTGCCCGGCGAGGTGATCCGGACGGCGGATAAAGACGCATCCGTCTGGGCGGTCTGCAAGAGGGCAAGCACCTGTCCCGACCCGGCAATGGAAATGCCGGTTTCGGATGGCTCATCATTTGCGGACGCAAGCGATATTTGCCCCGGCACGCCCTGAGACCACGACGACCAAGGCGCGGCCTGCGTCTGCACACGCCCGCCGACCTCGATCGTGCCGCACGCAAGCGACAGGGCCACATCCCCCGCCCGGTTCCGGTCTGTCCATACCTCAACCAGCCCGCCTTCGTCCACGGAGCAATGGCCGCCGGCCGATGAAAACACCTGATCCGCCCCCCAGATCGTTCCGGAAAGGCGGATATCACGGGGCGCGGCAAGACTCACGCGGGCAAAACCGTCAATGCGCCGCCCGGCGGGAATCGTGACGTCGCCGGCAAAGGCCGTCGCCGAAAAAGCGCTGTCCGATCGCTTTTTTTCCGTGCGCAAAGCCGTTGATTCCACCCGCAGAGCTTCGGCTCGCGCCTGCTCTGGCGGTGTTCGCAATGCCACAAAGGCCGTGTAGTCGGCAAACGCCAGGGCGGCTAATTCGTCCGCGCCGGCCGTCCGGCCGTAAAGGGCCGTATAGCGCGCAAGCGTCGACGTGCGGCTGGCCTCGGTCGAATCGACCGCGTCGACAATCCGCACGTAGCCCAGACGGATCAAATCCTGCCGGATAAACGGCGCGAAATACTGGGGCGCGCCGCCCGCTCCCGCCGTATCCATCTGCGGATTATTGCGGCAGACCGAGTAGGCGACAGGCAGCGGCCGGACCACCTCGTAAACAGCGCCGAACCGGCGGTAGGTGAAATGCCCCGTCGCGCCTTCGGCCCGCCAGGGCCCCACTTCCACCCGTCCGTTGAAAAACGCGGCATCCAGCCAATCGCCCGACATCGCATCGCGCAGCGTTGCTTCCGACGTAAAATAATTGGAATACGCCACCGTGGAGCGGTCGCTGAAGTCCAGCGAAAACAGATTGCTCGTCGCGCCGTTGGCCAGTCTTGCGCCCGCGGGGATCGGATCGGAATTTCCCCATTCATCCACGCCCGCGTACTCGCCTTGCCCCTGCGACATGACCGCCCGCTCGCGATACCCCGGCGTGGCGACGGACGCCACATACGTGCTTTCCAGCGTCACGGAGGGGCCGTCGAGCGTCACCGACCCGTCGCCCGGCTCTCCGGAACCGTAACATCCCCATAGTACCGAAAGGAAAATCAGTAAAGCGTAAAACGTCCATCGCGGGTTGGCGGCGTTGCGTGCTTCCATAATAAAAAAATCTCCTTTTCCATCTTCTCATTGAAAAACGAATTAAATCTTGTTATGTAAAATCACTCTAATTCCTACACCACACGATTTCAACCACGGAGGAACTGCTTATGGCACAGAACATGAATCTGGTTTCATCCGCATCCCCAGACGACCCGTCACCCCGCCCGGCCCCGCCCGCAGCCGACGCGTTTCCCGAAACGACGCGCATCCAGCGCATCCGGCTTCTGAAACAAATCGGCCTGTATCCCTTTTTTGTTCCCAGCAGCGGACAGGTCGGCCCGCGCATGCTGATGGACGGCCATGACACGATCATGCTGGGGTCCAACAATTACATGGGGCTGGCCAATCATCCGGAAATGATTCAGGCCGCCGTCGAAGCGACGCGGAAATACGGAACCAGTTGCACCGGCTCGCGTTTTCTCAACGGAACGCTCGACATCCACAACGAGCTTGAAGAAAAGCTTTCGGCGTTTTTCGGCAAGGACGCGGCCATCTGCTTCAGCACGGGCATGCAGGCCAATCTGGGCGTCATTTCCGGCATCACGGGCAAGGACGATCATATCGTCTCGGATGAGAAAAACCACGCCAGCATTATTGACGGCTGCCGTCTGTCCTACGCCAAAACGCATGTCTACAAGCATGACGACATGGAAAGCCTTCGTCGCACACTGCGCGCCCTGCCCAAAAACGGACTGCGCTGGATCGTCAGCGACGGCGTCTTTTCCATGGAAGGCTCCGTCGCCAATATTCCGGAAATTGTGGCGCTGGCGAAAGAATTCAACGCGCGCATCATCATTGACGACGCGCACGGCATCGGCTACATGGGCGATCACGGTGAAGGCTGCTGCGGCCATTTCAATCTCATGGATCACATTGACATCCTGACCGGAACTTTTTCCAAATCGTTTGCCTCCCTGGGCGGCTTTTGCGCGGGCCGCGCGGACCTCATGGACCATTTAAAACACCACGCCCGCAGTCTGATCTTCAGCGCTTCGATGCCGCCGGCCATGGTCGCCTGCGCCATCACGGCCCTCGATCTTTTCCAGCGCGAAAAGCAGCTGCGCAAGCAAGTCATGGTCAACGCCTCCTACCTGCGCATCGGTGTGCAAACGCTCGGCTTCCGGACTGTCGCGCATTCCATTCCCACGGCCATCGTCCCCATTATGGTGGGCGAGAACCTGGCGACGTACAAACTGCACAAAACGCTGCTTGCCTGCGGCGTGTATACGAATCCGGTCGTGCCGCCCGCATCCGCCGAAGGGCTGCTCAGGCTCTCCGTCATGGCCACGCACACCGAAGACGACCTGACGGACGCGCTCAACATTCTGCACCGGGTCGGACGCGAAGCGGGGCTGATCTGACCGGCTGAATTTAATAGGTCAGAATCAGCCTGGCCCCCAGCTGATAATAATTGTACGCACCGGACGCGCCGACGGCGGAATTGCCGCCTTCCGCCGAGGCCTCCAGCGCCGCGTGTTTTGAAAACCGGTATCCCAGAAGGCCCGCGCCGCCGATAATCATGTTGTAGTTCCCTTCTTCATTGCGTGTAAACGACTGATACCCGCCGTAGGGCTCGGCATAGCCGTAAAAGCGGCCATGCTCAAACGACGTGGTCACAAAAAGGACATGCGCGACAAAGTTTTGCGGGTCGAAATACCCGTGCCCGCTTTGCCTGCGGAAATTCATGTACCGGATGCGGTACCCGGCGGCGACGGCTGCGGGCCTGCGCCAGATCAGACCCCCGGCCTGGCCCATGACGTCGTGGGCGCTGTTGTCGTCGGAATAATCCCGGTAATGATAGCCTGCCAAAAGCGTGATCCGGTCCGTGGCGCGATAGACGCCGGACAGGCCCGCGGTAAGCGCTTTGACATGATGCTCGATGACGCCCGCCGTGTCCGAAACGCTGTCCACACCCACCCGCGCGCCGACGCTGCCGTTGGGAATATCCACGTCGCCGCGCAGGCTCCAGGCGACGCCCCGGCCCGAATCCATAAGCCCGACGCCGCCGCCCACGCCCCCGTAAAAGGGCATTCGGGAATACGTCGACACAAACAGACGATCCGACGAGCCTGTGGTGGATGCATCGCGGCCATCCGTCCGGGTATAATCCACGGTGGTCTTCCAGTTTTTCAGCCACACCGATCCGGCGGCAAAAAAGCGCCACACCTGGTTTTGGTCGCTGTCGCTGTAAAACGTGAACCCCGGCGCGACGGAGGGATTGAACGTGATGTCCCTCAATTCTTTCAACTCGCCCAGGCTCTTTTCTTCATAGGCAAACGCGGGCTTCAAAAGAGGCAGGCTCTGATCCGCAGCCACGCGATCACCGCTTTGCAGATAACTGTAAGTCAGCCCTTCGCGCGCATCATAGTCATCTTGCTTCAAGACCAGCTGCGAATACAGAGCGACGGCCGGTCGGTAGTTGCGCGTCATCCGCAGTCCGCTTGCCCGGACCAGCAGGGCCTCCCGGTGGGACGGCTCCAAGGCCAGCACCCGGTCGATTTCCCTGAGCGCGGCGTCATATTCGCCGGACCACAACAGCACGCGCGCCAGGTGAATCCGCGCGTCGCTCATCTCCGGATGGTCCGTTAGGATTTTTGTGAGCCGCTCGCGAGCCGCGGCAAGATTGCCGGCCCAGGACATGACGCTTGCCATCCGAAGCTGTTCGTCGGCGGTAAACGATCCCGAAAGGGACAGGGCTTTGGCGTATTCCTCGGAGGCGTCCTGATGCCGCCCCGCTTCGGCCAGACGGTTTCCCTCCCGGGCGGCGAGGCGCGCCAGTTCATCGGGCGACGGCGTCCGGGGTTTTTCCGCCTCGGCAAGCGCCAGCTGAAGCGTCGCCGCTTCCTGGCGCTGATAGGGCAGCTCGGGGCTGAGCTTCTCGGCGCTCTGGCGGGCCAGGACGACCTTGCCCTGGGCCAGATAGGCGTAAGCCAGACCGACTCTGGCCTCGAAATGCTCTCCGGCCGTAAGCACGCTTTGGTAAACATCCACGGCTTTTTCCTGATCGCCTTGCACCCGGGCGACATCAGCGGAAAGAAGCGTCGCGTCGCGATCCGCCGGCGCAAGCTTCAACGCCTCTTGAGCGTCCCGGCTCGCCTGGTCCATCTCGCCCATCCAGAAAAACACGCGGCCGCGCTGAACGCGGGCTTTGGCGTTTTGCGGATTTTTCTCCAAAAGTGCCGTAAGCTCACGGCGCGACCGGCCGAGTTTTCCGCCCCAGGCCATCACCGTAGCCATGTCCAGGCGTTCGTCATCGCCAAAATCAACCGGGCCGGACAGCGCATCTTCATACGCCTGGGCGGCGCGCGTAAAGTCGCCCTCGCGCGCGTAGCGATCGCCTTGTTCCTTGATCGTCTGGGCGTCATCGGCCCGGACGGCCCCAGCCGCCCAGAGCATGCACGCCAGCGCCAAAAGCACACCGGCCGCCCGGATCAGGGCCCGGTGGCCCTGTCGATAAGATGTCTTCGGGGCTTTCATCAGCTCACCTCAAAAATTGATGGAAAGGTTAAAAGGTTGTCGTCGGGGGTTATATTGTTGCGCGGAATGTCCCAGGGGGCGTCCGTCCGAAGGTAAACGCCCCGCTTCGACGTCAGCAGATACCGAAACCCCGCCTTCCTGGCGGTCGCGACGCTCTTTTCGGTGTAAAAGCCGTAGGGCCAGGCCAGGATGTCGCAGCGCTTCCCCATCTCCCGGACAAAGTTTTTCTGAAATTGCGCAAGGTCCTCCAGAAGAACGCTGTCGGCGACGCCCGCCGCGCCCTGATGGCGGTACACATGCAAACGCTCCGTATGGCAGCCGAAATCGACAAGGCCGGTTGCGGCCAGATAGCGGTATTCGTCCCAGGCGAGCATCGGGCGAATGATCCCGTCTTTGATGTGCGAAGCGACATGCTGCCCGATAATGTTGATGGTAGCCTTGAATCCATACGCCTGCAAAAAAGGCAGGGCGTAGGGAATAAATGAGGCGTAGCCGTCGTCAAAGGTGATGATGCAGGCACGCTCCGGAAGCGCGGATGACGCCAGATCGGCAAACGAGACGGCGCGATAACCTTCGGCGCAAAGCCATTCCATCTGGGCGGCGAAAAGGGCGGGCGGCAGCGTATAGTCGTCGGTGTGCTCCGGGGAGATGTCGTGATACAGCAAAACCGGGATGGCAACGGTTTTCGCGGCGGCAAATGCGGCGCGAGGCGTTTCGGGTAAAATCAGAACGGCCGCCAGAAACTGCAAAAAAGCGCGTCTGGTCAAATCCTGCGTCATGGGACAATCTCCTTAAGATAGCGCCGGTACACGGCGAGGCTCTTTTTTTCATAAAAATGAAACAGGGGCACATTCCACGTCGGCCAGGCGTAAGGCCGGATCAAACGCGGCTCCATGACACCGGGCAGCCGGTCCGTCGCGTTGTCCGCCTTGCCCGTGATTTCAGCCGTCCAGCCGCGTCCCGACGGCTTGAAGGAATACGCCACAAACCTCAGTCCCTCCGTCTGCCGGGTCCATTTTTCGCCTTGTTTCCAGTAGACGGCCCGCGAACTCGGATCCGTCACCATCAAAAGCCCCCAGGCCAGGCGCAGTTCGATGAGATTGCCCGACACATGGAAATCGGCCAGCGAATCATAGAGGCGATCTCCGGGGATAAGCGAGCCGTGGCGCAGGGCGCTTAGCGGAAACACGCGGGCCGGATAGACGCGGTCGCGGTTTTTGCTGATGCGCCGGTCGTTGGTCTTGTGATGCATGCTCACCCACGCCCCCTCCCTTGAAGACCGTGGCCAAAGCTCCTGATACGGATCGTTGAGATATTTGTCGTAGCTTGCGCAAATCAGCATACGGCTGGTTTGCACGCCCGACAGATGCACCAGGAATTTCAGCCCGACGGGGCTTTGCGCGTTGAGGCGAAACGGCAGCCGAAATTCGCCTGTGGCCGGATCGCAGGTATCGATGCCGATTGCGTAATGCCCCCGGTTGAAATCGACGGGGTCGCCCAGAGTCAGCGCCAGATACAAAAATCCTTCGTCGTGCTGGACCGCAAGCGAGCGCAGGCGTCGCGTTCCGTCGGCGCCGTCACCGAAGCAGTGCGCAGGCTGATCGTCCTTGCGGTACAGCACCGTGGCATCTTGCCACTGGGCCGCATCGCCTGAAAGCGTGACCTTCTTTCCCGGATAGCCGGGATACGCGCCCACCAAGCCGTAGCACTGCTCGGCGTCCTGGAGGTTGAACCAAAGCGCATTGCGCTCGGCGGGGCGCTCGTAATTTACAAAAAGCCAGTTGCGTTTGAACCATTCGTCAAACCAGGAAAACAGCGCGCCGCCCGCCAGGCCCGCCTCCGCAATGGCCTTGAGCATCTCACCGTTGATCCGGCCCTGCGCGTCTTCATCATGCCCGCCGTGATGCCATCCCTGGCGCTGCCAGTGCGACACCTCGCGGCTAGACGGCACGCCGTATTCGGCAATCAAAATGGGCTGGGTCTTGTGGTGCGCCTTTAACTGGCTCAAATAAGCGCTGTAGGGTTTTTCCCGGTCCAGGTAGTCGTTGTTCATGAAGTCCGGATAGTAGGGGTAGGCGTGATACGTCGCAAAAAAGCCGCTCCCCTTCCGGGCGGCGATCTTTGCCGTGTCCAGGGTTTCGGCGTCTTCGTTTTCGTTGCACTCCGAGGCTTTCACGGCCAGTCCCTGCCAGCGCAGGCCGTCTTCATACAGGGACTCCGACGGATGCGCCAGGGGATCAAGCGTCGGCCAGCACACGGTCGAGACGGGATGGGTTACGCCGTATTTTCTTTCTTCGTAAACCAGAAGCTCGTCGAGTATCCGGCAGATCCAGCGTTCAAAAGGCGAAAGGCGCGCCCCCGAAAGGAAAGCGCCGTTAAAGACACTCCCCTCAGCGCTTCTGAGGCGGTTGTATTTGCCGATGGGGCACCCCTCCCACTCCCGGCCGAAGATGATGCCTGCAACCTGTGGCGAGACATCGCGCGTGTAGACGCCGTGGGGCTGGCCTTGCCTCTCCGGAAGCGTGATCCGTCCAAACAGGGCGTCTATGGCCTCGGTGATCTGGCGGCGGGTGTAGCCCAGAAACGCCTCCGAGGAAAAATCGCCGTCGTCGGGCGGTTCGATCCAGATGCCTTGAATCAGATAAAGGGCGTTTTGTCCGTCATTTGCCTCCGCCAGCGCTTCATAAAAAGACGGCGACTGAATGGCGTAAACCCGGACCGTATTGAATCCGGCATTTGCCATCTGCCCAAACCAGCGCCGGTACTGCGTTTTGCCGATGGGATACTCCCCCGGATACGTGCCGGGCGCCGCAAGCCCCAGATTAATACCTTTGACAAAAAACGGCCGCCAGACCCCGCCAACGCGTTTTTCAAACCCCGCCTTGCCCACCCGGAAACGCACATCCGGCTGGGACGGATGCACGGGACGGGGGGCCTTCATACGTTCTTCAATGCGCCGCGCCAGCTTCAGGATGTCCTGATGGCCGGGCGAATACGCAAGGCCCTTGTGCGCGGCCCAGCGGGCCGCGGGCGTCTCGTCGAGCCCCAGAAAGGCCCGCGCCAGGCCCATCCAGCCCTCGACGCTTTCATCGTCGTCGAGCGCGCGGCGGAAGATGTTGAGAGCCTCCTGATAATCGCCTTTTTCCAGAGCCAGGCGTCCCAGTTTTTCAAGCTGCATGGGGTTTGGTCTCCTTTTGACGATGGTATTCCCAGCGCCTTTTGCCGAAGAGATACTGGAAAAACGCCTGAAAGCGCCAGAATGAGTTGATCTGCCGGTAGCCGAAGTTCTCCAGAACGCCGAACACCAGCAGGATAAACAGATGCTCCCAGTCGGGGTAGCGGTGATAGGTGATTTCTTCGAGAAAGATGCTCACGACGGACAAAAACACGCCGTAAAAAATCGCCAGGAAAATAAACAGGAAGAACAAATTGAAATTGATCAGATTAAAGACGTAAGCCCCGACCATGGCCACATAGCCCAGCACTTCAATAAAGGGGCTCAGCATTTCCGCGAAAAAGTAATACGGCATCGTCAGCATGCCCACCTTGCCGTAGCGGGGATTAAACACCATGCTCTTGTATTTCATCATGGTCTGGATGAGCCCCAGATGCCAGCGCCTGCGCTGCCCGGCCAGTTGTTTCATCGTCTCCGGCACTTCCGTCCAGCAGATCGGGTCGGTAATAAAGCGCACGGCATACGGCTTTTTGGCCAGAAGGTGCTGTTTGTGGATGCGGACGATAATTTCCATGTCTTCGCAGACGTTGTTGATTGCAAAGCCGCCCGCATCAATCACCGCCTGTTTTTGAAACATGGAAAAGGCGCCGGACAAAATGAGCGTTCCCCCCAGGCGGTCGAGCCCCGCGCGGCCGAACAAAAAGCCGCGCAGATATTCGACGATCTGGAAGATGCCCAGCCATCGGGACGGCAGGCCGATTTTCGTGATCCGGCCCCCGTCAATCGTCACGCCGTTGATGACCCGCACCACGCCGCCGCAGGCGACGACCGGCGTCGGGCTTTCCATCACGGCGGTCATCAGCCGCAAAAGGGCGTCGGGCTCCATGAGGGTGTCGGCGTCAACCGAACAGACATAAGGGCTGCGGGAGGCGTTGATGCCGCAGTTGAGCGCGTCGGATTTCCCCCCCTGCTCCTTGTCGACAACCAGAAGATTGGGGATGTTTCGATTGTAGTAAAAACCCCGGATCGGTTTGGTTTTGAGGAGGCTCCGGTAAACGAGATCCACCTGTTTTAGATCGTATTGGCCGATCAGTTGCAAAAGCGTATCGTCGCGGGACCCGTCGTTTACGACAATCACTTCGCAGTTGGGATAGTTCATATCCAGAATGGACTGGATGGTCCGAAAGAGGATGCGCCCTTCATTGTAAGCCGGAATGATGACCGACACCGGAGGCACTTCGGGAGAGAACCGGTTTTCCAGAAGCGGCAGGTACTTGATCTTACGGATATGAATTAGGATGGAGCCCACCGCAACGAAAATCAGAAGGGTGTAGATCAGGTTGACAAACCCGTAAAAGAAGCCGATGAAATAATTGAAACCGACAATGGCGGCAATCAGCATCGCTCTCATCTTGCGGCTCCGGTCAGAAAGGATTGAATGTTTCTCATGCGCTCGGGGTCATCCGTATCGACCAGGTATTGCTTAAGCGGCGAAACAAAACCACAAGACACCATCATGGTCAGGATTTCATGCGCTTTGGCGGATTCCCCTTCCCGGCCGCTTCCCAGCAGGTCCAGCAATATCTCGACAAAGCCGCTTTTTTCCATCTCTTCGCAGACGCTCTCCCGGGCGTAGCGGTCGTCGGACATCAGCAGTGTCCGGAAGGCATCGACGGCGTCCCTGCCCAGAAGCGTCAGCGCCAGCGCGGCCTCGTTGCGGACCTGCCAGCGTTCATCGCGCATCAGCACCGCAATGGCGGCGGCGTTTTTCGCGTCCCTTCGGCGACCAAGCGTCCGCACCGCCTGCAGACGGACATACCACACCGGGTCCGAAAGGAGACGTACCGGCGCGTCGTCATGCAGGGTGCCGAATTTTTCCTCGCAAGGCGCGATCAGCTTCAGCGCCTTGGCGCGCACTTCCGCATCATCGTTCCCCAGGTGAGACACGGCAAATTCATAAATCTCGCGGGTGGCGGGAAAGTCGTACATCACCTCCAGAAGCGACGCGGTCAGCCGCGCGTCCGTGCAGGTCCTGGCGTAAGTAAGAAGCGTCGGCAAAATGCGGGGCCCCGCCGCCACCAGCGACGCATCAATGGTTTTCTGGGTAACGAGGTTCTTCTGCAAAAGACCGGGAAGGCGCTCCAGAAGCGCTAACAGCTCGGGGCCTTCGCCGATTTTGCCAAGCGCGCGAACGGCGACGGAGGCAATGTCGGCATGATCCGTCTGAAGCATCTCCAGGACGGGTTTTGCCGCGCGGGGATTGGCCATGCGGCCGAGCTTGGAAACCGCCTGAGCCCGGGCAATGACCTTGCGGCCCTTCAAAACGCCAATGTAGTAATCCACGTAGCCCAGGCGGTCAAACAACCGCGCGGCCGTGGTGCGGGTCGCCTCCGCGCCCATTAAATCAAAAAGATTGTATTCCAGGGCGACCCACTCAGTGGACTCGGGCGTCGCCGCGAAGCGCTTATGATACTGCTCAAGCGAGGCCTTGTTCTGCATGTAATGCTTGAGTTCAAACATCTGGCGGCTGCGAACATTGTCCAGAACCGCGTAGCGGTGCGCATTGTACAGACGTCTCAACACCGCCAGAAGGAAGAAGAGCAGGCAAAAACCGATGATGATGAAAATCAGGACGAGCAAAACGATTTCCATCCGTTCCATGCCCTTGAACATGTCAAGGACCGAACCGGACAGGGAAGACGCGTTTTCATTTTGCTTGGCGGGCGGGCGCGCGGAGCCGTCCGCGGCGAAGGCATTTACCCCACCCGAACCGATGTTTAACGTGGCATCCGCAATCTCTGTGGTTACGGCCATCGGGATTCTCCCGCAACGATCAAAACATTTCCAGACGATAATCTTCTGACAAACACATGGCGGCGACGGTACATGCCGCTTGATAAGGTATCGACATTTTCAGGAAATTACTGAAATTGGCGCTTTTTTCCATTCTTGCAAACCTTGTTTGGTTGGCGCATGCCTTCGTGTTATAATGCCGCCCGCACAACAGGAGGAAAAAGATGAGCGGGAAAAATAGCAGCGGCATGATGCTGGCGGTGAAAGTCAGTCTGGCGAGCAATGTCTTGCTCTTTATCATCAAGGCGATCACCCTTTTCATTGTGGATTCACTGGCCGTGGCGGCGGATCTGGGCATTTCCGCCATCGCCCTTTGCGTCTCCGGCATTCTGTATTACGCCGTCAAGATGTCGGACAAGCCCGCCGATATCTTCCACAATTACGGCTACGGCAAAATTGAAAATGTCACGGAAGCCATTGAAGGCGTCGTGATGATCGGTCTGGCGCTGGCCATGTCCATACAGGCGCTCATGAACCTGGCCAATCCCGACCCCTCCCACTCGCCGCTTGTCGGCTTGATCGGCAGTTCGCTGGGCGTAATCATCAACTTCTGGGGGGCGTCGTTTATTCTGAAACTGGCTCAAAAAAGCGCCTCGCCGGCTCTGAAGGCGGAAGGGCTCCATTTTCGTCTGGAAGGATTCATTTCACTGACCATCACCGTGTCCTTTGCCGTGGTGATGGTTCTGCAATATGCGGGTCTTCCGGTACTGTCGCGCTATGTTGATCCCGTGGCGACGCTCCTCGTCAGCGCGGCCATCGCCGTGCCTTCGGTCCGCCTTTTGAAGGAGGCGTATATGAAACTTCTGGACGCCTCCATCGGCGAAACCAGCCAGATGGACGTGGTCAAAGCGCTGGCCCGTCATTACGACCGGTATTGCGATTTCAAAAATGTCCGGACACGATCGGCGGGGAGAATGCAGTTTGTCGACATTCACCTGGTGATGCCCCAGCACGTCTCCGTCCGGCACGCCCACGCGGTCGCCTCCGCGCTGCAAAAGGACATCGCCTCGTCCATTGTGGAAAGTCATGTAACCGTGCACATCGACCCCTGCGACCGCAACTGCGCCTACGTCAAAAACAACCAGGACTGCCCGTATGCGGGGCCTGCGGCGGGGCTATAGGCTATGGGCTGCAGGCTGTTAGACTGTTAGCAACGACTGTGGATGCGGGCATCTGCCTGTAAAAGCATGGCTCGATTCAGACCTGGGATAGCACTTGTAACCGGTAAAACGTATGGCCTCACGTCATGCTGGCGAAGGCCGGCATCCAGGAACAAGAACGAAAAGATGGCAGAATTTACCGGTAGAGACAGAGGGGACGTTGCCATCGTAGTCCGCTCTCCCTGAAAAACAAATAAATCCGTTAAAGATACATCACGAATCACTGTTAATATGTCATTAATTACTGATACATATAGAA
>CAZGDK010000008.1:29830-33598 GCA_964525155.1 uncultured Smithella sp. | reverse complement strand
TAATAACTTAAGGACGTCCCTACTGGTTCCCAAAACATAAGGATGGTGGTGGAATCGGGGTGGGCCGGAAGCGAATCATGGACGAAACGTTGTGGCGCTTTGGGAAATGGAGGATTCCGCTTTAAATCACAGCGCTATGTTTGTTGGCGTCGTTGTCGGCGTGCTCAGCATATCCACAATATGCCTGTGGCGACTTCGCCTGGTCGCGGCGATCTTTTTCTTCCCGTTGTAGCGGGAGAAATAGCGCAAGGACAGCCAAACCACGGACAGAAATGATTTTTTATTGACGCGGATCAACCCCCAGGTCATGCCCGCGCCGAAAATCAGATTATTGAGTCCCGCGAAGGGCAGCTTCACCCACAAGCGCAGCAGGGCTTCCGGAAGATTCAGGCGAACGGCGACATTCATGATCTTCTGAAGATTGATCAGTTCCTTTTTATTCGGCAGCGAAAGCGGCGTACCGGTGAAATAGGAAGCGCCGGTATCATCGAAATCGCCTCCGGCGGGGAGGAGCCCCTCTTTCTTGCAGCGTTCGAAAATGTCCGTCCCCGGATAAGGGTTGAGCAGGGAACACCAGGCAAAATCCGGCCGAATCCGGCGGTTTAAGGCGTACGTCTCGAAGGACATGGCCAGGCTTTCTCCGGGGCAGCCCACGATGTTAAAGGTCTGGAAGCGGATGCCGTTTTTTTTGAGAAGACGGGCCGCCGAAATAATGCTTTCCTGGCTGAGTTTCTTATTCAGGATCACATTTCTTACCGTTTCGTTTCCGCTTTCAAGACCAATCTTGACGGCAAAAAGTCCGGCCCGCTTCAGGCGCGACACCAGATCCTCGTCAAGAGCTTCAACCGGAGAATTGATTTTAAACGGCAGGCCGATGTCTTTTTCATACGCGTCGCAGAAATCGCGCAGCCACGATCTGGGGGCCAGGGTAAAACTGTCATCATCGAGAGTGATAAAATCGACTTTCCCCGAGCGCTTCACATTCCGGAGCTCGGCAATCAGATGGCCGACGGACCTGCGCCGGACCACAGGCCCCTTGCCCTTGTAAAGCTCGTTGTAGTTTTTATTGAAGCAAAACGAACAGGACTTGGGGCAGCCCCGTCCGGCATTCACCACATGATGGTACAGAATCTCCCGTTTTTTTTCGGCATAAGGGGCATACCGCGTATAGATGTCGCGGTCATAAAACGGCAGCGCGTCCAGATCGCGAATCAGCGGCCGCACATCATTTTTAAAGAGCCGCCCCTCTTTTTTAACCCAGAAGTTCAAAACGTTTTCACAGGCCTTCCCGGAGAACCAGGCGTTTAGAAACTCGGGAAACGCCTCGTCGCCTTCGCCCCGGCACACGGCGTCAAGGCAGGGTTCCTGAATCACTTCAGGATAAAAGGTGGGGTGGGCCCCGCCGCAAATCATCAGGACGTCACTTTGCAGGGCCCGAAGCTTCGTTCCCATCTCCCGCAGAAAGGGAAATTCCGCCGTAGTGATCGAAAAGGCAATTGCATCGGGATGAAGCTCCAAAACCGCCGTGACAGGATCATCCTCCAAATCCGCCACTACCACAAAGCAGTCGTAACCCGCGCGCTTTAAAATGGCCGACAAGGCCATGACGGCGGGCTTGGCAAAAATATCTTTTTGAAGGAAAACGACACGCGTCATGCTGCACCTCTCATTGCGGTGTCCGGGAAAACCCAGTGTAAATATTTGTTAACACACCAAAATAAAGCAGGAACCATGCCATTATCAGTAGGAATATCTTAATCATCTGATATTATGTGTAATTAAGCAGGAAAAGTGCATGAACATTCATTTTATGTCCGGCATTTCGTCTTAAAGAAGTCTCATAGTCCCAAAAATCGAACATATAACTGAGACACTATTGAAACAAAACGAGGAGGGTTTATTTTCTCGCTTCGTCAAGTTCTGTGCGGATAGGCAATGAACGAAAAAGAAACTGGCGCAGCCGCCAAAGGCAATTTTTCTTTGCAGCTTAGCTGTAATCTGCTAATGACAGGCAAAAAATCATGCCATGTCATGCTTTAAAAGCGGGGCTTTCAGGATGACGCCGGACAACGGGCAAGTTCGCGGGCAAAATGATCCGGTCCGCGGCAAAACAATTCGAGCATTTTTTCAAACGCGGGCATGCGGTGCGGGACTTGCGTTTGCTTCGCTGATCTTCATTCTGACGTATGTTTTCGTTTGCACGGACTACCAGGATTTTCTGGTCTGCGATATGGCCGGTTTCTGGGACCGGGCGATGGAAAGGCTTGGCGGCCAGTCGTTTCAGGTGACCCAGTATCTGGCGTGGCCGCCTGGCTATCATATTTTTCTGGCCGAAGTTTTTCGCTTTCTGCGATGGCTGGGTCTGGAAAGATTGATTCGACTCGAAACCGCGCTGACGCTCAATATTATCATGTATGCGGCGTCCGTCTTCGCTCTGCAAAGAATAGCCGCGCGTTGGTTTGCCAAGCCGCATTGGACCTTGATCGTGACGCTGCTGTACGGCTTCGGGTTCCCGGCCTGGTATTTCAACGCCTTTTTGCTTTCCGAAAACCTGGCGCTTCCCCTGATGGTGATGGCCATTGCCGTGGTGTACTGCCGGGGCGGCTGGACCGCGCTGATTCTTGGCGGGGCGCTTTTTGGATTTGCCGCGATCATTCGCCCGTCGATTGGCCCCTATGGGCTGGCCTTTGTCATCTATTGTCTGGTCCGCTGGGGATTGAGCTGGGCGTTTGCGGCGCGCGCCGCCGTCTTTTCCGCCGTATTTTTTGCGCTGATTCTGGGAGCCGGCATGGAGGTGTCGCGCATATCACAGGGTCAGACGGCCAGCCTGTCGCCCAATGGCGGACTACAGTTTTTTATCGCCAATTCCCGATACCACCGGATCGATTTGAATGCGCAAGGCATCCAGATGTCCATCGTGTCGCCATCCGTGGCCTGGAAGCCGGAAAACGGTTTTTATAAAACGAGCGTTTTATTCTACGATCAGACGCATTATTATCAACTGGGCTGGGCGTTCATTCAACACGATCCCCTCCGGGCGATCAAAAACTTTGAGCATGTCCGGGACCTGTTTTTTGCGCGGATGTTTCCGGGCAAGGAAACGGCCGGTTATACTCTTTTTCAACCGCTGTGGAGCGGGTTCAAATTTTTCATGTTTCTGTCTTTCGGGTTGTATCTCTGGCTGGGGCGGGGCCTCTCCGTAGACGAGCGGCCGCTTTTCGGCTTTTGCATCAGCGTCATCGGCCTGACGCTTTTGGTCAGTTATCTGTTCACCGGCGAGCCGCGTTATACCTATGCGATCCTCTTTGTCTTTTATCTGCTTTTTTTCAAGCTCGCCGAATTATGGAGCGTTCAGAAAACGCGCTGGAAAAAAGTCTGGCGGCCCTATGCCTTGCTTCTGATCTGCGGCGCGGGGATTGTGCCGGCGACGGCGGCGCTCATCAGTCCCGGCTATCCGCCAACCATGCGGATGCAGGCATTTGCAACTCCGACGGCTCCGGATGCCAAACCGGACGTCTCGCAGGAGGTCGGACGACTGCTGTTTCCTTATAATTATTTTTCCGACTCGATCAGGCATGCCGATACCGGGTATCGGCCCACCTCGCCCGCCCGGATCATCACGCGCACGAATATGGAGATTACGGGCTCTGATCCGCTGGCGCTGAAATTTGATATCTGCAGCGTCTGGCCCTATAAAATTTTGATTGACGGCAACGTGGTGGCCGACGAGAAGACAAACCAGGACCCGGATAACGAAGATCCGTTTGT
>CAZGDK010000008.1:0-29730 GCA_964525155.1 uncultured Smithella sp. | reverse complement strand
ATCGCTTTTTCATAATGCCCCTTTGCCAGTTCAACGTTTTCAACGTGCGACGTGTATATGTTTCCCAGATTATAATGAGCATCGGCTTTCAACGGATTGCGCTGCAACGCCGCTTCGTAATACGCAATCGCCTTTTCATAGTCCTTTACATTTAGCTCAAACAGCACACCAAGATTGTACCAGGCTTTGTCATCGTCAGGATTTACATTACAGGCTTTTTCATACTGTTTTTTGGCCCCGTCAACATCTCCGAAACGTTTCCGCAGCAGGTTGCCGTAATCATTGAGTGCGCCTTCGTCCGCCGGATAGACCTGCAAACTATTTTCAAATAATGCTTTGGCCTCACTATAATCGGCAAATTTTTCCGAGATCAGTTTGGCCAGGTTGGTCAGCGCCTGATAATAATCCGGCTTCAACTCTAAAGCTCTTTCGTAATACACCCTTGCTTCCGAATAACGATCAAAATGTTTTGAAAGAAGAAAGGCATAATTATAATGCGCAATAGCATTGTCTGAAAACAGCTTCACCAGGTTTTCATAATATACTCTGGCTTTGGTAAACTGATGGAAATTGACTGCCAGATCGGCCTGCAGAAACAATCCGGCGGCGTTGGCGGGATACTGTTTTAAAAACGTCTCCAGGGCAATCTCCTGCTCTTCACGATTCGCAATAGTTTTAATGGTAAAAGCTTCGTTCCATAAATGAGTATCCTCAAATCCGATAGCCTCAAGCAGCGGACGGTAGTTTTCCTTTTTCAACTTGTCAAAATCAATCAGCAGCAAATTAGTCAACACTTTGAGGAAATCGTCGACTTGGAGATTGATTTCTGCAATCAGTTTTTTCTGGTTGAGCGTATCATCGTTTGGACAGTCACAAACGCGTTTATCCGCAAGTTCCAGCTGCTCGCGCCAGTAATGATAGTATCGCATGCGGGTGTCGGGATGATATAAATCCGGGATCAGCGAAACAGGCAGAATCTTTTTTTCAAAACCGGGGGCCTTCATCAGCTGAATCACTTCGTAAAGACAACTGCTGCTTCGCAGATAGGTGTCGCTGAGAAGCAGGATGGCAAAATCGCTTTCGGCAATTTTATTCATGAATGCTTTGATCTCCGAGCGGTACGTAAGATCGTGCACATCGCGCGTCAGGTAAACGCCCAAGGCCCGGAAATCTTTTTCGATGATATCGGCCACCGCCGTGTTGGCATGAGAATAGGAAAGAAAAATATTTTTTATCCCGTCCATCAAATCGTCTCTGTCTTCAAATGGAATAAACAGCTAACAGCCTAACAGTCTACAGCCTAATAGCCTAAGTACCTCACCACCATCATGGTGATGTCATCGGCCTGGGGTTCGTTTTGCGCAAAGGCTTCGATGACGACCATCACGCTGTCGATAATGGTTTGCAGGGACTGATGGTGCAGGCCATCGAGCGCCTTGGCAAGTCTTTTATCTCCGAACAGTTCTTTTTTCTCGTTGGCCGCTTCCGTCACGCCGTCGCTGTACAAAAACACCGTGTCGTTTTTCCCGAGGATCACGGATTGGCTGCGATACTCAAAATCCCCCACAACGCCCAGCGCCATGCCGCCGGTCAGCGGAAGCGCTTCAATTTCCCCGGTTGCGCGCAGAAGATAAGGCGGCGGATGGCCGCCGTTGCAATACGTCAATTCGCCGGTTTGGACATTAAGCACGCCGAGAAACACCGTGACAAACATCATCGACGGATTGTCGAGCGCCAGGTCTTCGTTGACGCGCGTCAGAATCATCTCCGGCGACAACCCTTGCGTGGCCTTGGTCTTGATGAGGATTTTGGTGACGGCCATGTGAAACGCCGCGGGCACGCCCTTGCCGGAGACGTCGCCCACGGCGAAACACAGGTGATCGTCATCCATGAAAAAGAAATCGTACAGATCGCCGCCCACTTCGCGGGCGGGGATAAGCGTGGCGCAGACATCCATATCGGTCCGCCCGGGAAAGGGGGGAAACGTTCGGGGCAGCATGCTCATCTGAATATCATGGGCGATTTTCAATTCGCTTTCGATGCGCTCCTTGGCGGCCGTGGTCCGGGTCAGGTCCCGGATATAGGTCTGAAGCGACGTCTGCATGGCCCTAAACGACGCGGCCAGACTGCCCACCTCGTCGCGCGAACGAATGGCCGGAAGCGCCATGTTCAGATCGCCTTCCGCCATGGATTTTGTCGCTTCGGTGAGCTTGCGCAGCGGATGGGTGATGCCGCGCGCAATCCAGACAATAACGCCGCAGAGAATCAGCAACCCCAGAGCGCCAAGCATCAGGGTCAACCGATAATGCCGGCCCACATCCGCCATCAGCTCATCGCGGGGAAACACCAGACCGATCGACCAGCCGGTGGTGGAAAGCGGCGCATACGCCAGCCAGCAGCGGTCGCCGTCGATAATATCGCGCGCCTCCATGACGCCTGTTTTGCCCGCCGTCATCTTTGCCCCCGCCTCGCCGAGGCTTGCATACCCCAGGTCGTCGGACACGGAAAAAATCGTTTTGTTCAGAATCAGGTTCTTGTCCGGATGCGTGACAAACGCGCCTTTTTTCGAAATCAGAAAGGCATAACCGTCGCGGCCGATTTTGATATCCGACACCACCTTCTGCAGCCAGGCCAGCGATATATCGACCGTCACAACCCCCGACAAAACCGTTTTCCCGCCGACCGTGCGGTAAAACGGCATCGAATAGGTGGACATGATGATGTTGCCCGCCCCCTTGTCAAAATAGGGCTCCACCCACAAGGGCTTTTTTTGTTCAACCGGCAGTTTGTACCAGTCCCAGGCAAAGTAATCATACTCAATCAGCGTCGAGGCCAGACCGGTGTCTTTTCTGTAAACATACGGCGAGAAGCGCCTTGTTTTGTCGTCCCAGGCAAAAGGTTCAAAAGCGACCGCCGTGCCGTATATTTCGATATTGCGCTCCACAACCGTTTTCATCAGGTCAAAAAGCCTCTGCCGGCTTTGAAACGCGGGATGGGGAATCATCATGGAGAAGTTCTGAGGAATTTTCTGTGTGGCGGCCAAAACGGTATCGATGCGCGCTGCGTTGCCTCGCGCCATTTCAATGGCGTCATGCTCGATTTTTTCCACGATGAGCTGGCGCGACAGGGCGTAGTAGTAGCCTAAAATCAGCGTAAAGATAATCGTGGCGGAAAGCAGAATCCAGAAACTCAACCGAAAGGCGATGCCTCGTCCCGGCCGATACGCCGAGAGGACCTCGCTTTCTTCGTGCGTGGAATTCACCATGAACCAAGCCTTTGTTTGGCGGAGAAAATGCCGTGTAAAACTCCTGGACCTGAGGCGCGCCTGGGGCGTCATCCGCGGTCGAAAAAAGTCAACGTCAGAATATTTTGATCCCGGTCCCGGCGCCAGGCCAGCCGGTCGGTCATTTTGCGCATCATCAAAACGCCAAGGCCGCCCGGCCTGCGGTCAGCCAGACCGGCGCCGACATCGGGTTCCGGCTGGCAACGGGGGTCAAACGCCGGCCCCGAATCGCGGACTTCAACGATCAGCGCGGGCCCTTCGCATACAGACAGATAGACTTCAATATCGCCGGACGATGACGGATAGGCGTGCCGGATGATGTTGACCAGCGCTTCTTCCGCAACCAGCTCGATGCGGTTCACCGTCTCCGGGGCCAGGCCCGATTTTCCCGCCATATCGGCTATAAACGCCAGCAGTTCTTGCAGGTTTGAAAGCTTCGCGGGCAGTTTCTTGATCCGCATACGCAATCCCTCGGCCGGACGTTAACGGACGGCGTCTTTGGCCGCTTGCACCGTGTCGAATGAAGGAATGAGCGCGATAAATCCGGAAATCGTGAACACGTCTTTGACATTCTCCCGAAGCCCGGCCATGCAGAATTGTCCGCTGCGCGCTTTCATTTTTTTCGCCGCCGTCAGAAACACCCGGAGGCCTGCGCTGCTTATGTATTCGAGCCCTTCCAGATTGCACAAAAGCTTGGCGCCCGGCTGCTCAAACCACTGGTTCATCCGATTTTCTAGCTCGGGCGCGGATACGGCATCGAGCCTCCCGCGAATCTCCAGAATGGACAGATCGGCTTCCTGGTTAATGACAATTTCCATGGACGTTCTCCTTTGTTAGAGGTTGTTCATCAATGTTTCCAGTGCCCGCAGTATAAGAGCAACGACAGGGAGAGTCAATGGAAAAGGAACATCGGAAAAGGATCAAGGTCCAAGGATAAAGGTTCAAGGTTATTTTGAAAGGCCCTTCGCGCCCGTTCATTTTATCCTTGCACCTTGTGCCTTGTACCTTGGATCTGGAGCCTTGTGCCTTGAACCTATCTTTGTTTGCTCGTTTGTGCTATAAATTCCCATCTTTTCGACAAGGAGACACGCCTCTATGATCTACGACGAAGAATTTGAAACACTGCCCCGGGAAGCCCTGGAAGCCTTGCAACTCAAACGATTGCAGCAGGTCGCCACCCGCCTTTATCATACCGTGGATTTTTATAAAAAATCTTTTGACAAGGCGGGTGTTACGCCGGAGAGCCTCAAAACGCTGGCCGACCTTCAACGTTTTCCGTTTACCACCAAGCAGGACCTGCGCGACAATTATCCCTTCGGCCTGTTTGCCATGCCCATGAGCAACATAGTCCGTCTGCACGCCTCGTCGGGGACCACCGGCGCCTCCACCGTCGTCGGCTATACGCATCGCGACATTGACACCTGGTCGCAGTTGATGGGCCGCTGCTATGTGGCCGCCGGCCTCACCAAAAACGACATCGTCCATAACGCATACGGCTACGGCCTTTTCACCGGGGGCCTGGGCGCGCATTACGGCGCGGAAAAAATCGGCGCGAGCGTCATTCCGATGTCTGGGGGCAACACCAAGCGCCAGATCACCATCTTGCAGGATTTCCGGCCGACGGCCATTTGCTGCACCCCGTCCTATGCGCTGAACCTCGCCGAACAGGGCCGCGCCATGGGCGTGGACATGCGGTCGCTCGCGCTGCGCGTCGGCATTTTCGGCGCGGAGCCCTGGAGCGAACAGATGCGCGTCGAAATCGAAAAGGCGCTGAACCTCGCGGCGTTCAATATTTACGGTCTGTCTGAAATCATGGGACCCGGCGTGGCCATGGAATGCGCCGAAGCGCGCGACGGCATGCACATCTTTGAAGATCATTTTCTGGTCGAAACCATCGATCCGAAAACCGGCGCAGTCCTGCCGCCGGGCTCGGAAGGAGAAATCGTTTTTACGACACTCACCAAGGAAGCCTTTCCGCTGATCCGCTACCGGACGCGCGACATCGCCAGAATCAATCCCGCGCCCTGCCGCTGCGGCCGCACGCATGTGCGCCTGGGACGCATCATGGGACGCAGCGACGACATGCTCATTATTCGCGGCGTCAATGTCTTCCCCTCGCAAATCGAAGCGGTGCTCGTCGGCATTGAAGGCCTGGAGCCGCAGTACCAGCTGATTGTTGATCGCGAGGGCACGCTGGATACGCTGGAAGTTCAGGTGGAACTTTCCGAACAGCAGGCCGCCAATTTTGATGAAGTAAAAGTGCTGCAAAAGCTGGAAAGCCAATTGAAAAAAGACATGAAAGATTACCTGGGCATCACCGCCCGCGTCAAACTGGTCGAGCCTAAAACGATCCAGCGCGCCGAGGGCAAAGCCAGCCGGGTAATTGACAAAAGAAGACTGTAAATAAACGATTAGCCTGTTAGACGGATATCGGACCAGATTTAACCCGTCTGGATATTGACCGACGCCACTTTGGCAATTGGAATGGACTCTTCGTTGGAGCCGAAAAGCCGCGGCTTGATCCGCGTCACCCGGTTAGGACTCACTTCGATCCGGACCGGAAAAATCCGGTTCCCCGACGTCCACCGGCTGGCGGTAAAAAAATGCTTTTCGTCCATCATTGTCCCTCTTAATTTTTGATATGTGATCGTTGCCATTTTCAATCGGAAACACAAGATAAGAAGCTAACAACCAGCGGCTTTTTGGTTGAATAACGGACGTTGATATGCCAGAATCCGGCATGCACATTTATATTGACGGCTATAATTTAATTCGGCAATCCGTAGATCTGCGCCGGTTTGAACGCCAGAGCCTGGAGGCGGGACGAAAGGCGCTGATTGGCTGGCTGGCCGATTACCGGCGTCGCCGGGGCCACGACATCACCGTCGTTTTTGACGGCTGGAAGGACGGATCGCCTATCGAAGAGCGGGATTATTCCGAAGGCATTCACATCATCTACTCGCCCCGAGGCGTGAAAGCCGATGACGTGCTCAAGCGCATCGTCGCGTCCACCGATGAGGACATTCTGGTCGTTTCCTCCGACCGCGAAATCGCGTCCTTTGCCCAGCGCAGGGGAAAGGCGGCGCTTTCGTCCCTGGAATTTGAATCCATCGTCAGCCGGCAGGCGCATATCGCGGACACGCATTTCGGCGAAGGCAAGGACGAGGAGAATGAAGAAGACGATCGTCATGCGCCGAAAAAAGGGCCGTCCCGAAGGCTCTCGCGGGCGCACCGGCAGAAGGCTCTAAAAATCAAAAAATTGTAAATGGATTTGTCTAATGACATTCGTCTCTCTTTTTACTTAAAAATTGTCTCAAAATCCGTTTATTTCTAGAATAATGTTAAAGAAAATTATTGATATTCGGAACCTGTTTTGCTAGACTATGCGTAAAATTTTTAACAACTTAAGACCATCTGAAAAGGAGCACTGAAATGACTAAATGCAAACCGAGCAAGTTATGTCTGCCCTCACTTATGATTATTCTTTGCCTGGCATTCCTGACGGCTCTTTACGGGTGCGGAACCGGACCGGACACGACATCCTCCGATTCATCATCGTCAACGACATCAACGTCGTCAACATCATCAACATCATCTACCTCATCGTCCAGTGGCGGATCACTGACCCTGAGCATCTCCTCGAGTTCCGTATCCTTTGGATCACCAGTCACGGTCACCGCCGTACTCAAGGATGGAAACGGAACAGCCGTGCCGAACACCGTCGTCACATTCGCGGCCACCGGTAATCTGGTGACCTTCGATCCCACATCCGCAACGTCCCTCACGCAGTCCGATGGCAGCGCATCCGTCACATTAAATTCGGCAAGCCTTGAATCCTCCGGCGCCACAACCATTACAGCCACAGCACCTCTGGCAGACGGAGGAACAACAGCATCCATCACGAGCCCGCCGGTAGGAATTAGTGTTAATGGAACCGAAGTAAGCATCAATTCCTTGACGTTGAGTCCGTCGTCCATTTCCGCTTATGGCAGCAGCCTTTTGAATGCCACGGTTTTTATCAATGGCGCGCCGGCCACGGTCCCGATTTCCGTCTCATTTACATCTCCCTGCGTCGCCAGCGGCAAGGCAACGCTTTCCTCTCCGGTCACCACGGTCTCCGGAATCGCGACATCGACCTACACCGATAAAAATTGCGCATCGGCAACAGACCTGATCACCGCCTCGGTTACGGGGGGAACTTCGGTCAGCACCACCATTAATGTGGCGCTTCCCTCCGTCAACAACATCAAGTTTGTTACGGCAACGCCGACTATTATTGGAACCAGCACCGCCGGCGCCGCCACACTGCCTAAAAACTCCGTTGTGAAATTTAAAGTCGTCGACAGCAATGACAACGGGAAGGCCGGGGTGTGGGTGGATTTCAGTCTGGTGCCCGCCAGCGCACCCGGCGGCATTGTCCTGTCCAGTACGTCAGCGACGTCCGATGTTAATGGAGAAGTAAGCACCACCGTTACCTCGGGAACCATCCCCACGCCCGTCTGGGTTGTCGCAACCGTCCGCAACAACACCAACATTCTAACGCAATCCAACACACTGACTATTACCACCGGATTGCCTACCCAAAGCTCTTTTTCACTGAGCGTTCAAACCTACAACATCGAAGGCTGGCAGTATGACGGCATAACATCCAATTTAACCGTTATCGCTTCCGACCGTCTGGGCAACCCACTGCCTGACGGAACCGCCATTAACTTTATTGCGGAAGGAGCTCAAATCGCTCCGGCGTCCTGCACCACGGCTGCAGGAACCTGTTCGGTGGCGTTTAAAAGCGCCGATGAAAGGCCAACCGACGGGCGCGTAACGGTGCTGGCTTACACGCTGGGAGAAAAGAGTTTTATCGACGTAAACGGTAACAACAGTTACGATTTGGGAGAAACCTTCTACGACATCGGAGACCCGTATATTGACGCCAATGAAAATGGTTTGTGGGACTCGGGAGAAACTTATATTTTTTCGAACACACCAGGATCATCAGCCTGCCTGACGCGGCCGTCCGGTGCGGCGCTGCCTTGGAATTATTCCGATGTTCCCAGCAAGGAAAATACCTGCACCGGAACGTGGGTAAGCAATTATGTGCGGCGCGACCGTGTTCTTTGCCTCTCTGGATCGGAAGCTTTTATTAGCCCGACCAGTGTATCGATGGGCGGGCTCTCATCAAGCCCCTTTCTTTTTACACTTAGAGATTTGAACAACAATCCATTGCCGGCGGGAACAACAATAACGGTAGGAGAAAATCAGGTTAAATACACGCCCTTCGGCGCCACAACCGCTTCAAAAGCAACGGTTGCTGTTAGTGGCGGGACACCGGTTCTGAATACCTGTCAAGTGGGCGGAACCAGTTTTGTCGTGAGTATTTCAGGAGATTACTCCGCTGGCGTTCCCATCTCATCCATACGGGGGTATGTGTACCTGAATTTTACAACGCCGAAAGGACTCATCACAAGTATTCCCGTTACGGTTTATCCGTAACAATCTTTGATAATGGAGATAAAAAAAGCCGGCATTGCCGGCTTTTTTTATGTTTGGTCACATGCAAGGATTGGGGACGTCAGAATTTCATCCTCACGTCGCACAAGCTTTGATCAGAAAATTCTCCAGCATCAATTGCGGGTCCGTGGCAGACGATTTCATGCCCCGGTCAATCTCCAGCAGATCGTCCAGATAACCGGTCAGCGCACGGCGGGAAAAATGTCCGCAGCGGCGCAGCGCATTGAAGATGACGTAAGGATGCTTCCGAACCAGCACGTCATCCTTCGGTGAAAATTCGGCGGCAAGCTTTGCCACGGCCGGATAGACGGTTTTCTGAAACGCGGCAAAGTCCATGTTCGGATTGATTTTGGGAAGCCTGCCCGATGCAAGCACGACGGAGGCCTGCAACAGCAGACGAATTTCGCGGCTGATCATGGTCAGAATCATCAGATGATGCTCCCCCTGATCCAGAAGCGCTTTCAGCGCGGAAAGCGCGGCGGCCGCATTTTTTTCACCAAGCGCGTTGGTTAAATCAAAGATCGAATCCTCTTTGGTTTTACCCACAACAGTCTCGACATCCTTTTCCTCAATGGCGGCGCGATTTCCCACATAATTAATGAGCTTTTGCAATTCATTAAGCGACGGACGCAGCGTATAGCCTGTCTTTTTCCCCAGCGCCGTCCAGGCGGAGGCGGTCATTGTTTTCCCATCATGGGTCAGGAGTTTTTGGGCTTCCTGTTTGAGCGTTTCTTTGGTGGCCGCTTCGCTTTTGCTTTCGGCAAACTGCAAAATGACGCCGTTTTGCTCAATCACCTTGAAAATTTTTTTCCGCTTATCCACGGTGTCGGCCGTCAGAATCAGACAGTTGCCCGGAGGGAATCCAGCGGCCAGCATCTTCTCAAACTGTTCGGCCGGATCGGCGCCGCTATCCAAAACGGCGCGTCCGGCGCACAATTCAACAACACGGGGCAGCCACACATGTCTGTCGTCTCCGGAATCTCCTTCCACGGCGCTTTGCCACTGCTCGTCGGTAATTTTTTGCCAGCCCGCGCCCTGCATATCCTCCCAGGCAAAACCGGCTAGTTTCAGAAAGACGATGAAATAGCGAACCGCTTTTTCCGGATAAAGATCAAGGTTGGTTTGGATCTTGGCAATCAGATCGCTTAAATTGTCTTTGGATTGGAAAATCGTCGTATTCTTGACAACGACGACTTTGGCGCCCCCCAGAAGCGACGGGGACAGCAGATGGTTTTTCAGAAGATCCACATCGGCGTTCTCGCCGTCAACCGCAAACAGGCCGAAATCGCGATCGGCCGGCGGCGCCAGAATATCCAGCATCCGCCTGAGCGCTTCATTAAGTAAATACTCCGCTTCGCCGTACAAAAGATAGCAGGAGGCTATTTTCCCTTTCTTCAGATCGGCAATAACTTTTTCCACGGCCATGGACGCATCTCTGGGTATAGTGACAGCGGCCTAGAGGACCACATACTTTTTGATATGCTTGACGACGTCTTCAGGATCATCAATCACCTGAATCATATCGAAATCGGCGGGAGAAATCATCCCCTCGCCGCACATGCTGTTTTTCAACCAATCCAGAAGGCCGCGCCAGTAATCGCTACCCATGAGAATCACCGGAAAGCTCCTGGATTTGTGGGTCTGGATCAGCGTCAGCGCCTCAAAAAATTCATCCATCGTTCCGTAGCCGCCGGGCAGGATAACGTAGGCCAGCGCATATTTGACAAACATGACCTTCCGGATAAAAAAATATTTATACTCCACCTGAAGATTAGCGTAAGGGTTTGGCTTTTGCTCAAACGGCAGTTTGATATTCATGCCGACGGACCGCCCCCCGGCTTCGACCGCGCCTTTGTTGGCCGCTTCCATAATTCCGCCGCCGCCACCGGTAATGACGCCAAAACCGTTTTGCGCCAGTGACCGCCCGACATTTTCCGCAAGAATGTAATAGGGATCATCCGGTTTAACCCGCGCTGAGCCGAAGATCGTCACGGCGTTGTGAACTTTCGACAAAATCTCGATGGATTCCACGAATTCCGCCATAATGCGGAAAATACGCCACGACTCACCGATGGACAAAGAGTCCAGCGTGTATTGTTTCTCATCCATTTAGAACACCTCTTGCTGCCGCATACAGAAATAAAAAAAAGACGAACGCAAGCTTCACTTGTCGGAATAAATCTGTATTTTCAGCTGCTGATTAGTTGCTGCGGCGACGCTGAACCTTGGCCAGTCTGCGGCGCGCTTCAATGGTCTTTCTCTTCTTTTTGACCGAAGGCTTTTCATACGCCCGGCGGACTTTCAGCTCTTTGAACAAACCGCTTTTCGACAGTTTGTTTTTTAAAATCTTCAACGCTTTTTCAACATCGTTATCAATAACTTTAACTTCCAATTCTTTTCCTCCTTATTAAATATCATCCCAAAAATTCAACCGTTAAACACAAAAAAAGGGCAGCACGGCGCAAGCGTAAAACGATGCGCCGTCAACTACCCCAAAAATTCACAATACGATTTAAATCACGCTCCTTGCCTGGAAATCACCCTTGAAATGGCCCTGATAAGATAGACATTATCCATTTGATTTCCAGCGGTTACCCGCCAACAACTCATCTCTCGCAAAGGCATTTTGAGAATTTTAATCTACTGCCCGCAAGCGACAAGGCATCCCTATAAGCGATTTGAAACAAAATTGCAACTAAAATAATCGCTCGAAACGGCTGAAATCAAATCACTTTGCGCGCTTCTTTCCTTCGCTCCCAATTCCAGGCATCGCTTTTATACGTTTTGACCAGTTGCTCACTGAGTTCTTTTTCTGCAGGTGTCAGAAATCCGGGAATCAGTTCAATTCCCAATTCTTCTTCAAATCCGTTTTTTAAGGCCGTGCATAATATTGGCGCATCGACCGGCGCGGAAATCAGCTCATTGACAGATGCAACGGATCGTCTCAGTTTCTCCGACTGCGTTGAGGAATGCGTCGTCAGGATTAATGAAGCGGTGGCCGCCGGATCAAAGGTCATGAGCAATGCGCCGTGCTGCAGAAAGCCTCCGCGCGTCCTGGTCTGAGCGCTGCCGCAGATTTTTCTGCCGTCCGCCAAAAGCTCGTTTCCCGAAGGCGTGGAAAAACAGCAAGACGCCAGATCCGGTTCTTTTATCGCCGCTCCCCGGGCGGACGGCGCGAGATCCGCGACAATCCCCAGAAGCGACAAACCGCGCGCGATGCAGCGGCTGATTTTTTCATAGGCGCCCGAAATGGAATCCGGAAACCGTGTTTCCGAATTTGCGGCGGCGAGCGAATAGGTCAGTTCATTGCTGTGGTAGACGGCTTTCCCGCCGGTCAGACGGCGGACAACATCGACGCCTGAGCGACGGCACGCATCATAATTGATTTCGTTTTGGAGTTCCTGGAAATAGCCGATGGATACGGCATAAGGCCGCCAGCCATAGAAACGCAGCGTGGGCGTCTTGTTATGTTTGACCGTTTCCCGAAAGATTGCTTCGTCAACAGCCATGTTGTCAAAAGCGTCTTTTATCTGATAATCAATCAGCCGCCAGGACATAGCGCACGTCAGTCGGATTCCTGCTGCATGACGAAATCATGGTAGCCTGCGGCATCCAGAAGATCGTCGAGCTGCTCCAGATCGTCCATTTCGATCACCACCAGCCAGCCGGTGTCATGGGGATCGCTGTTGATGATGCCGATGTCATCGTTGATGTCTTCATTCACGCTGACAATCGTCCCGCTGACGGACGCAATCAGATCCACCACAGCCTTGGTTGATTCAATGGAACCGAACGCTTCATCGCGCTCCACATACGTATCGACTTCAGGAAATTCTATGGACAGGATCTCTCCCAGACTCTCCTGGGCATAGTCGGTAATTCCGAGCGTTGCCATATCTCCGTCAACCCGCACCCAGATGTGCTCGCGACTGTAAAGAAGGTCTTCTGGAAATACTTTCATAACAGTTCAACCTCTAAATGTTTCATTCAATAATGCGAAGTGCCTTATTCATCTTTGTGATTTTTTCGCAACCATTTTCTTTGACAATAACCGTGTCCTCGATGCGGATGCCCCAGCGGCCCGGAAAGTAGACGCCCGGTTCAATCGTCACAACCATGCCGGCTGTAAGCACATCCGGTGAATTCGGCGCCAGACGAGGCGCTTCGTGAACCTCGAGACCGACGCCATGGCCTGTTCCATGCACAAAATAGGGATTATATTTTTCGCCCAAAATATCGCGGACTAAGGCATCTACATCGACTGCGGACACCCCCGCCTTGACAAAGGCTATGGCCTCATCCTGAGCCCGTTGAACCGCACGATAAGCATTTTTTTGATCCTCTGTCAATTCCCCAAATGCAAATGTGCATGTTTCGTCCGAGCAATATCCCTGGTGGCGAACGCCAAAATCAATCACGACAAAATCACCGGAACTGATCTTCCGATTCGTAGGTTTTGCATGCGGCAGCGCTGAATTTTCGCCGGCGGCGACAATCGTTTCAAAGGCAATTTGATCCGCGCCCGTCCGGCGGGCAATGATTTCCAGTTGCAGAGCAGCCTCCTGCTCCGTCCAGCCGGGTTTGATCTCGCGCGCCAGAGCGTCGATGGCGGCCGAGCCGATATCCGCCGCGCGTTTCATAATATTCAGTTCGCTCTCATCCTTGCAGGCTCTCAAACTCCGCAACGGATCGGACAGGGGAACAAGATTTCGCCCCTTGAGTCTTTCCACCAGATCATCGTGGGTTTCCACGGAAACACAGGAGGCCTCAAAACCGATGTTCTGAAGCCCCATGGCCGCCACCGCTTTGGACAGCCCCTGCATTTTATTTTGATACTGGACAACGGAAATTCCCTTCGCCTCGGCGCTTGCCTGCGTCGTGTAGCGCCCGTCCACCAGCAGCGCCGCATTGTCGGCGCTCACAACAAGCGCGCCATCGCTCCCGGTAAACCCTGACAGATAGCGAATATTGCTGAGATTGGAAAATAATATTCCGTCCACCTGGAAATCGGACAGTTGGCGTTGCAGCGCGGCCAGCACAGATATGGAAGCATTAATGTTCGAAGGGTGCATCAGCTTTCATCCTTTGAATATTGTCCAGCCAAGCGGTCAGCGTTTTTATGAGCGCTTGATCTTTTCTTTTGCGTACGGCGTACAGGCGGGAAAAAACAGCGGATAATTCAGAAAATTTACTCTCGGCGTCAAGAACAGCGGGACGCAATTCATCAACAAGCCGGAGCGCTTTCATCGCGTCGTCCGATAATGGATCAAGGCCGCCCTCGCCCTGCAAGGCCTTTAAATGCTGCTCAGCCAGGGCCAGAGCATTGGACAATAAATTGCCATAAGCCAACTCATTGATTCTCGTCAATCCATCATTACTTACATTATCTCGATTATTCATGGTAAATTAAAAAATATTAGATAAAGACAGATTACCTTCACGATGCTATGCGATACCTGAAGCGGATCATCAATTCATCGACTGCAAATACTCCTGCGCTTTTTGCGCAAAAGGCGATTGCGGAGCCAGATTGATGACTTGTTGAAAACTGATTTTCGCGTTTTTCGTATCTCGAATTTTTAAATAACTCTCCGCCAGAAAAAAATGCGCGTCATAGAGATCCGAGTTTAAGGTCACCGCTTTTTTGAAATGCTCCACCGCCGCAACCAGATTATTTTTTTTCAAATAGATCAGACCGATATTTTTCTCAATTTGCGGCTGTAAAACAGCTGTTCGATCCTGCCGGAGCGCCTCATAATATTTTGAGAGCGCCATATCATAATTTTGCAGGTTATAATAAGCCCAGCCTGAATTATAAAGAGCCAGCGCCGGCGTTGGATAAAGATAGTTGGAAAGGGCCTTGTCGAAATGATCAATGGCTTTTTCCCACTGCCCCATATCCATATAGATAGCACCCAAATAATTGTGCGCTTCCGAATAGTCTTTCTTTAACGCCACCGTTTTTTGAAATCGCTCCAGGGCCAGGTCCCGCAACCCTTTCCCACGATAAGCAATACCCAGATAATAATTAATGGACGGGTCGTTTGGCGCATATTGATCCGCTTCCTGCAATTCCTTGATCGCACCGATATACTGACCGGCTTCAATCAGCGCCATGCCTTTTTTTAATTGAATATCCGCCATTTCCCGGTGCCAGGGCGTGCTGGTGCAGGCGATTAGGCAAATGTGAAAAATGATAACGACAACGAAAATGATGATTTTATGATTTCTTTGCATTGAAAAAACACCCTAAAATTATTAGCCGAGCGACCCACCTATGAAAATCCCTCTGCATGACCGTATTGCAGAGGGATTCGATAAACAAACAGCAAAATGCGCTTCCGTCTATTTATTGTTGCGGCAACGGTCTTTATCAGGCAAGTTCAGAGCCTCGCATTCATCCTCAACCAACCCGGAACCCGACAAGATTTTTGGTGTTATGAAGATCATCAACTGGCGCTTTTCCCTGGAGATCGTTTCCGTCTTAAACAACCATCCCAGGACCGGAATTTTATAGAACCAGGGAAGACCACTCACACCTTTGTCTTCCTGATCGCGGAACACGCCACCGATGACAACCGTATCGCCGTCTTGCACCACAATTTTGGATTCCACTTCATTTTTACGAATGGGCGGATTGCCCTGAAGTTTTTCACCCTGCGCATAATCCGGTGTGTCGTTGGTGGCCTTGATTTCCATGGAAATACGGCCTTCTTCCGTGATTTTCGGTTTCACTTCCAGCCGCAAAACGGCCTCTTTGAACGTTACGGTCGCGGGCGAATTGCCGGATGCCGGAGTGACATAGGGAACATCATCACCCTGTTTGATCACAGCTTTAACATTATCCATGGTGACAACCTTGGGTGATGAAATCACTTTACCGGTATTGGTGGATTCCAAAGCCTGCAACTGAGTTTCAATAAATCCACGGGCGTTGCCGAAGACCAATCCAAAAGCGGGCCCCAGTACAGTTGAAGGGAAATTAACGGCAGCCATTGTTAACGGATCCGTCGTGCCATAGCGTGTATATCCGATATCGGGCGGATAAGAAAAGGCCTGCGTGTTGGTTTGGGTAATCGGATTGGTTCCACCCGACAGCCCAAGTCCATAGGATCTGATAGACTGATTATTGCCGAATCCCCATTGAACGCCGAGGTTACGGGCAAACTCTTCCGAGGCTTCAACAATCTTAGCTTCGATCAGAATCTGTCGCAGTTTTCCTTTTTCAACCAGATTCTGAAGCTCTCTGGCCTTTCGTTCTTCATCCGCCTTTTGCTGCTCCGCTTCGGCTTCTTTTTTATCCTTCTCGTCTTTTTTCTTGCGCTCCAGCGTCATGACGGTAATTACATCGCCCATCGGCTGCTGCGTAAGGCCGTGAACTTTTAAAATAGCGTCCAGCGCCTGATGCCAGGGCACATTTTTCATCGACAGGGTAACATTGCCTTTCACATCATCACCGGAAACGATGCTGGTGTTTCCGTACTCCGCCATCAACCTCAGAACACTTTTCACATCGGCTTCCTGAAAGTCGAGGGAAACGATTCTATCTGTATAGCGATGGGCCGCCTCGCGACGAACGGGAATGGGTCTTGCCGTCTCGGTTTCAGCCAAGGTCACCGGCTGGCTTCTGACAATAGCCTTGGCGGCGACAGGTGGCGTCAACTTGGAAGCGATTCCGGAAACATTAAAATCAATTAAAACAAGCTTTCCTTCCTGCCGGACGGAATAGGGAACGCTCTGTTTAAGATAAACCGTGAGATGGACAGACTGCTTGCCGCCCGCTGTCTGCTGCTGCGGCCTGACGCCGGTCACATTAAGCAACTGCCCCTTGCCCAGCATCTGCCGCAAACTTTCGGGAACCGAAAAATTTTCAAGCTTTATAATTAAACTGTTGTCCGCCTGCAGGGAAGGGGGCGTCAAACGTGGTTGTTCGGAAACAACAAGGCTCACTCTTTCCCGGCCGTTGAGCTTTTCAAATAAAACATTTTCCAGATACCCCGCATGGGTTGTCGCTGTTTGCGCCGCCTCGCCCTTCTTTTGAGCTGCGCTGACATCCGTGATCACTCCCGGGCAACATAAAAACATCCAAAGAATAATGAAGACGGGGATAATTTTGGGAAAATATTTTTTCATGATTTTACCTCGTTATATGTTTTTGCGCAGTTTCAAAATGATTCTTTTTATTTTTTTGCCGTCCAATTCATCCACGGTAATCCGATCTGCCAGTATTTCTGAAACTTTTCCTTCATGAGTGCCTATCCGTGTACCGATAAAGACCGGATAAAACTTTCGCGCTGAATCTTCCACCACCGCTACCCGCCGCGATTGATCGCCAACAATACCCACCAGCTTGAAACTTTCCACCTCCGCTCTCTGAAGCGGGAAAATGGATTCCACTTTTGTTTCCTTCCCCTTCTTCAAGGAAGCCACTTCAACGTCCACAAAAGGACGGAAAGGATCAGGCTTGCCCAATGGGCTGTAATTATAAACATTATTTGCCGTTTGCGCCGCCGGCGGCAACGCAGGCGCTTTAGATTCGGTTTGCACGGCAGCAGGTTGTAAAGGCTTGACCGGCGCAAGAGGCTTCACCGCATCAGCGCTAAAAACAATCTGCGCCAACGCCAAAAGAATCAATAAACTCAACACAAGGATGATGTTATTTTTTTTCATTTTGTTTTTCACTTGGTTTTTCTTGTTTGTCTACAAACATATACGTTTTCACAACACACGATGTCGTAATTACAAACCCCTTCCCTTTTATATCCTTTCTATCTCCCATAACAATTTCAGAAATATTGACGATACGCGGCAGTTTAGCCACTTTTTCAAAGAAGTGAACAACATTCTGAAAGTTGCCAATAACGGTTACTTTAACCGGTATCTCTTCATAGAAAGGCTCCGGCTCATGTTCTTTTTGACCTGCCTTTTTTGCCGCCGGCTTTTGCGCATCAACCGGTTTCTGAGGGACAGCCGCCTGCTGGCCTTCCGCTCTCTGATCGGACGGCTTCATCAAGCTGGATACTTTGGGGGGCGCGCCCGCCGTTTTATCCAATGTCTTAGGTACGGCAGGTTTCGGTTCAAAAAGGACAAATTCAATGCCCGCATCTCTTCCTGCCAGCGAAACGGAATGAAAAAGGCCCGGAATTTCCTTCTGATCGGGAAGTTTCAGCAAGGCGACCCGGTAATTCTCTTCCAGCGCCGCAACATCAGCCTTGTATTTGTCAAGCTGCAAGGCTATTTTTTCTTTTTGTTTGATCTGCAGCTGAACATCCTGATATTCATTGTCTAGACTCGCTTTTTGGGCCAAAATATCCGACAGAAAATAAACATAGTACAAAGCGCCGATGATAATCAGGATGATAATAACAACGAGGGCTTTGGCCTGTGGCGAAAGTTTTTTTATGTCATCGACTGAAATGGCCATAATTTAAAACCCCTTTTTCATTTTGCAGGAAAAGACAAACTGCTGCAACGTGATGCCTGAAATTTCAACTTTTTTGGAAGACACCAGATCCACCGACCGGATTGGAGCAAAACCTTCAATGGTTTTCATAAAATCGGCGGCGGCGATATTGTCGCGGCCCACCCCTTCTATTTTCAAACTATCATTATTCTGATCGATTTTTATAAGCCAAATGTTTTTTTGAGGCACCAGCATGGATAAGTCATCAAGTGTTTTAACCGGCAAAAGCCTGTTTTCTTCCAGTTTGCCGATAACACCAAGCTTTAATTCCAATTCGGCTTTTTTAACCTTGAACTTTTCCAGATCGCCGACTTTTTCATTCAAAATTTTCAAACTTTGCTTGGACGTCGCAAGATTCGTCTCCAAATCACTCACCTGCGTTGAAAAATACATATAACTCCAGGCAAGGCCGGCAATAAACAACACCACTGCCGAAACAATGTATGTGATCTGTTTTGAGCGGCTTTCTTTTTTTGCCTTTTCCCGGTAAGGTAAAAGATTAATCTTGATCATTTGTCACCTATCTTTCTTAAACCCAACCCAATGGACACGGCGCCGATGGTCTTGATGGTTTCAATCTTGCCCGCGTCAATATTCTTCTTATTATATACAATTTTCTGGAGCGGATTGATCAGGTCGGTTTCGATGTTCAATCTCTGCGCCAGATGACCGGCCAGTCCGCCAATCCTGGATGAACCTCCCGACAGATAAACATGCTTGATGTAATCCCCGCCAAACGTTGAGCGGAAATAATCAACGGATCTTTCAATTTCCGAGCAGATCGGTTCGGCGCATTCCAGCAGAGCGTTTCTGAGCTCCGCATTTTCCTGCTCGGTGGCAAATCCTTCAACTTTGATTTTTTCAGCCTCGTCCGCCGAAAGATGATACCGCTCCTGCAACCCCTCCGTGATGGTGTTTCCGGCGGAGGTAAAATCTCTGGTAAAAATGGACATCCCGCCTTTGATGACATTGATGTTCGTGATATTCGCACCGATGTTCACCAGTACGACAATTTCGGTTTCCTCGAATTCATAGTTCGTCTCATACATGGTTTCGAGGGCAAAGGAATCCACATCCATGATGGAGACCGTCACACCGGCGGCCGTCACGGCATCTACATAACTGTTGACATCGCCCTTTTTGGCGGCGACGATAATCACGTCCATCTGATTCGGATTATATTCATTGTCACCCAGGATCTGAAAATCGAAATTCACATCATCCATGTTATCGAAGGGCAGATACTTCCCCGCTTCGTCCCTGATGAGATCCCGCAACTCTTTTTCGTCCATCTGCGCCAAGGTGACTTTTTTTACAATCACGGAATTTCCGGACAAGGACGTGACAACGCCTTTTCCCTTGCATCCGGAATTTTTGAAGAGTTCTTTGATGAGCGATGACAGGGCGGGAGCATCTTCCAGCGCTCCGTCAACGATAACGCCTTTCGGCACCGGAATCTGAAGAAAACGATTGAGGGTATGCCCGTGAGATGTACTGATGATTTCGGCCAGTTTCAGGGAATTTGAGCCGATGTCCAAGCCCACAAGTTTCTTTGTTCCTGTAAATAATTCTTTTATATCCATCAAAGCACCGTCTTATTGTTATTGTCCGCTAAAACACGCCTTCAATCATTTAACCAACCGGTAAACAACGTCCCCTTTTTTCACCATTCCCAATTCGTTGCGAGCGATGGTTTCAATGTAAGCCAGATCACTGCGCAACAAAAGAATCGTTTTCCCCAGATCCTTGTTCTGAGTCGTAAGTATTTCATTTTCAGACTTTAACTCAGACAATCTTTTACTCATTAAATAATTATCAACAACCCCCCTGTTGCCGAAGGTAATCAGAAGAGCCATTAAAAATACAAAGGCAATTACATATCTGCCTATCTTCATATCTGCAATCTTCCTCCAGGCGCAATATCATACGATACCTTCTACCCCGATTGAGGGAAAACTTCTTCATACGATTTCTGCAGTGCCTTGGCTACTTTCAATTCCGAATTCTTTCTTGTGGGTAACCCTTTTTCCATTTTGGCGATCGTCTGCGGAGTCAACTCAGCCTTGCGCGCAAGTTCGGAAATACTGAGAGGAATAGACTCGCGAAACTTTTTCACTCTATTTTTCTTTACATTCTCGGCCATATGTTAAAGCAACACTTTTTAGTTTGTTTGTAAAAAACTATAATTATTATCAAAAGTCAAGAAAAAAAATTAACAAACGCACATTTAGTTTAATGTTAATTAATCTTAAGCATCCATAAAAAAAATTGCTTATTTTTCATATCGGCAACACGACAAAAAACATTAGAAAAAAATAATTAATTTTGTGACAAATATCACAATATTAATTAATGTAAACTATTTGCCTTTAATATCAGCTAAATAGAAATGATGTTTTTTCGATATTTTTTATACGAAAACAGGGGGCAACGTTTGTTGTGGTTCTCCGAGCAGAAATTTGCCGCTTTCAATCCAGTCCTTGAGAATGTTGGCAATCTGGCCGGCTTTGTAATAGCTGGAAAGGGGCGCCGTGATGACTTTTTTCCCGTTAATGGCGATCGCGCCGCTGCGTAAATCTTTATAACTCACTTCCGCAATCGGCTTGGGATTGCCTTTGGGATAGTCCATGCTGTAGTCATACACCTGAGCGTAAATATCCGCGTCTTTAACTGCCGTATAGCGGGCCATTTCTTCATCGAGAATGGGGATGGGAATGCCGATGCCGACAAACAGAGAGATTCCATAGCCCAGAATACTGGCCCCGGTCAGCCACTCAGGGCTCATCTCTTTCAAATTCCCGATCACGGAGATGGTGCCCGCGCCTTCCATGGGCACGCCGTTTGGCCCTCTTTTCACATTGGGATTATGCTGGGTGCCGGGCCAGGCCACAAACCCCTGAGCGCCGCCCAGAAAAATCCGCGTGCCGATGCCGATGGTCCGGTAATACGGATCGTTAAACAGAGGACTTAACTGCCCGGAGGTGGCGTAAGAGGCATTGGCCATCCGTGGGCGCAGCATGCCCATGTAAGTATAAATGGTTGTATCCGACATGTTTACGGCGCAGTTGTAGTTTTGATAGGCGTTGCGGGGATTAAACAGGAATGCATCGCGCAAATCGGAAATCGTAATATTTTTTTCAAATTTTCTTAAAGGGTAGCAATCGGTCCCGTATCCTTCCGCGCGCAGCTTGACGACATTCCCTGCCACCAGATCTTCGATGACATGCCCGCCACCATAATTAAATTCGCCGGGGTAAACGCTGTTGAGCGGATCGCCTTCGACCACTTCGGTCGCGCCCAGATAGCAATCAACCGCCGCGATGCCGCCATAGGCCGGAACATCATTGAGCCAGACTTTCGAGGCCCGGATGCGCGGCGAGGTATGCCCGAAATTCAGGAAAGCTCCCGAGGAACACATGGCGCCAAACGTTCCGGTGGTCACGACGTCAATTTTGCGGGCCGCCTCGACGTCGCCGTGCTTTTCAACAATGTCGATCATTTCTTCGGCCGTCACAACTACGGCCTGGCCTTTTTTGATCTTCTCGTTGATTTCCTGAAACGTTTTTTTAACTTTGAATTTCTTCATGATATGCTTTCCCGGGCGTTTTGGTGTTCATATCACTGATTACCGGCAATTGCAAAACGCAAAGCTCAGGTATGCCCGAAGCCGCCACTGCCCCGGGCGGTTTCATTAAGTTCGCCAGCTTCAATCCATTCGGCTTGGCAGACTTTCTGGATCACCATTTGCGCCATGCGCATCCCTCTTTCGACAACAAAAGGCGCTTCGCCGTGATTGATGACAATCAGGGCAATTTCTCCCCGGTAGTCCGCATCAATCGTGCCGGGTGAATTGAGCAGCGTAATGCCCTGATGAATCGCCAGGCCGCTGCGCGGGCGAATCTGCGCTTCATATCCTTCGGGAAGCGCAATAGCGATGCCGGTCGGAATTTTCTTGCGCTCGCCGGGCAAAATGGTTTCATCCGCCGCGACAGCCGCAAAAATATCCATGCCCGCCGCCTGGGCCGTCATATACTTCGGCAATGGCAAATCTTCGCCGCCGGGCATTTTCTGAATGTGAACTTTGATGGATTCCATGAAGACAAGGATCGTCCACGCCCGCAACGAAGCGGGCGTGGACGAAGAAATCTATTTCACGTCCGCGTTTAACGCTTCCTTGCGGCTCAAGCGAATCTTGCCGGACTTGTCGATCTCCAGCACTTTTACCATCACTTCATCGCCTTCCTGAAGCACGTCGGTGACTTTGGCGATGCGCTCCTTGGCGATCTGTGAAATGTGCAGGAGGCCTTCGGTGCCGGGCAAAATTTCCACAAACGCGCCGAAATCGACGATCTTCTTGACGGTGCCGCGGTAAATCTTGCCGATTTCCGCCTCTTCGGTGAGCCATTTGACCATCGCCACGGCGCGGGCGGCCGCTTCGGCGTCGGCGGACGCAATCGTCACAGTCCCGTCGTCTTCCACGTCGATGGTGACGCCGGTCTCGCTGATGATCTGGCGGATGTTCTTGCCGCCGGAGCCGATGACCGTGCGGACCTGATCTTCCTTCACTTTCACGGTGGTGATGCGTGGCGCGTAGAGTGAAATGTCCGCGCGCGGCGCGGTCATCGTTTCGCGGATTTTACCAATAATGTGAACACGGCCGTCTCTGGCCTGCGCAAGAGCCTTGCGCAGAATATCTTCGGTCAAACCGTCAATCTTGATATCCATCTGCATGGCGGTAACGCCTTTTTCTGTACCGCAAACTTTGAAGTCCATGTCGCCTGCGTGATCTTCATCGCCTAAAATATCGGACAGGATCACGACATCCTCACCTTCTTTGAGAAGCCCCATCGCAATACCCGCGACAATGTCCTTCACTGGAACGCCGCCGTCCATCATGCACAGCATGCCGCCGCAGACGGTGGCCATGGAAGACGACCCGTTGGAAGACAGAATTTCGGAAACAATCCGGATGGTGTAAGGGAACTGCTCCGGAGACGGCAAAACGGGCACCAGGGCCTTACGGGCCAAAGCGCCGTGGCCGATTTCCCGGCGGCCCGGAGAACGCAGTGGTTTAGCCTCGCCCACGCTGTAAGGCGGAAAATTATAGTGCAACAAAAACGACCGCATCTCTTCGCCGGCAATATAATCCATTCTCTGTTCGTCCGAGGAGGTTCCCAGGGTCAATGCGGTCAGCGCCTGCGTTTCACCGCGATTAAAAATGGCCGAACCATGCGCGCGCGGCAACACGCCGACTTCCGAACTGATCGGACGAATGTCAGTTGACGAGCGGCCGTCGATGCGCTTCTTTTCCTGAATAATCATGTCCCGAAGAATACGGGATTCCAGATGTTCGATAATCGCCGCAACTTTCTTGCGCAAAGCCGCGTCTTCACCGCCGATGCTTTTGATGACGGCCTCGCGGACTTCGCCTAGTTTGCCGTAACGCTCCAGCTTGCGCGGCATGCCGTAGCCTTCTTTCAGGCCCGGCAGCGCTTCGGCGCGCACGCGCGCAACCAGTTCTTCATCGGTTGTCTCTTGGGCGACGGCTCGTTTGGCTTTGCCGACCGCGGCGCGAACCTGGCCCTGCAAGTCAATCACCGGCCGGATGGCATCGAGTCCGAACTTGATGGCATCGACAATGATTTCTTCGGGAACTTCCTTGGCTTCGCCTTCCATCATCACCAGTTCCACGTCATAGGGACGGCCCGATCTGCCGGGAGTCACTTTGCGGCCCACCAGAAACAAGCTCATCTCGCTTTCCTTCATTCTTTCGGACGAGGCGTTGGCCACCAGTTCGCCATTGATCCGGCCCACGCGCACACCGGCAATCGGACCCTTAAAGGGAATATCCGATATTTCCAGGGCGGCGGATGCTGCAATCATTGCGGCGACATCCGAATCATTTTCCTTATCCACGGACAATACGGTGGCGACCAGTTGTGTTTCCGAATAATATCCCTTGGGAAACAGGGGACGAATGGCGCGGTCAATGATGCGCGACGTTAAAATCTCGCGTTCATTGGCGCGCCCCTCTCTTTTAAAAAAGCCACCGGGAAACTTGCCCGCGGCAAACGTCATTTCCTGATAATCGACCGTCAGCGGCAGAAAATCCACGCCTTCGCGGATACTCTTTAAAGACACCGCCGTCACCAGCACAACGGTGTCGCCGTAGTAAACCAGCGTCGAACCGTCGGCCTGCGCGGCCACGTAATTGGTTTTAATTGTAAAAGGCCGCCCCGCAAAATCCGCACTAAATGCATTACTCATTCATTTTCCTCCATCTTTCTAATTTTTTGTCCGGTTTTCAGGAAATTCAAGGGCGAAACGCAAAAGCCGATTGAACAGGTGTTTTGACACACTTGGCCAATCGGTCTGACTTTTGCCTTCCGCCCTTGAATAATTCTTGTTACTTCCTGAGGCCCAGACGTTTGATAATCTCTCGATAGCGCTCGACATTACCCTGCTTGATGTAATTGAGCAAACGCCTTCTCTGACCGACAAGCTTCAGCAAACCGCGACGGGAATGATGATCTTTCTGATGCGTCTTGAAATGCTCAGTCAGATATTCGATTCTGGCGCTCAACAAAGCGATCTGTACTTCCGGCGAACCGGTATCCTTCTCGTTCTTGCGGTAGCTTTCGATTAATTCTTTTTTTCTCTCAACTGTTAACACGCTTTTTCTCCTCTCTCAATTGATTACTGCTTTATTATTATTTCCTAACTATTCGTTATTACTGTTAAAAACTCTTATAATTTTCGCTCCCTGGCTGTTTCCAGGATGATTTGCCATATCGCGGGCCGCAAGCATCATTTCCGCTACAGCCACCAGTTGGCCTTCGGGGTCCATTAGCCTTATCATATCTCCCGCCGCAAGGAAAGCCGGAACATTGCGCCGGATCATCTCGATATCCGGCTGAAATCCGGCCTTGAGTTTGGCTACGGACGCCGCGCAAACGTCTATGGCGGCCATGTCCGGCAGGCACCTGGACATATCCAGCATTCGGGCGAGCAGATTTTCTTTCTGGTCTGCGCCCGCACTCTCGAATGTCACGGCCATCTCTTCGGTAAAGATGCCGCTTTGCAGCCGGCGCAATCCCGCGAGACAGGCCCCGCAGCCTAAAACCTCTCCGGCATCGGCGCACAGCGTCCGGATATAGGTGCCCTTGGAGCAGGACACGTCAAAGGTCGCCTCGGGAAACGACACCTCCTTGACAATGATGCTGTAAATCTCCACCTCCCGGGGCGCGATGTCCGGGAACTCCCCCTGGCGCGCATATTTGTACAAAGGCTTCCCCTTGTGTTTGAGCGCCGAATACGCGGGGGGAACCTGCGTAATTTTTCCGACCATCCCGCGAAGCGCCCGCCGGATGGCGTCTTCGGACACGACAGCGTCCGATGTCTTCGTCACCTGACCGTCCGTATCCTGCGTGTCGGTGCAAACACCCAGCCGCATGGTCGCCCGGTAGGTTTTGTTGTCCACCGACAAAAACTGCGCCAGTTTGGTCGCCTCATTGATGCAGACGGGCAAAACTCCCGTCGCCATCGGATCCAGCGTCCCGGTATGGCCGGCTTTTTTAGCCCCGAGGATTTTTTTGACCCGCTTTACGACATCGTGGGACGTAAGACCCGCGGGCTTGTCAATCACCACGATCCCGTCCATAAACGCCTATAAATCTTTCACCGCTTTTTTCACGCGGGCCTTGATTGAGTCGATATCGCCTTCAATCCGGCAGGCCGCCGCGTTGATATGTCCACCGCCGCCAAAAAGCGCGGCGATTTTTTCCACATTCACCCGCCCCTTGGACCGCAGGCTCAGCTTGAATTGCCGTTCGCCGATCTGCGAATAGAGCATGGCGATATCGACGCCTTTCACCGTGCGCGGAATGTCGATAAATCCGTCGGTGTGCTCCATCATCGCTCCGGTCTGAATCAAATCGTCGTTCATGACAACCATGGATGCGGTTTTGTGCTTCAGATCCAGCTCCAGCGACTCCATCACTTTCGCCAAAAGCTTCAGTTTGACCGGCGGGTCGCTTTCGTACACGTTTTCGGAAATCCACTGCGGGTCCGCCCCGCCTTCCACCAGATCGCCCGCCGCGCGCAGCGTGTCCTGGTGCGTGTTGGTATAGCGGAAGCCGCCCGTGTCCGTCAGAATCGCCGTGTAGAGATTCGTGCAGATGTCCGGCGTCAGCTTCGCGTGCATCTTGCGCATCAGGCGATACAACAGCTCGCCGGTAGAGCTGGCCCTGACGTCTAAAAGCCGCAATTTACTGAATCCGCCGTTGGACACATGATGATCAATATTGATCAGCGTCTTGATTTTGGACACATCCGCCGCCAGTTTTCCCACGCGCTCCAGCTCGGAGCAATCCAGCACAAAGCCGACATCGTAAGCTTCAATATGCCTGACGCTGTGCACAATCGAGGCCGCACCCGGCAAAAACCGGTAATGATACGGCGTGGGGTCCTGATTGCAGATCACGGCTTCCTTCCCCAGGTCCGTGAGCATCAGGTAAAGCGCCAGTTCCGAACCCAGGGCGTCTCCGTCCAGACGAACATGCGCCGTGATGAAAAACTTTTTACCCTGGGCAACCGCCGCGAGGATTTCCTTAATCATGGTTTTCTTCCTCTTTGGCAATTTCGGCCAGCAACTGATCGATACGATGACCGTAGCCGAACGATTTGTCATGCACAAACAGAATCTCCGGCACGAACCGAAGCTGCAGGCGATGCCCCAGCTCGCGGCGCACAAACCCTATGGCTTTGCTCAACCCCGCTTCAATGTCCGCGCTTAAATCATCCTTGCCCATTTCGACAAAGTAAATCTTGGCGTTGCGCAGATCATCGGTCACCTTGACCGCCGTAATCGTAACAGAATGCAGGCGGGGGTCTTTCACGCTCTTTCGCAGAATGTCGGACATTTCAGCCATAATCAGCTCGCCGACTCTGTCCGCCCGTTTAAAATTCATCGTACTTGCCTTCTTCCCATGAGGCGGTTTCCAGAAAATCCGAAACCACCATGATTTCTATTTTTGAATTGAGCACGTCGGCCACGTCTAATGCTTCGATAAACCGGAGCAGGTGATCCACCTTGCCATTGATGTAACGCGACTCGTTGCCGGTCATCGCAAACCCGATTTCGGCAAAATTATAGTCATCCAGATCGCCCACCTGGGCGATGGAGATGTTGAACTCGTTTTGCGCGCGTTTTAAAATCTTGTTCAAAACGCTTCTTTTTTCCTTCAAAGAGCCGGCCTCCGGAATCCGAAGCCGGATGATACCGTAACCGATCACCATAATTTTTTACGTCGTTACAACTTTCTTTCTATTGTTTCGGTGATGTAGGCTTCAATCACATCTCCGATGCGAAGATCGTTATACCCTTCAATGCCGATGCCGCAGTCAAACCCGGCCAGTACTTCTTTGGCGTCATCCTTGAAGCGCTTCAGGGACATGATCTTGCCGTCGAAAACGACCACGCTTTCACGCAAAAGCCGCACACCCGCCGACCGGGGAATCTTGCCGTCGAGAACATGGCAACCGGCGATAACACCGACCTTCGGCACCTTGAACAGTTCGCGGACCTCGGCGCGGCCCTGAACCACTTCCTTGTATTCGGGTTCCAAAAGCCCCTCCATCGCCGCTTTCACGTCGGCAATGACATTATAAATAATGTCGTAGAGCTTGATTTCCACGCCTTCCTGCGCGGCCAGTTCGGTCACCCGGGCGTCCGGACGGACATTAAACCCGATGATGATGGCGTTCGAGGCGGAAGCCAGCATGACATCCGTTTCGCTGATCGCGCCGGTGGAACTGTGAATCGCCTTGATCTGAACATCTTCGGTGGAAAGTTTATGCAGCGCGTCGGAAATGGCTTCGATGGAGCCCTGCACGTCGCCCTTGATGATGACATTGAGATCCTTGACGCCTTCCTTGATCTTTTCATAGAGCTGTTCGAGCGTGATCTTCGATGATGCGGAAAGCTCCTTTTCCCGGGCTTTCCTGAGCCAGTATTCAGCGATATTACGGGCTTTCTTTTCGTCTTCCACGCAGACGAATTCGCCGCCGGTTTGCGGCACGCTGGAAAACCCGATGACTTCCACCGGCATGGCGGGCCCGGCTTCGCGCACGCGCTTGCCCTGATCGTTGATCATCGCGCGCACCCGGCCAAACTCCGTCTTGGATACGAACGCGTCGCCTTCGCGCAGCGTTCCCTGCTGAATCAGCACCGTCGCCACCGGGCCGCGGCCGCGGTCCAGTTTGGATTCGATAATGATGCCGCGCGCGGAAAGCGTCGGATCGGCTTTGAGTTCCAGCACGTCGGCCTGCAGGAGAATCATTTCCAGAAGCTCTTCAATGCCGATTTTCTTTTTGGCCGACACTTCGCAGAATATGGTGTCGCCGCCCCAGGCTTCGGAGAGAAGCCCGTATTCGGTCAGCGCCTGCTGGATTTTGCCGGGCTCGGCGCCGGGCTTGTCGATTTTGTTGATCGCCACAATGATGGGAACGCCGGCCACCTTGGAGTGGTTGATGGCTTCCACCGTCTGATCCATCACGCCGTCGTCGGCGGCCACCACCAGAACGACGATGTCCGTCACCTGGGCGCCGCGGGCGCGCATAGCGGTGAAGGCTTCATGGCCCGGCGTGTCGAGAAACACGATGTCGCGATTATTGATATGCACGTGATAGGCGCCGATGGCCTGCGTGATGCCGCCCGCCTCGCCGTCAATCACGTTCGTCGAACGGATCGTGTCCAGAAGAGACGTTTTACCGTGATCGACATGCCCCATGATGGTCACAATCGGCGCGCGGGGCTGAAGATTTTCTTCGGCGATCTCGGGTTTGAGCATCGTATCCTCAAATTCCACTTCCGCCTTTTCCAGCTGGAAACTGAATTCGGATGCAACAAGCGATGCAATATCAAAATCGATGGATTGATTGATCGTCGCCATCACACCCATGCCGATCAATTTGTTGATGACGTCGCCGGCCTTGACGCCCATGCGTTTGGCCAGTTCGCCGGTCGTAATCGTTTCACCCACCCGGATGCGCCGCTTGATGGCCTTGGGCGTCGTGATTTCTGTCTTCTTCATCCTGATGGGCGCGGCTTTTTTCTCTTCGCGCCATCGGCTGATGACGACTTCGCGCTCATCGTCGTCCTTTTGAACTTTTTTGTCGATTTTCTTATCCGTCAGCTTGCGGCGCGGAACTGCTTTTTCCTCTTCGATGAAGACTTCCACCGGCCCCTTGCCGCCTTTTTTCTTGGGCTTTTCGAATTCACGCTTGATCGTTTTGTCGGCCGGCGGCACAATCATTTTTTCGCCCGGTTTGGCCACGGCGGGCCTTCCGGCAGGAGTTTCTCTTTTGTCGTCCGGACGGGTAATCTTGTGGCGCGACATCATCGGCGGCTTGACCGGGAGGATAATCGGCGGCTGCTTGGGCGGCTTGACCGGAAGGATAATCGGTTCGGGTCTTA
>CAZGDK010000007.1:0-51099 GCA_964525155.1 uncultured Smithella sp. | reverse complement strand
TTCAAAAAAATTGCCGTAGCTACCTAATGCTGATTCTATTTTCGTAGTAATGACAAAATATGGGATTAGATCTTTCATAGGGAATGACGCATGATATGAAAAACCGATCCTACAATAGCCCGTCTTCTGGCGCGGCGGAAAGCAGAAAGCCACTGCCGGCGGGCATCTGGGCGCTGGGATTTGTATCTCTGTTCATGGACATCTCCTCGGAGCTCATTCACAGCCTGCTGCCGGTTTTTATGGTGACAACCCTCGGCGCTTCCATGGTTGCCGTCGGCTTCATCGAGGGAATCGCTGAAGCCGCCGCCGCGATCACCAAAGTCTTTTCCGGAACGATCAGCGACTATATCCGGAAACGAAAATTCCTTGCGATTCTGGGTTACGGACTTGCGGCAATCACCAAACCCATATTCCCCCTGGCCAACACTCTCGGCTGGGTGATGGCCGCGCGCTTTATCGACCGGATCGGCAAGGGCATTCGCGGCGCGCCGCGCGATGCGCTGGTGGCGGATATCACACCGCCCGAGCAGCGGGGCGCCGCCTACGGCCTTCGCCAGACGCTCGATTCCATAGGCGCCTTTATCGGTCCGCTCTTGGCGGTGGCCTTTATGCTCTGGTTTGCCAACAACATCCGAACGGTTTTATGGATCGCGGTTATCCCCGCGTTTATTGCCCTGGGAGTGCTTGTCTTCGGCGTTCACGAACCCGAAAAGCCGCAAACCGCAGGAACGGGCATGAAAAGCCTCGTCACATTCCGCGGAGCCAGACGTCTTCCAAGCCGCTACTGGCTCATCGTAATACTCAACGGAGTCTTCACGCTGGCCCGTTTCAGCGAAGCATTTTTGATTCTGCGCGCCCAATCCGTTGGACTGGCCATCGGCTTCGTGCCGGCCATTATGATTGTCATGAATATTGTTTACGCCTTAACCGCCTATCCCGCAGGCGTTCTGACCGACCGGATAAGCCCCCGCACATTGTTGATTGCCGGACTTGCCGTACTGATTGCCGCCGATATTCTCCTGGCCGCAGCCGCAACACCACTTACGGCATTCGCAGGCGCGGCCCTCTGGGGGCTGCATATGGGGCTGACGCAGGGGCTCTTTGCCAAGCTGGTGGCCGACAACGCTCCCGTCAGATTGCGCGGCACGGCTTTCGGCATCTTTAACCTTGTCACCGGAGGTGCGCTGTTACTGGCCAGCGCCATCGCGGGTGTGCTCTGGAGTTCTATTGGCGCCGCAGCCACATTCCTGACAGGCGCGGCATTTACATTGCTTACTCTGATCGGCCTGATCTTGTATCGAAAGAATCCCGGACATCATCAGGAAACGGGCGCATAAACTTTTTACAAGCAGCTAAGGATTCCTCATGCAAAAAACAATCTTCAGAATCTCAAAAATGGACTGCCCTTCCGAAGAACGCATGATCCGGATGAAGCTGGAATCATCCGGCAATGTTAAATCTCTGGATTTTGATTTACCAAACAGAACGCTGAAGGTTATTCATTCAGGCGAACACAATGAGATCCTGTCAAACCTGGAATCGCTGAAACTGGATGCGCAATTTATGTCGACCGAGACGGTCGATTCCTATTCATCCGATCCTGCCGCGCAACGGGAGTCGAAAATTCTTTGGCAGGTCCTGCTGATCAATCTTTTCTTTTTCGCCGTTGAAATGGCGGCCGGTTTCGTGGCCGATTCCATGGGGCTCGTGGCGGACAGTCTGGACATGCTCGCCGACAGCATCGTTTACGGGTTATCGTTGTATGTCGTGGGCGGCCATCTTCAACGCAAGAAAAACATCGCCAGGGCCAGCGGCTATTTCCAGTTGTTTCTGGCCGTACTTGGGTTTATAGAAGTGCTACGGCGTTTTATGGGTGCTGAAAGCCTTCCCGCGTTTCAGACGATGATTATTGTCTCCGTTTTTGCGTTGATCGGAAACGCCGTATGTTTGTATCTGCTGCAAAAAAGCAAAAGCAGGGAAGCCCACATGCAGGCCAGCATAATCTTCACCTCCAACGACGTCATCGCCAATCTCGGCGTCATCGCAGCAGGCGTGCTGGTGTTGGCGACCCACTCAAAAGTGCCGGACCTGATTGCCGGCGTGATTATTTTTGCGCTGGTGGCGCGCGGGGCGTTTCGAATATTACAATTGTCAAAATAGCAAAAGGGAGAATAACATCATGAAAATATTTTAGTCTGCCCGGATGATTATTTGTCTCATCCTGGTTATTGCTTCGCTTGGCTGCGGCGGCGGGGGTTCCGATTCGGCCGCCCCGGCGCCCGTTTTGCCCACCAACCCGACGGATGGCCCGGCGGCGGGTAATCCGAATGGAACATGTTCGGTTCCCATTGAAGCACAGGCCGGGGACGTGTCCTCGCCCGACGAGGTGGTCGGCACGGGAACGCCGGCCAGCTGCACTGCGGCGGCCTTTATAAGCGCCGTATCGCGCGGCGGCAAAATTGTTTTCAATTGCGGCCCGGACCCGGTAACCATTACGCTCACGCAGCCGGCCAAAGTGTTCAACGACAAAAAGCCCGATATCGTCATCGACGGCGGGGGCAAGGTCACGCTGTCCGGCGGCGGAACAACACGAATCCTCTATATGAACACCTGCGATAAAAACCAGGTCTGGACCACATCACACTGCCAGGATCAGGATCATCCGCGCCTGACGGTGCAAAACCTGACGTTTATCGACGGCAATTCCCGCAACGATTCGCAATACGACGGCGGTGGAGCAATCTGGATAAGAGGCGGCCGCTTCAAAATGGTCAACTGCCGGTTCTTCAACAACACCTGCGCGCTTAAAGGCCCGGACGTCGGTGGCGCGGCGGTTCGCGTGTTCGATCAATACAGCGATCTTCCCGTTTACGTGACCCATTGCACTTTCGGCGGCGCATCAGGGTATGGAAATTACGGATCAAACGGCGGGGGGCTAAGCAGCATCGGCGTGTCCTGGACGATTCTCAACAGCCTGTTTTCCCACAACCGGGCTACCGGCAACGGCGCCAACCCGGCAGAGCCTGGAACACCCGGCGGGGGCTCCGGCGGCGCCATATACAACGACGGCAACACGATGACGCTGTCGGTCTGCGGAACGCTTCTGGAATACAACGAAGTCAACGCCCACGGCGCGGCCATCTTCTTTGTCACCAACGACCGCTCCGGATTTCTGCGTCTGGAAAATACAACCATCCGCCAGAACATCGGCGGAACGTGGCACATCCTGCCGGGTATTTCCATGCATTCGGATACGCAAAGAGAAATCATCAACTCCAGTCTGAGCAACTAAACACCGCCCCCAAATGTTCGGGCGAGTCTTTCGGACTCGCCCTCCGCAATTTTGGGCACGCGAACCGCGCCCACACATTTTAAATCGATGGTTTTAAGCTGGGGAATTCTTTTGGCCAGGACTTCATCCAGGGATTCGGAAACTATTTTTCTTCGGAACACATCCGTTTATTTCCAGGCATTGATCAAAAGCCTTGTGAGTCGTCCGCCCACCGTTTCTTCCGATTTCAAAGCGCCATAAGGGCACACCTCAATGCAGCAATAGCAGCGAATACAGGTGTCGTAATTGAAAGCAATCTTGTCCTTCGCCGCATCAATGGCCTTGGCGGGACAAATCGTCCAGCACTGCCCGCACATTTTGCATAAAGACATATCACAGACCGGCCGGGCCATTGTGTGCCGACGCAAAAAGTTCTGCATCACCGCCGGTCCGAAAACCAGCCGGCTGCCGCCCGGCCATTGCCAGTTGACAACTTTCGGCAGCGTCCCTTCGACATCAAAAGACGGGATCAGGCGATCATCGCAGGCAATTTTCAGCGGCGGCACGTTCTCATGGTAAATACCGACCATTTCACAGACCGCCATATCCAGCGCAAATGAATCATCAGAGCCGATCAAAACGTCGATCTTGCGCGGCTTGCCGCCTTTGCCCGGACCGTCGCCCTCCAACGCCAGAATGCCGTCTAGAATTGACACTGTCGGTTTCACCGCTTGATGGATCGCCACCAGCAGGCGCGCAAAGGCCATCGTATCCACGCCCGCGCGCATGTGCCATTGGGATTTCTGAAATCCGACAATGCAGCCGAACATGTTTTTCACCGCCAGCGTCAGAAGCATCTGCGCGTGGGTTTTGAGTTTGGGCAGATTGATGATAAGGTCCGTTTCCATGGCATCACGGGCGATTTCAATGCGACCGTAAGGAAGGCCGACATCCACCCAAACCTTTTCTTTAAAGGGGATGCACGTGACCGGCATGCCTTTGAGCGCTTCCATCGTACCGTTTAGTTTTAGAATGTTTTCAAATGACCCGATGGCCGGAGAATCGGAAACTTGCGGACGCCCCCCTTTTTGCAGCACATATTCCACGGCAGCTTTGATGACCAGCGGATGCGTCAGCACCGCGTCTTGGGGTCGCGCGGCGGAAAGCATGTTGGGTTTGATAAGGACCCGATCGCCGGACATGATTTTACTGCCGGAAAGCTTTTCCAGCAAATCAAAAACAAGTGGTCGAATCTGATTGTATTCATAATCGGCCTTGCGGACAATGACCGTCGCCATCTTTTCTCTTATTCTCCTTTTGCATGATGCTCTTTTTTTCAGGATTAATTCATACCACTATCGCCTCTCAACAAACAAGCATCTTATCGGCCTTCTGAAGCCCCAACCACCATTCATTAAAAGAATCCGCCCCCCCGCCCGCGTGGGACATTTCTTATCCTACGAGCTATGAGCTATTCTCTTCCACCTCCGGCGCTTCGCGCCACCTCCGCCAGCGGAGGACACCATTCACCATTCACTATTCACTATCCACTATCCGCTATTCACCCCCTCAGCAACATCCCCGTTTGACACGTAAGCGCTTTGCCTCTATAATCCCCCGTCAGTCAGCGTTTTTTTGTTTGTCCCTTCAATCTTTCTTTATAACTCCAAGGAGGCAGGTATGACACAGGAACAAAAATTCAACAGGCGCGAAGTAATTTCCAGGGGCCTGTCGCTGGGATTAATGGCGGGCGGCGTGGCCGTTCTGGGCCGGCCTGATTTTCTTTTAGCCAAGGAAAAACCGGCGGAAATTCCTGATCTGGTCGCCGTCAAAAACGGTGAACCGGACGCCATGTTTAAAAAAGCCATGGAACTTATGGGCGGCATGAATCGATTCATTAAAAAAGGTCAGACGGTTGTCGTCAAACCCAACATCGGATTTCCCCGTGTGCCGGAAGTCGGCGCCACAACCAATCCGCTGCTGGTCAAAACAATTGTCGAGTCCTGCTATGAAGCGGGGGCCAAGCGCGTTTACGTGTTTGACAACGTGGTTACGGCAACGTCCGCCAATGCGCGCAAGTGCTATCAGCTAAGCGGCATCGAAGAAGCGGCCAAAGCCGCACGCGCCATCGTCGTGCCGATGGACGATTTCAGTTATCGTGAAGTGAAAATTCCCGGCGGCAAAACGCTGAAAACGGCGGACGTTCACAGCCTGATTCTGGATTCCGATGTCTTCATCAACGTACCGATCCTCAAACATCACAGCTCCGCGCAGCTGTCCATCGCCATGAAAAATCTGATGGGCATCGTCAAAAACCGCGCCGAATACCATTTAACCGGCCTGGATCAGTGCATCGCGGATTTCTGCCTGCACCGCAAGCCCGACCTCAATATTGTGGACGCCTATCGCGTGCTGATGAGCAACGGTCCCTCCGGCCCCGGCGATCCCAAATCCGCCAATGTACAGATGAAAAAAACACTGCTGATCTCGACGGACATCGTCGCCATTGACACGGCAGCCGCCAAGATATTTGGAAAGCCGCCGGAATATATTCCCTATATCAAAATCGCCAACGCGCAAAAAACCGGCAACATGAACTTAAATGAGCTGAAAATCGTCACGTATGCAATGTAGGGAGCGTTTTGAAACCGTTCGCTGCCGTTGATCCCGGAGATTCCCGGCTTGAAAGGCATTATTTTGAACCTGCTTAAAATCCGCAAAATCTCAGCCGGAATCGTTTTCGCTTTATTCCTGATACTGTTTGTGGGACCGGAAGCGGTTTCGGTCATTCTCGCGCAGGTGCTGCCGCCGTTTCAGTTCACGCCCGCGCTGATCCGGACACTTACGCAACCCGGCGTTCTTTTTGCCGCCGGGCTGATTTTTCTTGTCGTTATCACCATCGTCTTCGGACGCGTCTATTGTTCCTTCTTGTGCCCGCTGGGAATACTTCAGGATCTGCTTTCCGCCGTCTTTCGCAAGTTGGGATTTGCGACCGGCTTCACGTACTCCAGACCTAGAAACGCTCTTCGCTATTCTCTTCTGGCCATAACCGTTATCGCCTTGTCCGCGGGCTTTCTTTCATGGATCAACCTGCTGGACCCGTATTCGCTTGCCGGCAGAGTTCTGGCGCATCTTGTCCAGCCGTTGTGTGTCGGAGCTTATAATCTGGGCATCATGGCGCTCAAGCCCTTCAATATTTATTTATATCCCCGGCAAATGATTCTTGCCTCATGGCCGGCCCTGGGGTTTACCGCGGTTTTTTTGCTTCTGATCGCATACCTTTCGGCAAAACACGGCCGCCTTTACTGCAACACCGTCTGTCCGGTCGGAACTTTTCTGGGTTTATTGTCGCGAATGTCGTTTTTCAAATTGACGCTGGATCAAAAAGGATGTTCCGGATGCGTCCGCTGCGCCAACGTCTGCAAGGCAGGCTGTATTGATGATCAGGCGATGTCCATCGATATGAGCCGCTGCGTGGGCTGTTTCAACTGCCTCGACGTTTGCTCGAAATCCGCCATCCGCTATCGGCTCTTTCCGGAAAAACGCCTCGTGAAGACATGGTCGCCTCAGAGACGAAGCTTTGTCGCGGGAGGTCTTGGAGCCGCAGGCGCCTTGCTTCTTGCTGTAAATTCCGGCATCCGGACGGCTTTCGGCGGCGGCAGGCCAACGTCCGATGCCCCGGTCACCCCGCCCGGATCGGCCGGCATCGACCACTTTACGCAAGCCTGCACGGCCTGCTCCCTGTGTGTGAGCATCTGCCCGACAGCCGTGCTCACGCCCGCTTTTCTGGATTATGGCCCCGCCGGCCTCATGCAGCCGAAAATGAATTATGAAAAAAGCTACTGTGATTATGAGTGCAACGCCTGCGGCCGGGTTTGTCCTACCGGCGCCATCCGGCCCATCGGGCTTGACGAAAAAAAGCTAACACAAATCGGTGAGGCAAGGCTTCTGGAAGATGTCTGCGTGGTGTTTGTGAAACACAATAACTGCGGCGCGTGCGGCGAGGTCTGCCCCACGCACGCCATCAGCTTTGTTGACAAGGAAAATATTCTGTATCCCCAGATTGAAAAGAAGTATTGCATCGGATGCGGCGCCTGCCGGCTTGCCTGTCCGACAACCCCCAGGTCCATCGTCATCCAGGCGCATGCGGTTCACAAAAAAGCTGAGCGGTATGCGCTTCCCGCACCGCCGGTTCAGGATCAAAAGTCCGACGTTCAGGATTTCCCGTTTTAGCTCGACAATCCTTCAATGAAGGCCAGGACATTTTGTCCCAGAACGCCGTGGTTGTACCCGCCTTCCAGAAGGCCAAAACAGCCGCCGGAATTGCGCCGCGCCGCTTCACGCACAAGTTTTCCCATGGTCGTGTAGTCTTCCGTCTTCAAAAGGCCGCCCCAGTCCGCCTCGTGGTTGTCAAACCCGGCGGATACGGCGATCATATCCGCATCCGTTTTGGCCAGGGAGTTGTGCACGGTTTTGAGATATTCATTTCGGTCCTGCCCGCCGGGATTTAAAATAGTGACATACCCCTTGCGGTCCAGAATGTTAATGTTGCCGTCGCCGACGTGCAGGTCAAAATCCAGAATAAACGCTTTTTTAATTTTTCCCACCCGGTGCAGTTTGTCGAGCGCTATGGCCATATTGTTGAAATAGCAAAATCCCCAGGCGCTGTCGGAGGAAGCGTGATGGCCGGGCGGGCGAATCGCTGCAAAGCATGGTTCGGAAAGGCCGATTTCAGCGGCTTGAATCGCGCCGCCGGCCGCCAGAGCGGCAATCTCATAGACGCCTTCGCGCCGCACTTCGGCAATATGCTTTTCGGTATGAATGGCGGCAATGTCTTCGGGGGAAGCAGGCGAAGGTTCGACAAACTCCACATGGCCTGCCAGCGCCTGCTCAATGGATTCCATTCGCCCGGGATTGGAAGCGGGATCGTAAGAGTAAACCTGCCTGTATTCTTCGGAATAAACTACTTTCATAACATCCTCCTGATATGAATTCGCTGATGCCGATGGCAAAAGATACCGCACTTTGCCCATTAACTCAAGAATCCGATAAATTGCAATGCTTTCAATGTGTTGCCGGAAACAACCGCCTGGGACAGTTCCTCGGGCGTAAACCAGCGTGCTTCGTCGGCGTCGTCGGCGCCTCTGGCCTCGCCCGAAATGTATAAGGCGGCAAAATCCACCACAACAAAATGAAACTGAATTTTTCCGTCCGGGTCGCGTTCGATGAGATCAAAGACATAAACGCACTCGCCAATCGCGGCCTTCACGCCGGTTTCTTCGAGCAGTTCCCGCGCGGCGCATTCGCGAAGGGTCTCCCCCAATTGCAGCGTTCCTCCGGGAATCGCCCAAAGCCCTTTTCCGGGCGACACGCCGCGTTTCACCAGAAGCACTTTGCCTTCGGAAATGACAATAGCGCCCACGCCCACGCGCGGCGCCGCGGGATACGCATTTTTATTTCCGGTCTCCATTTATTCTTCTTTCTCCTGCCTGAAAGAAAATCGGCTGGTCATGCAGGGCGTGCCGTCGGCGTTAAACACCCGTTCAACAAACCGCACCCGCCGGTTTTTGGCGACCAGCAGCACCGTCGATGATCGTGTGCCGTAAACGGGGCTGGAAATAAACATCGGTGATAATATCCGCTCCCATTCCTGAGTTACGCCCGTATCCGGCAACTGCTCGTCAGACGGCACATGCCTGTCCGAAAGAAGACTCAACAGGGCCTCTTCCAGGTTATCTCCTTTTTTTTCCAGCGCTTTTTTCAAAAGCCGTTTGCCTCTTTGCACTTTCGGCCAGGGCGTATCCAGCTGATGATTGCTCAACCCGTAAAGCCCCGGTTTCAGCTTTTGAGCCAATCCCCGGTTGGAGTAAAACCACATATCGTTTTCATCTCCGGCAAGCAGATTGAAGCCGTTATAAATCTGCGAACCGGCCGACACCTTTTCAATATAGCTCTGTGCCGTTACATCAGAAATCAGATAATCGCTTACCAGTTTGCCACGCGACGGCGCGCTGCTCTTCCATGACGCCGGATTGCGATAGTTGGTAATCGCGGCAAATTTTCCCCGCCTTGTCACGCCCAGCCAAGTGCCTTTTTCCTGCAGATCAATGCCTCCCAAAACGTCAGGATGATCGGGCCAGACATCGGCGGATTGCGTCGGGCGGTTAAAAAACTCATCCCTGTTGGCCGCCAGAATCAAGCGGTACGAGGGATGGATGTTATAAGCGAAAAGAATTAAGCACATGATGATAGCCCATTAGGCTGTAGACTATTAGACTATTAGGTTTATTTTGATGGGCGCTATGCGCCCTTCCTCTGAGGCTAACAGCCTACAGCCTTTTTAGTCTTTCTATTATTTTCGTCATTGTTTCCCCGGCGGCGGCGTCGATGCGGACATCGGCCAGGGAATCCTGCTCCGTGGCCCCGCGATTGATGATCACCAGCTTCGCGCCGGACTGTTTGGCATGAACGGGAACATACGCCGCGGGATAAACCACCAGGGAAGATCCGATCACCAGCATCACGTCGCATTCTTCGGCTTCCTGCATGGCTTTAGCAAGCGTCTCTTGCGGGAGAGCCTCCCCGAAGAAAACGACATCCGGTTTGAGAATGCCACGGCAGTAGTCACAGGCGGGCACGGCGTCCGAATCGGCATATTTTTCCTTGACCAGACCAATGGGATAACGCTCGCGGCAGTTGAGGCAAACCAGCATCTGCATGTTGCCGTGCAGTTCGCGAATCAATGCCGGGTTGCTGCCCGCTTTCTGATGCAGGTTGTCAATGTTTTGCGTGACGATGGAAAGCAGCTTGCCCATTTTTTCCAGTTCGACAATGGCCTGGTGCGTCGCATTGGGCAAGGCGTCTTCCATCAGGCCGCCTTCGCGCAGGCGCTGCCACATTTTCTTGCGCGTGGCCGGCGATCCCAGAAACTTGTCGATGGTAAAATCGTCAGGATCATACTTGGTCCAAAGGCCGCCCGGCCCCCGGAAATCCGGAATGCCCGATTCAGTGCTGATGCCCGCGCCGGTAAACACAACCACCTTTTTCGCCCCGGCAATCATGTCTGCGGCTTGATTGATCATGCGCTCCATAAACGCCCCTTTATTTGTTTGACATTCAATACACCATCTCCGGGAAAAATAAAAAAGAAAAATCTCATCACATCCTGTGCTTTTTTTCATTCTGTGATTGACAGAAATATTCCTTTTCCTTATACTTCGCGCATCGCTCCAAAATTCTGCCCTGTTGCGGTGGTTGCTGTTGAAACTGTCTTGTCCAGGAATGACATTTGATGCATAAAAAACCGGCGGCATCCCGATCCATTGCCAATCAATTTACCCGACATTACCTTGCGGTTTCCATCATTCCGGTCATTTTGTTGCTTGTTTTGATCATTATCAGCGCGGTGGCAACGCGCAATTATCTGAATAATCTGATCACCAATTCCACTTATGATCTCAATAAGGATGCCGAGCACAGCCTCCAGCAGTTGGGGGAACAGATTATTCAGGCCAAATCCCGCGACATCGCCAGGCAAATCGAAATTTATTTTCGGATGCACCCGCATACGGATATCCGGGACATGCGCAAAGATCCTTTCTTCATGGAACTGGCGCTGCAGCAAGTCGGCAAAACCGGCTACACGGCGATTACCGAAGCCCGAAAGCCGGGAGATCGACCGACGCCCGGGATGAGTCTCGAACCCGTTATTTTCCGCGTCCACAAGAATCCGGCATTTTATGACCGGGATATGAGCCATCTGGGAAAAGCCATGCCTGAATTCTGGGCCATCTGCAAACGCGGCCTCGACGGCGTGGAAACGGCCGGATACTATAACTGGAGGGAGCCGGACGGCACCTTCCGCAAAAAATATCTTTATGTCACCCCGGTCAAGACGCCTCTCAACGGAATCACCATCATGGTGTCGGCAACCACATACATCGATGAATTTTCACTGCCCGTCGTCACCATGCGGCAAAAAGCGCATATCGTCGTCGATAATTATAAAAACTTCGTATCCCGGCAGATCGCCATATTCATCGCCTGCGCAGCTCTGATCGTCGCATTGACCATTCTGGGAATTTTTTTCTGGGGCCGCCGGACGGGGCTGCGTTATATCGGCCCCATCACACAACTGGCTGATACGGCCCAAAAGGTGGGCGAAGGGAAATGGGATATTCAGGTGCCGTCCAATGCGCTGGAGAGGGAAGATGAAATTGGGGTTATGGCCCGATCTTTTTCCCATATGTCCCAGCAGATCAAGGAAACATTTTCCGCCCTCGAGCAGCATGTGCTCGAACTGAAGCAGGCGCAGGATGCGCTGAAAATCAGCGAAGAACACTACAGAAGCCTGTTCGACGGCATTCCGGTCGGTCTCTACCGGTCGACGCCCGACGGCAAATTTCTGGATGTTAACCCGATGATGGTGCAAATGACGGGTTATCCCGATCGGGAATCCTTTATGCATTCCACGGCGGAAGATCTATACGCCAGCCCGCGTGAACGCGCCCTCTGGCAGGCGCAATTGCACAGAAACGAAGGTATTCATCCGTTTGAAATACGAACAAAGAAATATGACGGAACGGAAATATGGGTGGAAGATTATTCACGGGCCGTGAGAGATCCCGCAGGCAATATCCTTTATTATGAAGGCAGCATCAAAGATATTACTGAACGCATTCACGCCAACCGGGCGTTGAAGAAAAGCGAAGAAAATTTTAAAACCCTGTATGAAGAATCGAAGCGCGCGCAGGAAGTTTATCGCTCGCTGATTAATTCCTCGGCCGACGCAATTGTCATCTACGATATGGAGGGCTGCGTCACCTATACCAGCCCGATGTTCACGACAATTTTCGGCTGGCGGACGGACGAATTGGTCGGCAAAATGCTTCCGTTCGTTCCGGAATCCGAAAAAAACGCCACATGGGACGTGGTGGTCAAAGTGAGTCAAATGGGAATTCCCTGTCAGGGGTTTGAAACACGCCGTCTCACCAAGGATGGACGCATCATCGACGTCAGCCTCAGCGCGTCGCGATATAACGACCATGAAGAGAAACCGGCGGGGTTGCTCGTCATCCTGCGCGACATATCGGCCGCAAAGCGCATGGAAGCGCATCTGCAGCAGGTCGAACGCCTGGAAGCCATCGCAACACTGGCCGGCGGCATCGCCCACGATTTCAACAATCTGCTGATGGTCATCCAGGGAACCGTTTCATTGCTTCTGTATGCAACGCACGAGTCGGACGCCAACTACAAACATTTTGTCAACATTGAAAAACAGGTTCATCGCGGCTCCCATTTGACCAAGCAATTACTCGGTTATGCGCGCAAGGGAAAATACGATATTAAGCCCCTGAAGCTCAACGAAACGATTTCAGAAAACCTCGAAACGCTTCGTCAGACCCGCAAGGATATTCGCATACACGTCCATCTCGAGGAGAATCTGCATGTCGTGGAAGCGGATCCCTATCAAATGGAACAGGTGTTCATGAACCTCTTCATTAACGCCGCCGACGCCATGGAAAGCGGCGGCGATCTGACGATCCGCTTGAAAAACATTCCCGCAACGGACATCCCCGAGCGGCTGCGCGAAAATCGCACGGGCGCTTACATCGTCATCGCCGTTGAAGATACCGGCATCGGCATGGATAAAAAGACCGTGGACCGGATTTTTGAACCTTTCTTTACGACTAAAGCCGTCAACAAAGGAACGGGGCTGGGGCTTGCCTCGGTCTACGGCATCGTGAAAAACCATGGCGGCGCGATCGACGTGTCCTCCGAACCGGGCATGGGAACCACGTTTTATATTTATCTTCCGGCGTCGGATAAAATTGCCCCCTTGCGCACCCCGGCACGGAGAAAAAAAGTGGGCGGTCAGGGAACCGTTCTGATTATTGATGACGAAAAACCTGTTTTAGACATCACCTCGGATATCCTGTCTTCAATCGGTTACACCGTTTTAAAAGCGGAAAGCGGGCGGCAGGGGATCGACTTATACTGCCGCGAACAAAAGCGAATTGATCTGGTGATTCTGGACATGATCATGCCGGACATAAGCGGCGGCGATGTTTTTGATATTCTCAAGGAAATCCATCCCGAGATCGCCGTGCTTCTGGCCAGCGGCTACAGCATGGACGGACGGGCGAGAGAAATTTTAGCGAGGGGCTGCAAGGGGTTTATTCAAAAGCCTTTCAGCATGGAAGACCTCGCGGACAAAGTAAGCGGCATGATTCAGCAGGACGCGACGCATTTCTCAGAACAACTTATGCGAGAAGGATAAGATATTTTCCTTTTATGGGTCACGGCCGAACCGCTTTTTGCCGGAGCCAGTGGTCGGCCAGCACCATGCACACCATCGCCTCGCACACGGGAACAATGCGCGGAATGACGCAAATGTCATGCCGTCCGCCGATTTCAATTTCGCGTTCTTGTCCAGCCATGTCCAGGGTCTGTTGCGGCAGAGCAACCGACGGAATCGGTTTGCAGTAAACCCGCAGGATTATATCCTGGCCGGTGGTGATGCCCGCGAGAATTCCGCCTGCGGAATTTTTGGCAAAACCCGACGCGTTCATCGGATCATTCACCTGCGATCCCTTTTTTCCCGCCACCGCGCAGCCCTCGCCCACTTCCACGGCTTTGACCGTGCCGATGCTCATGAGAGCCGCGGCCAGGTCGGCATCCATCTTGTCGAACACCGGCTCGCCCAGGCCCACCGGGCAACCCCGCACAATAATCTCCACGATACCGCCCAGCGTATCGCCTTCCTTGCGCACGGCGGCCAGACGCGCTTCCATCTTGCGGGCCGCGTCTTCATCGGGGCAATACAGGGCATTGGTGCGCGTCTTTTCTTTCAACTGAGCAAATGACGGCATCGGTTCAGAGGCCATTTCAATGCCACCGATGGCTTTCGTGTAGGCCAGAACCTCCATCCCCGCAAGAGCAATGACTTTTTCAGCGACTGCGCCTGCCGCCACGCGGGCTGCGGTTTCCCGGCCCGAGGCACGGCCGCCGCCCCGCCAGTCGCGCACGCCGTATTTCTGAAGATAGGGATAATCCCCGTGGCCAGGACGGAATACATCTTTTAACTGGTCATAGCTCGACGATTTGGCGTCCATGTTCCGTATCAGCAAGGACAAGGGCGTGCCGGTGGTTCTGCCTTCGAAAACGCCGGAGAGAATTTCCACCCGGTCTTTTTCGCCGCGCGAGGTTGACGCCGCGCCTTTCGACGGTTTACGGCGATCCAGCGCCTGCTGAACATCCTCTTCGGCCAGCGCAATACCCGGAGGGCAGCCGTCGACCACCGCGCCCAGCGCCGCTCCATGCGATTCTCCCCAGGTTGTCACCCGAAACGCACTGCCATGCGTATTTCCCGCCATAGGGCCTCCCCATCCATTATTTCTTTTGTTTTTTCTTTTCCTTGTTGATCTCCGAGACGACACCTTTCTCCAGCAGTCGTTCGTAAATCTCTTCGGCCACACGCACAACACTCTTCCCTTGCGTATCCACCGTATAATCGGCGGCGGACTCGTACAAAGGCGCGCGCTCGGACAGCACGGCGGCCGTTTCATCGGCAAGACTCGCCTGCGTAAACTGCGGCCGCGTCCGGTCTTCCTGAGCGTCGCGAGTCAGCCGTTCCACAATGTCGCACAAGGACGCCTTCAGATACACCACGCTTCCCAGACTCTTTAACACCGCTCTGTTTTCTTCGGCCAGAACCACGCCGCCGCCGGTGGAAACGACACAAAGGCCTTTTTCATTAAGCAACGCCACCGCTTCTTTCTCGCGCATCCGAAAAGCGGGCCAGCCTTCACGCACGACCAGGTCTTTAATGGCCATTCCCGCCGTTTCTTCGACGATCTGATCCGTATCGACAAAAGGAATTTTAAGCTTTTTCGACAAATGCTGGCCGACGGTGGATTTGCCCGTCGCCCGATAGCCGATGAGAATCACCTTCATATTCTGGCCAGCTCCCGCCAGAATTCCGGAAAGGATTTATCCACGCACTTTTTGTCGGCAATCTCAATGCCGGGGGTCACCAGGCCGGCAATTGCAAAACTCATGGCAATGCGGTGGTCGTTATACGTTTCAATCGGGGCGCCGTGCGGAATGCCGCCTTCGATCACCAGTCCATCCGGCAGTTCGGTGGCCTGGATGCCGATGCGATTCAGCTGTGTAACCATTGCCGCCAGACGGTTGCTCTCCTTGATTCTCAGATGCGCCACATTGGTGATGGCCGTGCGTCCTTCGCGAAACGCAGCCAGAATGGCGACAGTGGGGACCATATCCGGCATATCGCCCAGGTTGAGCGTCCATTCGCCCTTTGCCAGATTCAGACCGGTGACATCTACAAAGTTTTCGCCGTTTTCCACCATGCAGCCCATCTGTTCCAGGATGTTGAGCAGACGAATGTCGCCCTGCGCGCTTTGCCGGCTAATGCCATTGACGCGAATTCTCTTTTTCAAAAGCGCGGCCGCCAGAAAAAAATAGGATGCGCTGGAAGCGTCGCCTTCCACAAAATAATCGCGTCCGGAATAGATGTGCTGTGTCCCGACAATGTAATGACGCTGGCCGGTCCGGATAATTTTAGCGCCGAAGTCATTCATCACGCTGATCGTGAGATCAATGTAGGGGGCGGAGACAATGCTGCCCTCCAGCCGAAGCTCAATGCCCTTGGCCGTATAAGGCGCGCACAAAAGAAGCGCGGAAACATACTGGGAACTTTCGATATTGGAAAGCGTGATCTGGCCGCCTTTCAAGCCGTTGGACAAAATTTCCACCGGCGGGCAGTTGTTGCGGCAGGTGATGTTGACGCCCATTTCCTGAAGCGCGTCCACCAGAGGACCGACCGGTCGTTCGCAAAGACGCTTCTCACCGGTTAAAACATACTTACCGCGCCCGAGACATACCAGCGCCGTGAGAAACCTCAGCGCCGTGCCGTTATAGCCCAAAAAAAGCTCCTGGCCGTTTCCGGCAATCGCGCCGCCCGTTCCCGAGACGGCAAAGCCTTCATCCACCCGTTCAATCCGCGCGCCCAGCTTTGTAAGGCCCCCGATCAAATGCTCAGTGTCTTCCGCAATCAGCGGGTGCCGGATCAGAGACGATCCTTCGGCCAGCGTCGCGGCAATCAGGGCTCTTTGCGTCAGACTCTTCGAGCCGGGGACATCCACTTCCGCAACGGTTTCCTTCATGGTCATTTCAGAACTCAATTTCGCTCCAACCTTTCCCGGACGGTTTGACGCATCAACGCAAGCGGCGCAACTCGTCCCGTCCATAATTTCAATTGTCCGGCCCCCTGATGGACAAACATGTCCAGACCGGAAATGATCTTGCAGCCTTTGGCTTCGGCATCGCAAAGCAGCTTCGTTTTCAGCGGATTGTAAATCACATCCACCACATAGCGGTAACCGGATAATATCGACGCATCCACGGGCGTCTGATTGATCTGCGGATACAGCCCCACGGACGTCGTGTTGATCAAAACGTCCGCTGAAACTTTGTTGACATCCGCAAGCGCATAAAACGGGCAGCCAAACTGCGCGGCCAGCGCCCTGCCCCTTTCTTCCGTGCGGTTGACAATGATCGGCCGGCCGCCTTCCTTTAAAATCCCGTAAGCCGCCGCGCGCGCCGTACCTCCCGCGCCGAGAATCGCAAACGTCTTCCCTTTAACACTCATGCGATCCTTGAGCGCCTGCATGAGCCCCAGCCAGTCCGTGTTATAGCCTGTGAGCCGTCCTTCGTCATTGACGATCGTATTGACGGCGCCCAGCGCCCGAGCATCCGCATCAATCATATCGAGATAGTCCATGACATCCGTTTTAAGCGGAATGGTCACCGATGCGCCGCGGATGTTCATGCCCCGGATGCCGGCTATGGCCTCACCCGCGTCGGTCACGCAAAAAGCGGTGTAATGACCGTTGATCTTCATGGCGTTAAGCGCCGCGTTGTGCATCAGCGGCGACAGGCTGTGACGGACGGGATTTCCCAGAAGCACAAAATTTTGCGCCTCGGACGGCCCAACCGTTCTTGCCTGCGGTGGCGCGACCTCTCCCAGAATCTGACGAATCTGTCTCATTGACCGGACGGAGAGCTGACCGGGGGCGGACGCCTTTCCTCCCGGCAATACGGCAAAGCCCAGGAAACTCCCCAGAAGCGGCGCCATCGCACGGCTCAATTTGCCCTTCCCGCCCATGCACATCGTAATAATTCTTTGCCCGCGCGACTCAGCGTACGGAATCAAACTCAGAATTCTCAAATTGTCTTCATCTTTATTCGCCAGCGTCACCATCTTGATGACATCCGGCGTCATATGTTCGCAATCGCGAAAGATTTCCTTGAGCCGGGACGACGACGGCGTGCCGGTAACATCATGCCAGGAAACAATGAGCTTCGAAGCGCTCTTTTGCCGAAGGCGGTATGACTGAAGTTCGCGGATGGCTTTTTCGCCTTCCGCCAGTTCCATATCCACGAAGTCCGCACCCAACGCTATCGCTTCTTTCAGAAGCTTCATTTTGGCCGCTTTCGGAATGGCCTTGGGGGGCTTGACGCCCGCAGGCATCAGCGCTTCATCGGGCCTGCGGCAGGTGACAATCACTTTGACATGTTCGGAGGCGCTATGCGCACAGGCAAGCAATTGCGCCAGATCGCCGTAGGCAATGACATCCATCCGCAATTCAAGAGCATCGGTAAGCGGGGCGCTTTGTTCAATCGTCCGCAGGGCGTCTTTGTGCGTCGGGTCGGTAATGGAGACGCAAATCATAATCCGTCCTTGGCCCGGGGATAAGACCCCAGAATTTTCAGAAAAATCGTTTTGTCTTTGAGTTCTTTGAGGCAGTCCCGAACGGGTTTATCGTGCAGGTGCCCGATCATATCCACAAAGAAGAGATATTCCCACATGCGTCCTTTCACCGGATGCGATTCGATCTTGGCCAGGTTGATCTTGCGTTTGGCAAAAGAGGCCAGCGCGTGATGCAGCGATCCGGGAAAATCGGGCGTGGCGAAAATGATCGACGTCTTATCGTCGCCCGTGGCCTCGCCGTCGCCTTTCAGATTACCGATCACCAGAAACCGCGTGGTGTTGGAGGGGTTGTCTTCAATGCCTTCCGCCAGCATGTTCAGGCCATAGGTGGATGCAGCCAGCGCGCTGCCGATGGCCGCCGCGTTTTTTTTGCCCCGCACCATCTGCGCCGCCGCCGCCGTGCTTTCCATTTCGCCTAAAACCGCGTTGGGCAGATGGGCCCGCAGCCAGGCCTGGCACTGGGCCAGCCCCTGCGGATGCGAATAAACGTTTTTGACGCCCTTCATGCTTTTCGCCTGCGAAATCAGACACTGGCTGATACGCAGATACATTTCCGCCTGAATCTTCAAACCGGTCAGAACCAATCGGTCCAGCGTGACGTTTACCGATCCTTCCAGCGAATTTTCCACCGGCACAACGCCCCATTCCACGGCGCCCTTTTCCACTTCGTCAAACACGCGCGCAATGCCGGACTGCGGCCAGAACCGGCTGGACATCCCGAAATGCAGGCGCGCCGCCTGATGGCTAAACGACGCTTCCGGACCCAGAAAAGCGATGTTCATGGGTTTTTGCAGATCGCGCGAGGCGGAAATGACTTCGCGGTAGATCGACGTCACCTGACGGTCCGAAAGCGGTCCGCCGTTGAGATCATGCAGGTAATTCATCACCCGGGCTTCCTGCGCCGGATTGTAAACCTCCAGACCGGACTGTCCCTTGACCTTGCCGATTTTGACGGAAATCCGCGAGCGCTCGTTGAGCAGCCGGATAATCTCCCGGTCTTTGCTCCTCATGTCCTCTCTTAACACGTCCAGAGACTGCTTCATGCTGACATCTCCTCCAATATCTCTTTAATCAAAGGGTCGTTCACGCCGCCGTTGACAAAGGGCATGCCGATTTTCCGGATCAAAACAAAATGGACGACATCGTCCTTTTTCTTCTTGTCCATTTTCAAGCGGCCGATAACATCCTGCGGCGCAAAAGTTGCCGGAATACGCGTCGGCAAACCCGCCAAGCCGACCACACGCTCGATGCGGATCATATCCTCCGGCGGCAAATATTTTAGTTTCACCGACAGCTTTGCCGCGGCAATCATGCCCAGCGCGACGCCTTCGCCGTGCGAAAGCGCGTAGTCGGAAACCGCCTCCAGGGCATGCCCCAGCGTGTGCCCAAAGTTTAAAATGCGCCTTACGCCCTGTTCCCGTTCGTCGATTTCCACAATCGACTTTTTGATACGGCAACAGGTTTCCACAATCTTGATCAAAAGCAAGGCATCCCGATTTCTGACCGCCGCCATGTTTTCTTCGAGCAGCCCGAACATTTTGTCGTCTTCGATCACGCCATACTTGATGATTTCGGCCAGACCGTTGGCAAACTCTTTTTGAGACAGCGTGTCCAGAAAATCCAGATCCGCAAAGACCGCCCCCGGTTGATAAAAGGTCCCCAGCAGATTTTTGCCCTGCGGCAGATCGACGGCGGTCTTCCCGCCGATCGCGCTGTCCACCTGCCCGACAAGCGTGGTTGGAATCTGAATATAGGGAACCGAGCGCATATAAACAGAAGCGATAAATCCTGTCAAGTCCCCAACCACGCCGCCGCCCAGCGCAATGAGAACCGATGCGCGGTCCGCGCCGAGCGTCAGAAGCCTGCCTGCCAAATCCACCAGCGTGGAGATGTTTTTGGAGGATTCACCGGCGGGAAATTCAAGAATCGATGCGGCAAGCCCCGCGGCGGCAAAGGCCGCTTGTACCTTTTGCCCGTAGAGCCTGTTGACGTTGCTGTCCGTGATGATGAAGAAGCGCTTCGCATCATATCGTTTGGCAATCAAGAGCACTGTCCGGTCCAGAATGCCCTGGCCGATGGAAATGTCATAGGACGCCGATGTTTTTTTATCCAAATGGACTTTTAATGATCTCATATTCGCTCCCTTTTATTGACGCATGACCCGCGCGAGACCCCGCACATCATCCATGAGCTGATAGAATTTTTCCGGTTTGAGCGACTGGGGACCGTCGGAGACCGCCTTTTCCGGTTGGGGGTGCACTTCCACAATGATGCCGTCCGCCCCCACGGCCACCGCCGCGCGCGAAAGCGGAATCACATATTTCCAGTTTCCCGCCGCATGGCTGGGATCGACCACCACCGGCAAATGCGTCAGGCTTTTTAGCACCGGCACCGCGCTGATGTCCAGTGTGTTTCGCGTGGCCGTTTCAAAGGTCCGGATGCCGCGCTCGCATAAAATGACGTTGGGATTTCCCGACGATAAAATGTATTCCGCCGACATCAGCAGTTCTTCAATCGTGGTCATCATGCCGCGCTTGAGCAGCACGGGCTTTCTGGCCTGGCCGACTTTTTTCAGAAGCGCGAAGTTCTGCACGTTGCGCGCGCCGATTTGCAGCGTGTCGGCATAGGATTCCACCAGATCCACGTCCGCCGGATTGACCACCTCCGTGACGGTCGGAAGACCGGTTTTTTGGCTTACGGCCTCGAGCACTTTCAGGCCGTCTTCTTCCATGCCCTGGAAGCTGTATGGCGAGGTGCGCGGCTTGAAGGCCCCGCCTCTCAGAATCCGTCCGCCGCCCTTCTTAACGACGTAGGCGCTCTCCAGAAGCTGCTCCTCGCTTTCAATCGCGCAGGGCCCGGCCATTACAACGAATTCCGGGCCGCCGATGGAAACATCGCCTACGCTTACGACGGTGTCGCCTTCATGCGCTTCGCGGCTGGCCAGTTTATAGGGTTTCAGAATCGGCATGGTTTTCTCCACGCCGGGCAGCGATTCCGCATACTTGATCACGGCCTTGTCGCGGTTGTCGCCGACGGCGCCGATGATCGTGCGCTCCACGCCGCAGGACGGATGCGCTTTGTACCCGACCGATTCGATCCATTGGATGACGTCTTCAATTTGCTTTTGCGTCGCCTGATTTTTCATGACTACAATCATAATGTCCCCCTTGAAAGAAAAAAGGCCATGGCTTTTGCCGCCATGGCCCCGGAAACTAAAAAAGCCATGGTCAGCGTCCTTTCGGTCTGTCCATGGCTGTGTTGGTTTAAGTTACCTTACTTTGTCCTCCCCAGCGACAGGCAGACCGACGCAAAATAATAAAACCAGTAGCCAAAATAGGTGGTGTTTGCGTTGGTATGTCTGTCCATTTAAAAAAAACCTTTTCTATATGTTAATGGGCGATCTCATAAATGAGGTCTCGCCTCTTGTCAAGCAATACTTTTTTATCGCATCAGCAGCTTTGCCAGAATGATGCCCAAAATCAGCCAGACGGGAATGGAAATCACCAGCCCCCAGATCATGCCCTGGTTGCTTTTAATCTGCCGGTTCATGTCTTTTTCCACCAGAGCCCGCTCGATCTTGATTTTGATTTCATCAAACTGAAACGGCTTGACCAGATAATCTGTCGCGCCTTTTTTCATGGCTTCCAGCACCGTTTCGATGGAGGGATATCCCGTTATCACAATGAAGAGAACCTCCGGATCGATGGCTTTGATCTCGCCCAAAAGCGTCAGCCCGTCCATGTTCGCCATTTTAATGTCCGAGATGACGATGTCAAAATGATTTTTCCTGAATGCCGTTAAAGCTTCTTCGCCGCTGGCGGCGCAGACAGCGTCCAGACCGATGATATTCATGTACTGCCCCAGCACATCCAGTATGGCCGCATCATCGTCGACAACCAGCACCCGCTTGTGAATTTTTTTCAAGCCGTCAAGCGTCATGAATTATCCTTTAAGTATCCGTGGTGGATTTTTTTTAACAGGATGCCCGGTCAATGTCAACCAAAAACATCAGGAAAGTTAATGCCCTATCTTCATTATCCCCTTGACAGTCCGGCAAACTTCTCTTAATATTCATCCCCAATGACGCAAAACGATGATCTGATAAAAAAAGCGCTCGACATTTTAGTCGTCTTGAATACGGCGGTTAAAAACGTTCGCCTCTATCCGCCCACCAGCACAACCGTCGTCAGCACGCTTGAAAAACTGCATCAGTCCTTTCTGCGCATCCTGGAGGACGCAGACCCGGTCATTTTTGCCGAATCGGAAAAGATCCTTCTGGTGTTTGACAAACCGCTCGGCTCCAAAGACCAGGAAAAGCCGCATATCCGATCGTTTCTTGGCCTGCTTACCTCTTTCGGCCTCAAAAGCATATCCTTTACCAAAGGCCTGGAAAAAGACGAACTGTCGAGTTTTCTCGAACTGATGTCCCAAAAGCCCGAGAGCATTAAAAATGAAGGCGGCTTTGGCAAACTTCTGGCCCAGCGCACTGTGAGCCATATTGTGCTGGACCAGAAAGTCTACGTGGCAATCGACAAGAACCGCCAGCTGATCGCCAATCTGGATATTTCCGACGATCAGATCACCAAGTTTTTAATCCTGAGCCGTCCGGATCTGAACCCGAATTCTCCACAGCTCAAGGAATTAATCACAGACCCGAAAGCGCTGTCGCAGGCCTTCTCAAACGGTCTGGCGCAAATGATGGGGCAAAAAGGAACGCTCACCAACGTTCAAATTTCACAAAACGTCAACCACATGCTTTGGCTTCTCGACAAGCTTTCCGGCGGCCTGGACGATAAAAGCCGGAGCATCCTGTCGCATAACGTCGGCCAGGCGCTGATCACAGCCGATCAGACCATGGCCAAACACCTCACGACGCAAAATGTGGAGCATCTGATGGGCGGTCTGCTTTTACAGTATCTGACGGACGAACTGACGCCGGTGAAAGGAAGCTCCGCGGGGACCGGCGCGGGTCAGGACGCGGCGGGAAAAGAGTTTGTGCCCGGCGCAACCCAGGCGGCCGCGGCCCAGACCACGCCGCAAAAGCCCGCCGCCACCGGCGAAAGCAAGGTGATGCAAGTCGCCAAAAAATATATCCTGCACATTCAGGACGACCGGACGCTGATGGATGCGTCCTTAATGTCCGTCCTGTCAAAAATCGTCGAAGAGCTCGTCGCGCAAAAAGAACAGGAAACCATGAAGATGATGATCGAGCGCCTCGCCGAAAATCTGAAAAATCCCAAAAGCGGCATTCGCGCCAGCGCCGCAAGAGGGCTGGCCGATATTATCGAGCATCTTCACGGCGAGCTCGTGACTGAAACCGTCACAGACATTGCTCCCCATCTGATCGCCTGGATAAAAAGCGAAGATGCGATTTCCGACGATTATCAGCGCATCTGCGATATCCTGAAAAACGCGACCCAGGAGCAGATCAATCAAAGACAATACGCCGCAGCCCTGACGTACCTCGACGCCTTTAACGCCGACGCCAACGGCAAAAACGACATACCGGACGCCGCAAAAAAAATCTTTGCCGACATGGTGGAACAGCTGGCCTGTTCCGACAATATGGACATCCTGCTTGCCGAAATCAACACGCCGGAAAGCCAGAAACGCGAAGACGCGGGCCGGCTGATGAGCGCCCTGGGCAGCACGGCCATCAACGATTTGCTGGATCAACTGCGCGCAACATCCAACAGCGATGAACGCGTCCGGCTGATGCATCTCATCGGCGCGGCCGGAAAAAAGGCGCTGCCGATCCTTGTCAGCCGCATCCGGAAAGACGAGCCCTGGTATTTCCTGCGCAATCTGGCTTATATGCTGGGCCAGATGGGCAATGAAGACCATGCCCGCGTGCTTGCGCCGCTCCTGCAGCACAAAAACATCAAGCTGCGCCAGGAAGCGCTCAAGAGCATCCACCGCATCGGAGGACTGCAAAAAGGAAAACTGCTTATTCCCGCGCTGTCCAAAAGTGATGACGATTTCAAAGCCGCCATCGTCGACGCTCTGGGGCAGGCCAAAACCGTCGAGGCCGTCGACGCGCTCCTGCAACTGCTCAAAGATCGGCCGCTCGTGGCGTCCGCGGCCAGACAAACCCTGGAAGAAAAGATTTGCCTGGCGCTGGGAACCATCGGGTCGCCTGATGCGATTCCTATTCTTTCCGAAATTGCGGAATCAAAAACTTTTCTGGGATTGCGCTCCTATCCGGAAAAGATCAAAGGCGCGGCCGCAAAAACCCTTGTCATTCTCCGCAGAAAAGTAGCTGAATCCGGCCGGGACGTCTCTTCGCCTAAACCCTGAATTGCCTGTCGTTTGCCCCACCCTGAAGCCAGAACCGCCGCACACCCGCCGAAATCATAAAACATACCGGAAAAATTTTATTACCGCGAATTATTGCCGATAACATAATGGATGGGTCCATGCTTATGACCCGATAGCGTTTACGGGGATAAAGGCATTGTAATATTGTACACTTACCCCACCAGGATGAGGCAGGTATCATGAAACGAACGACGGCGGCAAAATCCGGCGGCGAAAAAACGGTCCGCAAGGAAACGGGGGGGGACACGAAGCCGGAAAATCAAGCCGAAAAACGCCACCCTCCACCCGGCCGCAAAAAAAATCCCTATCGCCTCAAACACATTCATCAAACTTACGAAAGCGCCCGCCTCTTGCGGCATCCACATCCCCTGACAGACATGCGGCCATCCTCGACGATATGCTCGACGGCTACTGCGAGACGGATCTTTCCGGCCGCCTGACATTCGTCAATGATATTGTTTGTGAAAATCTTCACTATTCCCGGGAGGAGCTGCTCGGGATGGATTTTCACAAACTTCACACACAAGCGAGCTTTGCAAAAACGGCCGGGGCCTGCCGCGACATTGAAAAAACCGGCAAATCTTTAAAATTCCTGGAAGTCGAACTGGTCCGTTCAGACGGCCATGCGGGCTTCTTTGAATTGTCCATATCATTGATGAAAGACAAAACCGGAAAGCCGCAAGGATTTCGCTGCATCGCGCACGACATCCAAAAGCGCAAGCACATGGAAAACGAGTTGCGCCAGGTAGCGGAAAAATATCGCACCATCCTGGAAACCATCAATGACGGCTATTTTGAAAATGATCTGGAAGGCAATCTGACTTTCGTCAACAATGCGTTTTGCAGACATCTCGGTTATACCCGGGAAGAATTGATCGGCGCGAATTACCGGCAGTACACGGATGAAGAGCATGCGGCCAGAATTTTTCAGATTTTTCATCAGCTTTTTACAACAGGCCAGCCTGTTTATATTACCGATCATGAAGTCATCCGCAAAGACAAAACGATCATGATTGCGGAGTTCACCGCGTCTCTGATCCGGGATGCCGGGGGCCGCCCGGTGGGATTCCGGGGAACGACCCGGGACATAACGCAGCATAAGCAATTCATCGAGCAACTGCGCAAGAGCGAAGAGCGCTACCGGACCATTCTGGAAAACATGCAGGAAGGTTACTTTGAAAATGACCTGTCCGGCCGCATGACCTTCGTCAACGAATCGGTTTGCCGGCACCTTGGCTATGCCAGGGAAGAGCTGATCGGGAAAAAAAGCAGCCTGTTTCAGGATGAAGCCCAATGGCAAAAAACCCTTGAGGCCTATTTGAAACTCTATCGCACCGGCACCCCCATCAAAACCATGGAGTTGGAATTGCTCAGAAAGGACGGCTCGCGGGGAATTTACGAATTTTCCGTTGATCTGATCCGTAACGCCAAAGGCGCGCCCATCGGCTTTCGCGGGGTTTCACGAGACATCAGCGAACGCAAGCAAATGGAAAGCGCTTTGCGTGCGTCGGAAGAGCGGTATCGGACGATCATTGAAAGCATCGAGGACGGCTATATTGAAGTCGATCTGTTCGGCAACTGGACCTTTTTCAACGATATCGTCGCCAAACGCATCGGGTACACTCGTGAAGAATTGCTCAAGGCGGATTTTCATAAATTGCATACGCCGGAAAGCGCCAAACGATCCGTCAAGGGATTTCTGGATGTTTACCAAACCGGCCGGCCGATCAAGGCGCTGGACGTTGAAACCATCCGCAAGGACGGCACGGTCGGATACTACGAACTGTCCGTCACCCTGATGAAAAATGAAAAGGGAAAGCCGGCGGGGTTCCGCTGCATTTCGCGCGACATCAACGAACGCAAGAAAATGGAAAACGCGCTCAAGGCCTCGGAGGAACGATATCGCACGATTATCGAAACCATTGTGGACGGCTACGTGGAAGTCGGCCTGGACGGCAGATGGACATTTGTCAACGACGTCATTTGCGGTCACATGCTGTACTCGCGCGAGGAACTGCTCGCGGCGGACTTCCGGACGCTGCACACCAAAGAAAGCCTGAAGCGATCCTATATCGGTTTTAATCAAGTGCTCCAGACGGGAATGCCCTTAAAATCACTGGAAATCGAAGCCATCCGGAAAGACGGCTCCACCGGATTTTACGAATTGTCGGTTTCTCTGATAAAAGACGACCAGGGCAAGCCCGCCGGCTTCCGCTGCATTTCGCGCGACATCAACGAACGCAAAAAGGCCGAAGAACTGCTCAACAAAACCAACCGGGAGCTTCAGGAGGCCACGGCCAGGGCCAACGACATGGCATCCAAAGCCGAGGCGGCCAACATCGCCAAAAGCGAGTTTCTGGCCAACATGAGCCACGAAATCCGCACGCCGATGAACGGCGTTATCGGCATGATCGGCCTTCTGCTGGATACGGACCTAAACGACGAACAGCGCCGCTACGCGGAAATCGTGCGCTCCAGCGGAGAACTGCTTCTGGAGCTCATCAACAACATCCTGGATTTTTCCAAGATTGAAGCCAAAAAGCTCGAGCTGGAATCCATTGATTTCGATCTATTGACGCTCTTGGATGACTTCGCGGCGACGCTGGCTTTGCCCGCGCACGAAAAAGGCCTGGAAATTACATGTTCCGCCGATTTGAACGTCCCGACGCTGCTGCGCGGTGATCCGGGCCGTTTGCGCCAGATACTCACCAATCTGGCCGGCAATGCCGTTAAATTCACGCATGCCGGCGAAGTGGCCGTTCGCGTTTCTCTGGCCGAAGCGCCGCCCGCGGAAAGTTCCGGCGGACCTCAAAGCGTGCTGTTGCATTTTTCGGTGCGCGATACCGGCATCGGCATCCCGAAAGACAAGATTGATCTTCTGTTCACCAAATTCACCCAAGTGGACGCCTCGACCACGCGGCAATACGGCGGCAGCGGCCTGGGGCTGGTCATCTCCAAACAATTAAGCGAACTGCTCGGCGGCCGGACGGGCGTAAAAAGCGAAGAGGGAAAAGGATCGGAATTCTGGTTCACGGCGCGTTTCCGTCTGCAAACGGGCGTCGCGCAGATTGAAAGCGTTTTGCCCGCCGATTTGCACAACGTGCGCGTGCTGGTGGTGGACGACAACGCCACCAACCGGGAAATTCTCTCCACGCGGCTTACTTCCTGGGGCATGCGGCCCGCCGAGGCGCAAGACGGCCCCCGGGCCATCCAGGCCCTTTACCGGGCGCAAGACGAGTGCCAACCGTTTGGAATCGCTCTTCTGGATATGCAAATGCCGGGCATGGACGGTGAAACACTGGGGAAAATCATCAAGGCCGACCGGCGTCTGGCCGACATCCGTCTGGTGCTTTTGACGTCGCTGGGCATGCGCGGCGATGTCCGGCGTCTCGAGAAGGAAGGGTTTGCGGCTTATGTCACCAAGCCCGTGCGCCACCAGGAACTAAAGGCCATGCTCTCCATGGTGCTGTCCAAGCAATGCGATACGGAGAAGATGCAGCAGCCCATCGTCACAAGGCATTCAATCCACGAAATGTCCAATCTCTTTGCCACCCGCAAAGCGCGCATCCTGCTGGCCGAAGACAACATCACCAATCAGCAGGTGGCCCTGGGCATTCTCAAGAAGATGGGGCTGTCCGCCGACGCCGTGGCCAACGGCCTGGAGGCGCTCAAGGCCCTGCAAACGATCCCTTACGATCTGGTGTTCATGGATGTGCAGATGCCGGAGATGGACGGCTTTGAAGCCACGCGCCAGATCCGGAGCTGGCAGACCCAAAACGCAGAGGGAACCGGAGAGGATGCGCTTCGCCTGCGCTTGCGGGCTTCGCGCCTCCCAATCATCGCCATGACCGCCTACGCCCTGGAAGGCGACCGCGAGCGGTGCCTGGATGCGGGCATGAATGACTACGTCTCCAAACCGCTTTCGCCCAAGGCGCTTGCGGAAACACTTGACAGATGGCTGCCCCGAAACGCCGATGCCGGGGCAGGCGCCGCCTGCCCGCCCCCGCCTCTCCAGGCGACTCCGCCGGCCAAAGAGGATGGCGGTCCGTCCAATGAAGAGCCCACGGATCATTTATAAAATCTCCGTTGACAGCCGGCGGTGTTCTTTCTATACTGCGCGAAATTTCCAGCAGGCTTACCCCTGCCGCATCACTGATTTGACTGAAAGGACGCCATGAAAGCTAAAGACAAGACCCCATCGATTTTCACCAAATCCATTCACGCCGGTGAGGAAAGGCAGCGTTATGCCGATTCCATCACCACGCCGATTGTTCAATCGTCCACTTATGTTTTCAAGGACAGCAAGGAAATTGAGGCCTACACCAAAAATGCCAAAAAACGCTACGAATACGGCCGCTACGGCAATCCCACGGAAAAAGTCGCCGAGCGGCGCTTAGCCGAGCTCGACTCCGCCGAAGACGCGCTCATGTTTTCTTCGGGCATGATGGCCATCACGACCACCATCCTGGCGCTGGTCCAGTCCGGCGATCACATCGTCATCACGGACGACTGCTACGGACGCACGCTGGAATTCTGCCGAACCTACCTCAAGCGGTTCGGCATCGAATGCACGATTGTTCCCTTCGGCGATTACGACGTTCTCGACAAGGCCATCAGGAAAAACACCCGTTTCATTTTTTCGGAATCTCCGACCAACCCGTATCTCAATGTCTTTGACATGGTCAAATTCAAGCAGATCGCCCAAAAGCATAACGTTTTATCCATCATCGATTCCACGTTCGCCACGCCCTTCAACCAGCGCCCGCTCGACTACGGCATCGATCTGGTCATCCACAGCGGCACCAAATATCTGGCCGGCCACAACGACATTCTGGCGGGCGTGCTGCTCGGAAAAAAAGAGCTTGTCAATAAAGTCCGCGAACTGCACAAATCCATGGGCGGCGTGATTGATCCGCATTGCTGCTATCTTCTGCTTAGGGGCCTTAAAACCTTTCCGCTGCGGGTCAAAACACAAAACGAAAGCGCGCTTACGGTAGCTCAATACCTGGAGCGGCACCCCAAGATTGAACGCGTTTACTATCCATTTTTAGAAAGCCACGCGCACTACGACATCGCCCGCGCGCAGATGAAAGGCGGCGGCGGTGTGGTGACGTTCACCATCAAAGGAGATCTGGATGCGGCCAAGCGATTCATGGATTCGCTTGGCATGATCTACATCGGCCCCAGTCTGGGCGGCGTGGAAACGCTCATTACACACCCGGCCACCGTGACCTATTATCGTTACACCCGGGAACAGCGCTACGAACTGGGCATTGTGGACAATCTTTTCCGCCTGGCCGTGGGCATTGAAGACGTGGAGGACATTATCGCCGATCTGGAAAAAGGATTTTCTAATATCTGATTTGATTAAGTATGGCACCTCATACAAATGTTCTTTTCCGTCATTCCGGACTTGATCCGGAATCCAGAACGTTAAGAAACTGGATTCCCGCCTACGCGGGAATGACCATATTGTAGATTTTGAGTGGTTATGCAAAGGTTTTCAATCGGGATCGGCAACCTCAAGCATTTTTGCAGGGAGCGGTTCGCAAGTCCGGCGCATGCCGGATCAAACTATTCCCTGCTTTTTTTGCCTTCACGATGACATAGGGGCAGGCGGAAACGCGCAGGCATTCCATGTTGTGGAATCCGGCTTCGCGCAGAGCGTTAACAAGCGACGCTTCCGTAATGCTCTGGCCGAAAATGACGTGGCGCAGCCCCCAGAAAAGCAGACGATCGGAAACAAACCACACCTTAAACCGTTTCATGAAATTGCGCAGATCTTCATCCGACACGCCCTGATCGGTTTCTGAAATCACCACAGAAGCGCCGGGTTTTAAAATCCGGTAAATTTCGCCAAGCCCGCCCAGCGCGTCGGGCCAGTGTTTGATGGAGCCGACGCTCACCGCGCCGTCAAACGTATTTTCAGCAAACCGGGTCCGCATCACGTTGCCCTGTTCAAACGTGCAATTAGGAATGTGCCTTTCCCTCTGATGCTTTTTTGCCGCCCGCACCTGCATGCAGGAGTAATCGATTCCGGTAACGCCCGCGCCGGGATTTCTTGCGGCAATCAAAAGCGACACATACCCCCGCCCCGCTCCGACATCGATCAGATGCGCCCCCGCGGCCGCCGTCACCTCGCGGGCAACCCCCTCGTATAACAGGGCAATGGCGTCGTAAATCCGTCGATTGTAAATGCCCCCCATGACATCCCAAAGCAGGCGCGAATCGCGCACAAGCGTCAGAGCACGGACAATGACCTGCTTTGCGGTCACAGCGGCCTCCCCCAGAGCATGCGCAGCATATTGACGATCATTTTCTTCCGCCCCGCCCTTTCGCCGAGAATTTTCAGATACAAAAGTTCGGTGTTCAAAGGCGGCTCGGTGAGCTTGTCTTTTTTGACGAGCGAGGCGGCCTTCGGCTTGCATTTGGTCACGCACAGGCCGCAGCCGATGCACCGCTCCGGATCCACTCGATAGGTTTTCCCTTCGGCGACTACGGCGTCCATCTGGCAGCGTTTGACGCACAGGCCGCATCCCGAGCATAAAGCCGGATCAATGCGGGCAAAGTAGTTGGTTGCAAAAAAGCGCGCGGGCCGCGGCTCTTTTTTGGCCGTCGTCAAGACGCCGCAGCAGCATCCGCAGCAGATGCAGATACAGTTGGGTTTGCGCGAATTGCCGGGCTGGAGCACCATGGCCTTCTCATCGGCTTCATCCAGAATCGCCAGCGCCTCTTCCCGGGAAATTTTCCGGGCTTTATTGCGCTGGGCGTGGTTGGACTCCCCGATGATCAGGCAGACTTCAATGTTTTTCGTCTGTTTACAAGGCCTCCCCAAAAGCGCCTCTCCCTGCTTGCACACGCAGTTGGACACGTAAATCGGCTCTTTGGTGTTCAAAAGATACCGCCGCATATTGTCATAGGTATCGACGAGATATTCCGGAACGATGGCCGCCAGATGCGGGCTGGTCCGAAGCTGCGGCAGCGACGATTGAAAAAAAGCCGCGCCGAACGCTTCGTCGAAATAGCGATGCATCATCTTCATCAGTTCCGGCGTCAGCGCGTCAACCTGATATTCGAACATGCCAACGGCCAGCATGGCAATGCCGTAGAGCGGGCCTCCGGCTCCGCTTGAACGCCGGATGACGCCTTTTTGAAACATTTCTTCCAAAAGTGCGGAAAGTTCCTCACGCGGCAGTTCGATCTGAAATTGATCCTTGAGATTTCTGAGAATTTTAGAAACGGAAATGGAAGGCAGCGTCAGGCATAAAGCAATTTTCGCCTGCATCGGCGTGAAAAAATATTTGAGAATGTCGATCTCCACGCCGCTTGGCGTCGCGGGATAGCCGATGGGATAACGGTCCAACTGTATCTGAAGCTGTCTGTAGATCGAATCGTCATTTCTCATTTGCATGGTCCCCGTGCATGAGCCGCATCATTCAGGCATTGGACGATTTTGTCAATGAGTTCTTTTCAGGCCGACATTTCCTGCTCGACAATTTCAGGACTCTATTTTATAGGCAATACGGTTTGCGGCGGCGAATGCGCGGGCGATATCGTTTTTTATCCGCCATGAAAGCCGTTGACCGAATCCGGGAAGGCGATACGCATCACGCATGAATCTACAACCCATCACCGCCGCGCTTTTGGAAACTTCCGCAGCCTTGGACTCCGCCATGCGCCGTTTGAATCCCCTGGCACTGGCCGATTTGCGACAAGAGCTGCTTGTGCATATCGAACCGCTCCGGGATATTCGAAAGTTCCTTCATGATGAAAATCCGTCGGCTGCGGACGACATCATTTTAGCCGGCCTGTTGCGCGCCTGTGATTTCCTTTCGGCCGCCATTCGCAATTTCGCCAATGAAGAAGATCTTCAAGCCGCCTATATTGCGGCGCTGCGCGCCGCGCGCAAACACTGCCGCGCGCTGGAGGCGCTCTTTGGACTTTGTCCGCATTTTCCCAACATCGACCGATACTTTCGGGAGACGGCCGGGCTTCCGGACAGCACCCGGGCATGCAATGCCGTCAATATCGAAACCGGCCTTGCTCATATCGGGCACAATCTCAACCTCCATGCCCGCGGCGGGTATTCGCTTTTTATTCCCGAAACCTGCTCTTCCGGGCGGGCCGCACCGCTGATTGTCGCCCTGCACGGCGGATACAGCCACGGCCGGGATTTTCTCTGGACATGGCTTGCACACGCCCGCAGCCGCGGTTATGTTCTTTTCGCGCCGACATCACAGGCGATGTCCTGGTCCATCGGCCATGCGGCAACGGACGCGCAACTGCTTTTGAAGCATCTGGACGAGATCTTCGGCCGCGTTTTCATCGACCGGTCGCGCATCCTGCTTGCCGGCATGTCCGACGGCGGCACATATGCCCTGGACCTGGCCCTCTCGCCCGGCAGCATCTTTCAAAAAGTGGTTTGCGTTGCCTGCGCTTTAGCGCCGGTGGATTTAAGGCAGGCGCAGGGCAAACGCATTTTCTGGATACACGGCGCGCAGGACTGGATATTTCCGGTATCGTATGCCGTCCAGTCAGTTAAACAGCTCAAAAGCGCCGGCGCGGATATCCGGATGAAAGTGCTCCCCGATTTGTGTCATGCCTACCCGCGGGAAGAAAACGGCGCTATATTGGACTGGTTTGAAAACGCGTCATCTCTCTCCCAAGAAATATAAATGGGTCATTGCAAGCACAGCGAAGCAAGCTCGGATTGTTGGATTGCCGCGCAGACCGCGAATCTGCTCGCAATAACGGGCCTTGTTTCTTCCATTAATAACCCGGTACGTGGCTTTGGGGAAACTGCTTGTAATGCCATGCGTGCCTCGGCCTATCGCCGTTAACCCCGAAGGGGTTTTACGTTTATAGCTGATATTAACGGTCTCATAATTAAACCTACATGCGTCATGCCGGACTTGATCCGGCATCCAGGAATATTTGAACTGGTTCCCGGCCTTCGCCGGGAAGACGGCGGAAAAAGAAGCGTTTGGCATGTAAATACTATTACGAGACCGTTAATAACAGGCATTTAATGTTCGACCCCGTCGGGGTCGCAGATGATATGCGGACAAATTTTTCTATAAACCTGTCATCCCGTCGGGATATAAATGCCGTTCGGGGAGTTTGATAACCGGCGTCAAAATAAATTATCATTCAAGCCAATCTATGCTAAAGCTCCTCCAACGGTTTGTTGCGTCATTCCCGGCAAACCGTCACATCTGTGCTTGATGAGGATTGGATATGCAGGAAATTCTGGTTATTGTCGCCATCGGCCTGGCGGTCATTTTTATCCCCCGCTTGATGAACCGTAACCGCATGCCTGAATCCCGGTCGGCGCCCCACATGCTTAATCCTTCCGAAAAACCGAAATCCAGATTCCCCCTCACCGGATGGATTCGGATGATCATCGTTTTGTCCATCTTGTGGATCACCGGTTGCGCGGCTTATCTCCAACCCTGGAATCAAAATACATTTCTTTTCTTTTGCATCAGCTTCGGCCCCGTGCTCGTCCTGTGGGGAGGCATCTGGGTCCGGGCGGGCTATATCAAATACCGCCGCTGATTCAAAGATCGGTTATAGCTCATAGCTCGTGGTGGATGGTGGATAGTGAATGGGAAATTAAGTTTTAAGAAAACCGTTCAGGACAGTACGTCACCGCAAGCTTGCGACTTTCTGGCGGCGCATACGGGATTTTCCAAAGCGCGCGTCAAGGACGCCATGAACAAAGGCGCCTGCTGGCTTTGCCGCAAGGGTGAGAAACGCGTTCGTCTGCGCAAGGCCACCTACGCGCTCAAAAAAGGGGACGTTCTGGAACTCCATTACGATCCGAAAGTCCTTTCCGCGGATGCGCCGCCTGCCGACTGTCTTAAGGATTTCAAACATTACAGCCTCTGGTTCAAGCCCGCCAATCTTCTCACGCAGGGCACGGATTACGGCGATCACGGATCGCTTCTCAGGCAGGTGGAAATCCATTTTAATCCCCGACGCGAGGCGTATCCCGTGCATCGATTGGACCGCGAAGCCGCAGGACTTCTTCTGGTAGCGCATTCCCGGCAGGCCGCAGCCCGTCTCTCCCTGCTTTTTGCGGGGCATGATGTTATCAAGCGCTACCGCGTTGAGGTCTTGGGCCTTCCGGCGACGGACGAAGGTTTGATTGATATCCCGCTCGACGGAAAAGACGCCCTCACCCGCTATCGCGTCATCGCGCGTCATCCCGAAACAAATACATCTGTCCTGATGGCCGAAATTGAAACCGGCCGGCTTCATCAGATCCGCAGGCATCTGGCGGCCATCGGTCATCCGGTCATGGGCGACCCGCGCCATGGAGAAGGCAACAAAGACGGAAAGCCGATGCGGCTTGTCGCCTGCGAGCTCCAATGGCGCTGCCCGTTTACCGGCGCGATGTTGAAAAGCAGCATTTGAAATTTGGCTTCAAAAGAAAGGAGAGCTTATGAACGGCGAATTGAAGAAGGCCATCAAAAACCATCTGAAGGATCGCGCAGCGGCCGTCGGTTTTGCGCCGGTGGAGCGATTTAAAGATGCACCGGAAAAGCACCACCCCTCAATCATTTGCAAAAACGCAAAAACGGTTATCGTTTTCGGCATTCCCATCCCCAGAGGCATTGTGGAGTCCCCCGACTACAATTTGTACGGCATTCACCGCAGCTATCACACGGTTTACCGGCATCTCGACGCCATCAGCCTCGGGCTTTGCAATTTTATCGAATCCCTGGGGAAATATCAGGCCTTCATGATACCGACATATGCCCCCATGACCTTTCAAAACTTTGAACCCTGGGGGCTTCTCTCGCTCAAGCATGCCGCCGTATTGGCGGGCCTGGGCGCTTTCGGCCGCAGCGGCCAGGTCTATCATCCCGTCCATGGCGCGCGCCTGCGTCTTTCGGCCGTCGTCACCAGCGCGGAAATGGAAGGTGATCCGATCATCGACTCGGACCCCTGCCCCGAAAAATGCCGGGCCTGCCGGAAAAGCTGCCCCGCCGGCGCATTTTCAGCAGACGGCGTTTTCCAGAAGATGACGTGTCTTTCGCACTCCATCAAACATGCTATTTATCCGCTGGCGCTAAAAGATGCGGAAGGCCTCAAGCATATCGAACGCGTCATCAACACCGCGGGGCATGATTACTGGCTGGATTGCGACGAATGCGTGAAAGCCTGCCCCAACAACCGCTAGATGCGAGAATGATTTGCCATGAAAGTTATTCAAACCTGGGATGACGGCATTGTATCGGATATCCAATTGATAGAAATCCTGAAACGCTATCAGGCCCGTGCGTCATTTTGCCTCACACCCGGCCTGTATCAGGAAAGCCGGTCTTTCGGGTGGACGTATCAGGGCCGCGAGGTCTGGCGCCTCGGCACTCGGGAATTGGCCGATGTGTACGACGGCTTTGAGATTTGCAGCCATTCCATGACTCATCCCCGCTTGACCGATCTTTCGGAAGATCGTCTGCACTGGGAATTGCAGACCAGCAAGACGATGCTGGAGCAAATATTTCAAAAACCAATTTCCGGGTTTTGTTACCCTTTCAATGCTTGCAATGATTTTGTAAAAGATGCGGTCAGCAAGGCAGGATATCGATGGGCCAGAGGAAATCAAAACAGAGACAATGTTTATCCGCCGGAAAATCCGTTTGAGTTCCACCCCTCTTGCCGCTATCTCGACTGTGATTTCTGGAATAAATTTGATCGTCAGCGGGAAACCAACGGCGTTTTCTTTTTCTGGGGCCACAGTTACGAACTGGTCACTGAGGCCATGTGGCAGGATTTTGAAAGCACGATCAAAGCCATATCATTGGTTCCCGGTGTTGAATGGGCTTTCATATCGGATCTTTTTCCCGAAGCGTCGCAGCATCCCGGCGCGTTTTTTCACTCATAAGCTGACAGACACAATACCTTCTCTCGCGCGTCTAAGAAACTGGAAAAGACGCGGTCGCCTGTTAAGAGACAAACAGCATGGGGTATGAACGCCCGTCTTGGCCCGGAGTTTCAAAACGACTTTCATTTGAACAGGTTGCGGAAGAAGTCTTTGGCGTCCTGCATTGTTTTTCGGACGGCATCCCTCACGGGATTCACCGAATGCTCGGGACAGGTGTCCTTGGGCGCGGTTCCTTCCAGATAGGCTTCATGAAATGTTTTGGGGCATAATACCGTGGCGCGGTATCCGGTATCGGGATCGATGAGAACCGTCTCGATGCCTAAAGGAGCGGGGGCGGCTAACGGCCCGGATGTCGCATAAAGCGCCCGCAAAAACCGCGCACTGATGCGCAGAGCGCCGGTCGCGCCGGTGAGCCCCGTATCGGCGCCCTTGTCATACCCCACCCACACAGCGCAGACAACATCGGGCGTATAAAAGACAAACCAGGAATCGCGGCAGCCGTTGGTTGTGCCGGTTTTCCCCGACACGGGATAGTTGATTTTCAAGGACCTGGCCTCTCTGGCCGTCCCCCGATCCAGAACGCCTTGCAGCGCATAGGACACAAGATAGGCTACGCGCGGATCAAGCGCCTGGTTTGCGCTGACTTTTCTTGCAATGACCGCGTCGCCGCCCGATCCGGAAACCGAATAAAGTGAAAACGGCTCAAAACGGATGCCGCCCGACGCAAACGTGGCATAGGCATAGGCCAGTTCGATAGGTGTGACTTCAAAACTTCCCAGCACCATTGAAGGAACAGGCGCAAGCGGACTTGTTACGCCCGCCAGGCGGGCGGCTTTCAGCACCTCCTCAAATCCCACGGTCTGGGCCAGCCGGACGGTGGCCGTGTTGACGGATTCTTCAATCGCTTTCCGAATCGTAATATTTTCATAAGCCTTGTCTTCATAATTCGCCGGCGTCCAGGGTCCTTCGGGCGTTTCAATAGTGATCGGCTCGGCCGACACCGTCGTGGAAAGCGTCAGGGGATCTTTTCCCGGAGGCTGCGGCATAAGCGCCGCCAGAAGCACAAAGGGTTTAAACGCGCTTCCCGGCTGGCGTCTGGCGTCCACCGCGTGGTTGAACCGGCTTAGCCCGTAATTTCTCCCGCCCACCATGGCAACCAGTTCCCCCGTTTTCGGATCGACAGCGACCAGCGCGGCCTGCAGCGGATCATGGGCGCGCCTGGCTTTTGGTTCGATGTCTTCAAGCCCCCGGGTGACCGCATCTTCCGCGGCAGCCTGCAAGACGGGGTCAAGCGTCGTTTGATAATGATAGCCGGTATGATAGAGCCTTTCCGTTCCCATCTCGTCGCGGGTAATCCGCTGGATGTAGTCAATAAAATAAGACGACAGGTGCACGGGCGTCTTGCCGGATTCCAGACGCACCGGGGCCTCGGATGCCGCGATAAACTCTTTTTCCGAAATCATGTCCAGTTTGCGCATGCGGGAAAGGATCTTATTGCGGCGCTCCTTCGCCGCTTTGGAATTGGTAAAGAGCACATACCGGTTCGGCGCGTGGATGATCCCCGCCAGAAGCGCCGCTTCCTCCAGGGAAACATCACTGGCGCGCTTTGAAAAATAGACGCCGGACGCATCCTCTACGCCGTATAGCGTCTCCATGCCCGTCTGACCCAGATAAATTTTATTGAGATACATCTCCAGAATCTGTTTTTTGGAATAGCGAAGCTCAAGGGCCAAGGCCAACTCCGCTTCGCGCAGTTTGCGCGCAACGGTCTTTTGCGGCGAGAGAAAAAAGTTTTTGGCCAGCTGCTGCGTAATGGTCGAGGCGCCCTCGGCAAACCGTTGTTGCTTCAGATCGGCCAAAAGCGCGCGGACCATGGCGCGAAGGTCAAGGCCTGCATGGGAATAAAAGCGCGCGTCTTCCGCCGCGATGACCGCGTTTTGCAGATGATGCGAAATGGCGGAAAGGGACACCTGATGACGCGAATCCAGCTTCGGGCTGATGATGCGGCCGATTTCTTCCGGCTCGAGAACGACCGATGACAGTTTTTTGCCGTCGGACGACGCAAGCGACGCCACCCGGCCGTCACGAAGCCCGATATCCACCAGGCCGTTTTCAGGCGCATTTTTTTCCCGGCCTTTTTGCCTCAGAAATATCCGGATGCGGTTGTCGTCTTGGGAAAACGTTCCGGCAGCGGTCGGTGCTCCCGCAACGTTTTGATAGACCAGCCGCTTCAACCGTTCGTCGAGATGAAGATTTTCGAAAGCGTCGCCCGTCCGGATTTCAAAGGCGCGTCCGTAAAAAATCGTGGGCGTTTCGCCGGCGCTTTCGGCAATGCCTTTGCCGACTTCACCGTACAGATAGGCCAGACGAAGAAAGAGGATCAATGCCAAAAGCCCCGCCACGGCAAACATCGCAAATAAAAAAGGATGGCGGCGAATCACCGAAGCCTCCCGAACATTTTCCATGGAGGGCTAAGCGCCGTCCGTGCGGCGAAGATAACGTTCCCGTTGTATTTTAATGGATAACGCTTCAAAAAAGGGTTCAGCATGGCCCGATGTTAAGCACAGGGGTTCCGATAGGGCAAGGATTTTTCCGAATAGACTGTTTTTATTACGGTTTGAGCAAGAAGGTCTTTTCGTGAACCAACACCCGCCGAATTTCAAATTTAACGAATTTTACAAATCGTGCTTCAATCCCCCCCGTAAATATTGAAGTCCTGCAGCATAGCCGGAATTCAACGGCCCCCGCAGTGGAAGTATTCAAGGCATGGCGCATGAACTGCCGTTTTTACTAAAGTTATCCCCACCGGTGACGATATAATGCGTATGCCGGACCTGTATCCTCTTCCTCTCCCCCTGTTTCCGGCATTATACTTCCGGCATGTCATCAGAACTACCTGGAATTCATATGCTCAGTTGCCAACAAAACCGAGGTCGTCATGTGCAATCCCCCTTTTAAGGAGAAAATATATGAAAAGTTTTGCCGAAATGTACAAAGAAAAACGGGTGACGGCTGAAGAAGCCGTCAAAAAAGTTCAATCCGGCGACTGGATTGACTGGGCAATGTTCAACGGCAAACCCGTTGAACTGGACAAGGCGCTCGCGGCGCGCAAGGATGAACTTCAAGACATCAAAATCATGGCCGCCGTGACCGTACCTCCGGTGCCGGAAGTCATCATGAAAGACCCGCACGGCGAAGTCTTCACTTACAACGACCAGCACTTCAGCCTGCTGACGCGCATCATGCAGGACCAGTGCGGCGGCGTCTTCTACCAGCCGACGCTTTACGGCGAATCCGACCTGTACCTGCTAAACGGCAAGTACGATCCGATCAAGCTCGGCACGCCGCTGCGCGATCATTTCATGGTCCAGGTCGGCCCCATGGACAAAGACGGCTATTTCAACTGGGGACTGCACAATTCCTGCTGCTATCTCCAGGCCATTTATTCCAAAAACATCATCGTCGAAGTGAACCAGAACATCCCCTATGCTTATGGCGGCAGCATGGAGCGAATCCACATCTCGCAGGTGCAGGCGGTGGTCGAAGGCAACAACGCGCCGCTTGCCGAACTGCCGGTGGTGACGCCGACGGAAACGGACAAAAAAATCGCCGAGCATGTCCTGGCGCATCTTAAAGACGGTGACTGCATTCAACTGGGTATCGGCGGCATGCCCAACGTCCTGGGAAAAATGATCAGCCAATCCGGGTTAAAGGATCTGGGCGGCTGGACGGAAATGCTGGTCGATGCTTACCATGATATGTGGGATGCAGGCGTCATGACGGGGCTTCGGAAAAATTTCGATCAGGGAAAAATCAACTACACATTCGCTCTCGGCGGAAAACCGCTCTATGACTGGATCGACCACAACCCGGCGCTGGCCTCGTGCAGCGTAGGCTATGTCAACCATCCGACCCGGCTCGCCCAGATCGACAACCTGATTTCCATCAATCAGGCGCTGCAGGTGGACCTCTACGGGCAGGTCAACGCGGAAAGCTCCGGGTTCAAGCAGATTTCCGGCAACGGAGGCATGTCGGACTTTGTGCTGGGCGCTTACTGGTCCAAAGGCGGACGCAGCTTCATCTGTCTGCCGTCAACGCACAAGAAAAAAGACGGCACGATCGAATCCCGCATCGTACCGAACTTTGATATCGGCAGCATCACCACCGTGACCCGGCAGATGGTCAATTTCGTTGTGACCGAATATGGCGCGGTGTCGCTCAAAACCTGTCCGACCTGGTATCGGGCGGAAAAACTGATCTCGATTGCCCATCCGGATTTTCGCGAGGGTTTGATTAAAGAAGCCGAGAAAAGAAAAATCTGGCGGCGCTCCAACAAAATGGGTTAAATGATCCATCCGCCGTTTGAGGAAATAAAAGAAGGAGACCGGATATGGATGTAAAGGACGTTCTGGAATCAGCGAAAAAGGAAGGGCGAAAGGCCCTGACGGAAGCTCAGGCCAAGGAAATTTTGAAACTCTACGGCGTTCCCGTCATAAACGATGCCGCGGCGCAGACGCCGCAAGACGCGCTGCGTTTGGCAAAGACCATCGGATTTCCCGTGGTTCTCAAAGGTCTGGGATCGAAGCTGGCCCATAAAACGGACCGGGGTCTGGTCCATCTGAATCTCAAGGACGCCGAAGCCCTGCAGGCGGCGGCTGATGCCATCGCCCAAGCGGCGGGCGCTGATCTGGAAGGCTACCTTGTCGCCCCCATGCTCAAAGGCCGGCGGGAATTTGTCGCCGGCATGTTTTGCGATCCGCAGTTCGGACCGATTGTCATGTTCGGCGTGGGCGGCATCTTTACCGAAGCCATGGCGGATGTCGTATTCCGCGTAGCGCCCCTGGATGAACGGGAAGCGGAATTCATGCTCGATGAAATCCGCGCCGCCAAACTGCTGGGCCCTTTCCGCGGCGATGCGGCCGTCTTTCGCAAGGAAATCGTCAAAACCCTGGTCGGCCTCTCGAGGCTGGCCCTGGACTGGGAGGCAATCACGGAAGTCGACATTAATCCGCTGCTCGTCGGCCCCGACGGCCATGTGACGGCGGTGGATGCGTTGATTGTCCTGGGAGACCGGCCGGTGGACGTGGCCGCGAGGCCGCCTGTCGATCCCAGAGAAATCGGCAAAATGTTCAATCCCAAATCCGTCGCCTTTATCGGCGCGTCGGCGCAGCTCGGAAAATGGGGCAACATGCTCATGACCAATGTGCTCGCCGGCGGCTTTGAAGGACAGGTCTATCTGGTCAATCCCAAAGTCGAAGAAATTGCCGGACGCAAGGTTTATAAAACGATCGGCGATGTTCCCGGTCCCGTCGACCTGGCCATCGTGACCATCCCCGCGGCGCAGTCGCTGAATCTGATTCCCGCGCTCAAGGCCAAGGGCATCCGGTACATGCTTCTCATTTCATCAGGCTTCGGCGAAGTCGGCCCCGAAGGACGCGAACTGGAAAAAAATCTGATTCGCCTGGCCGCCGAAAACGGCGTCTCCGTGCTGGGCCCGAATACGATGGGCATCTGCAACCCGCATATTAAATTTTACTGCATCGGATCGCCCTGCTATCCCAAGGCAGGCTCCATCGGCCTTTTGTCCCAGTCGGGCAATCTGGGGACGCAATTGATGGCGTTTGCCGAAGCGGAAGGCATCGGCATCCGCTCGTTTTGCGGATCGGGCAACGAAGCCATGATCACCATCGAGGACTACCTGCGCACCTCCGCCCTCGACGATGTAACAAAATCCATCATCCTTTATGTGGAAAGCATCAAGGACGGCAAGCGGTTTTTCAAGACGGCGCAAAAGGTGTCGCGGCGCAAACCCGTCGTGCTGCTCAAGGGCGGCAGGACATCCGCCGGAAGCCGCGCGGCGGCCAGCCACACAGGCGCGATGGCCTCCAACATCCGCATTCTCAATGCCGCGTGCCGACAGGCCGGCGTGGTGCTGGCCGACCAGCCGATGGACCTGCTCGATCTTTCCGCCGCCTTTTCATCGCTGCCGCTTCCGAAAGGCAAGCGCGTGGCGATCATGACGCTGGGCGGCGGCTGGGGCGTTGTCACCACGGACCTGTGCAGTGAAAACGGCCTGGAGGTTCCCCACCTGTCGCCCGACGTCATCGCGCAAATCAATCAGATTCTGCCTCCTTTCTGGAGCAAGGAAAACCCCGTCGACCTCGTAGGCGAAATGGGCGCCGACATTCCCGTGAAGGTGCTGGAGATTCTCGCCCGCTGGGACGGGTGCGACGCCATCATCCATCTGGGCGTGGTGGGCCGGCTGCGCCTGATCGATTCGATGGTCAAGGCCGCGCGCGACTCCGGGCAGGAGGTTCGCCAGGATTATTACGACATTGGCATGAAGCTTTATAAGGACTCCGAAGCGGAAGTCTTCCAGCGCAGCGCCGAACTGATGGCGGCGCACGGCAAACCCATCCTGGGCGTGTTTCTCGATGACGTCCACAGCAAGACGATCACCGAGGTTCCCGCAAGCCCTTATTGCGGCATCGCCTTTTTAACGCCGGAGCGCGCCGTGAAAGTCCTCTCCAGGATGGTGGGCTACCAGAACTGGCTGAAACGGGAAGGCATTTAACACCCATAGACGAAAGAATCTGGGGACAACTATTTCTTCCGGAGTTCACTGATGGATACGGCAACTTTTATTTCAGTCTATACGATTTTTCTTTTTTTCTCGGTCATGGCCGCGGTGTTCATGTTTATCCTGAGCTGGCGGCATCGGGAAATCGTCGGATCGTATCCTTTGTTAATCCTGATTGCCGGTGAAATCCTCTGGATGCTTTTTTACGCGCTGCACCTGTCCGGTTGCACCCATCCCGCATCCGAACCGTTTTTCTGGTCGAAACTGACATTTCTGGGCGTTGTGATGGTTCCGGGAGCTTTTTTAGTCTGGAGCGCCCGATACACGCAACGAGACGCCTGGGTGACAAGGCGCGCCGTCATTTTCCTGTTTGTCGAACCGGTTGTCTTCAATCTGGTCATCTGGACGGACCCCTGGCACGGCTGGTTTTCCGGCAGCTTTAAATCAACCGGCCAGCTCGGCGTTGCGTTCTGGCTGCACACACTATACTCCTACATTGTGATTTTTATCGGCTCCATCATGCAGTTCAGGCATTTTTTGCATGTGCAACCGGCCTATCGCCTGCAGGCCTTTACCATAATGATGACTTTACCGATTTCCATGGTGGCCAATGTCATATCGATTGCCACCTTGAAGGAATTGAAACTGGATTTTTCGCCGATAGGCTTCCTGGCAGTGGGGTCGATCATGTCCTATGTTCATTTGCGCCACAAGCTGTTCGATATTCGGCCGGTGGCCCGCCATAAAGTCATGGATGAAATTCTTGACGGCGTGGTCGTGCTCGACAACGACAACCGCATCATCGACATGAATCCCGCCGCCCAGACCATGCTGGGGAAAACCATGCAAACCGCGCAAGGCCGCCCGGCCGAAACCATCATTCCCGTCTGGAATGAACTGATCGGGAAGTCCTCCGGGCCGGAAAACAAAACGATTGATTTTATGATCGGGTGCAGCCAAAGCCGTCACATCGACCTGACCCTGTCCGTCATGTTCGCCAACCGCAGAGAACCCGCCGGCAAACTTATTTTGCTTCGCGACATTACCCAGATCAAAAATATCGAAAGCGCCCTTCGCGAAACCAACAGCGAACTTCTCCGGAAGATTGAAGAAAATGAATCGCTTCAGGCTCAGTTAAAAGAACAGGCCATCCGCGATCCGCTCACCGGACTGTACAACCGGCGGTTTCTGGAAGAAACGCTCGCGCATGAGCTTCTCAAGTCCGAACGGAGCAAAGAGCCGATGTGCCTGGTCATTATCGATCTGGACCGCTTCAAGAATATCAATGACACCTACGGTCACGACGTGGGCGACTTGTTTTTGATGGCGCTTGCGGACCTGCTGGAGAAAAGAACGCGCAAAGGCGACGTGGCCTGCCGGTTTGGCGGCGAGGAATTTATTATCGTCATGCCGGGAGCGCCGCTGGAAGCCGCCGTCGCCCGCATCAACGCGTTTCGCGAGGAATTTGCCGCCATGAAAATCAAGGCCGCAGGCGCAGACATCGCCGTCACCTTCTCGGCGGGGCTCGCCGGGTACCCGATGCACGGCCTGGACGACAAATCGCTTATCGCGGCGGCGGACAAGGCTCTTTACGCCGCCAAGGAAACCGGGCGCAACCGGCTGGTCGTGGCGTCGACGGACCCTCAGGAATAAGCGCGTCAGTCCGCTTTCGTCATGGCGTCGCGCATCTTGTAGTAGTCCGTTACGGCGGCGATGGCCCGCGCGGCGCGCTCGGGATCGCGGTACACGGGAACGCCCCGGTCCAGAAAATGCCGGACCATGCTCTCCTGAAGGCTCCGGTAAGTAAAGCCGACGATAAGTTTCTTTGGATACAGGCTCGTCAGGCTCAGAAATTTTTCCGAATGCGTTTCAACAAGCTTGTCGCGCTCAACCGGTATCGTCTCTTCGGAAACACCCATTTCCCGGAGAATGCGCTCGATAAACAAGCCGGGGTACAAAAAATAGGCCAGCAGAATATCAACATTTTCGTCGCCAAGCAGCGCATCCGGAATGTCAAAAAAATTCTCCGCGAAATTACGGCTGAACGTCACATCCACGGGATTGGCGGTGCTGGCCGTTTTGGGAATCATCGGCGCGAGCTTTTCGACGGTTTCCTCCGATAGTTTGGAGAGCGTAAGACCGGCGCGCCCGCAGGCGTCCGCCGCCGTGGCGCCGGGCCCGCCTGAATGCGTCTGAATCACCACGCGGTTGCCGCGCGGGCGGGGCAGCGTTCCCAGAGCCAGGGCGTAATCGAAAAGCTCGGAGAGGTTGTGCGCCCGGACAATGCCGCTCTGTTTGAACACGCCGTCGTAAATTTCGTTGGGGCCGGAAAGCGACCCGGTGTGCGAGCGGCCCGCGCGCCGCCCTTCTTCGGAGGCGCCCACGTAGAGCGCGACAATGGGTTTGTGCGGGACAATGGCCCGGGCCGTCTCCATAAATTCGGCGCCCCGGCTGATGCCTTCAATGTACAGCGCAATCACCTTCGTATGCGGACAGGCGCCCAGGTATTCCATGCAATCGACCAGATCGATGCTGGCCTCGTTGCCCACGCTCACCGCGGCGGAAAACCCCATGCCGTGGCGGTGCAGGTAATCAAACATCTGCGTTACAAAACTTCCGCTCTGGGAAGCCAGGCCGACAAAACCGGGAGGCCCGTCGAGCGTGATGGTGGTGGGATTGAGCTTGAGATAAGGGTTGGCAACGCCCAGGCAGTTAGGGCCCAGAAACCGGATGCCGTATGCGCGGGCAATCGCCTCCAGTTCTTTTTGCAGCTGAGCCCCTTCCGGGCCGGCCTCGCGAAATCCGCCGGACACGACAATCGCATGCTTGACGCCTTTGCGTCCGCAGTCTTCCAGGGTCTGACAGACAATTTCCGTCGGCAAAACGATAATCGCCAGATCCGGCGCATCGGGCACATCCAGAATGCTGCGATAGGCGGTCAGGCCGCGCACAACTTTTTCCGTGGGATGAACCGGATAAATTTTGCCTTCATAGCCCAGGGCCTGCACGGATGAAAGCATCATCGAGCCCATGCGCAGAAACGTGTTGGACGCGCCGAAAAAGGCGATGCTGCGGGGATTAATAATACGATACAGAGGACTTTCGGAAATGGAACGAATCATGACACACCTTTCTCGAATAAAGTAAATAGAACGTTGCGGAGTATAGGAATAAGGGTAAGGTCTGTCAATGGAAAACAGGGGTTATGAAAAAGACTGACGTGCCGCTTGAAATTGTAATAAACGCGGGGAAAACACCAAAACTGCGGGCGGAAGGTCATCCCGCCCGCAGTTTTGATTATCACCAATTTTTATACTTTACCGTCCACATACCGGAGCAGAAATAGCAATTGGAGTTGATAAACATGCTCTTGCGGGACGTCTCGCCGGCCACATGCCAGCGCAGCCAGGCCGTCATGGCCGGAAGCCCCTGCCGCGCGGCGGCGATGTGATCAACGCCGTCCATGATGCCGTACCAGACCGGAAGGGTGGTATTGGTGTAATCACGGGCCACATTGGATGAAGACAGCGTATCATCCGATCCGACGATATACATCGTTGGATTGCGCAGGCCGGAAGGACCTTTGCCGTCGAAGGAACCGCCGCCGACATGGATTGTCGTACAGAGCCGCGAATTGGCGCCGATGGCAAAAGTGCTCACCGATCCCAGCGAATGGCCGCCCGCCCCGATCTTATCGAGTTTGAGTTTATTGTAGTACTTGCTTGCGGAACGACCGTTTTGCGTTACCAGCCAGTTGATGGCCGCGGTCATTTCCGTGCCGTCGCCGGTGGATTCTTCCGCGTAAACGACGAAGCCATGCGACGCCAATCGTCTCAGATGATCTTCGTAGTCACTGGGCGCGGAACCGCCGCCCGGACCCCAGATAAACACCGGGTGCTTGGACACGCCAAGGCTTGCCAGCGTCGTAGGACGAACCACCCACCCTTTGTAGCTCGGGCCGGCATATTTATCGATCGTTGTGGCAAAAGGACCATCCGTTTCCACGCTCGACACAGACGGCAGAATCCCGCCGCTGGAAGAGCTTGAAGATGACGATGACGATGAACTGGACGAAGAACTCGACGACGAGCTCCACCAGCCTGACGTCGTTGTGCTGGACGATGAACTCGATGAAGACGACGTCCACCACTGGGCATAGCCTGCCGTTACGGTCATCGCCGCCAGAAACAGAGACACAACCGCCAGAACAAGAAATTTACGAATTGATTTTCTTTCCATGAAAAATCTCCTTTCCCTTTTTGTTTTCTCTTACGCTTTTCCCGAAGAGGCCTACTTAAAAAGGGCGGGGGAAAAGCCCCGCCCGTTTTGTCGATCACCAGTTTTTGTACTGAACGTCCCACATGCCGCTGCAGAAATAGCAACTGGAGCTTACGAACATGCTCTTGCGGGAGGTCTCAGAAGCTATCTGCCAGCGCAACCACGCCGTAATCGCGGGCAATGCCTGACGCGCAGCCTGGATGTGATCCACGCCGTCCATTTCGCCAAACCAGACCGGAACCGTCGTGTTTCTGTAATCGCGCTGCACATTGGACAAAGCCGCCGAATCTTCCGTGCCGACTACATACAGAGCCGGCTTGCGCAGATTCTTCGGGCCGTTGCCGTCAAAGGAGCCGCCCGCCACATGAATGGTGGTTTTCAGGCGCGAATCGGTGGCGATGGCAAACGTGGCAATCGACCCGCGGGAATGGCCGCCCGCCGCGATTCTGGAGGTATCGAGCTTGCCGTAATACTTGCTGGAAGATGTAGTGTTCTGTTTAACCAGCCAATCCAAAGCCTTGGTCATTTCCGAACCGCTGTTGGAGGAGACTTCGGAATAAACGACGAAGCCATGCGACGCCCATCGTCTTAAATGATCTTCGTAGCTGCTGGGCGTAGAACCCGCACCGGGGCCCCAGATAAAGATGGGGTGTTTGGAAACGCCCTGGCTGCCCAGCGTTGTGGGACGAGCCACCCAGCCTGCGCGACTGGATCCGACATTTTTGTCAATTGTGACCGCGAAAGGCCCGGCCGTCTCGATGCTCGATACGGCCGGCAGCACGCCGCCGCTTGAAGAACTGGATGACGAGCTGGATGATGAACTAGATGAGCTCGATGATGAACTCCACCACCCCGATGTCGAACTTGACGAAGAACTTGACGACGTCCACCACTGCGCAAAACCTGTTGACACGACCATGCCCGTCATAAACAAAGACACAATCACCAGCATGAGAATTTTTTTAACTGATTTTCTTTCCATAAAAAACCATCCCTTCCATTTTTTTAAGTTAAATTAGCTTCTTGACACAGGCCTTACCTGCCGGGCACACACCCTAAGGCCCCCAATCTTCGCGTTTTACTTAGTGATTTCCGATCGGCCCGCTTAAGGCCGCGCCAACCACCCCCCTGTCGTCCGTCTGTCTTTTTTGTGTAGCCGCCGCCCCCCCCCTTCAGAACCGGCTGCTTGCCGCGGGACACCCTGTCCCGGCCACACATTGCAAAAAAAACCTGATATTTTGAAAAGGTAGACGAAACCGTGCCATTATATGAGACATCTTACCTTTATATGAAACACGGTAGTGCATTGGTCATGCCAGAAAGATAAAAAAGGCCGCATTACACAAGTACTTAATATTATATTATTATTTATGATTTGCGTTTTGCGCGGCAATGTCATATGTACCATTTTGGAACAACAACTGTTTTAAAATTAGACACTTTTATCCAACGTCTGAAAAAAAAGGCACAGGGAGAACAGTTATGCCGGTTGCATTTCAAAATCTGGTGGAAAATTTATCAGCAAGACAGGCCGGTCAGCAGACCTCGCCTGTTGAAGATAAATTTCAGAAGATCAAGCGCGAATGGGAAAAGTTCATTGCCGGTGACAAAAGCATTGACGCATCCGTCATCCAGGATGATATTCTCGGCGCCTGGCGGCGTTACCGGAAAATGGCCCTGGACCCGCGAAATCAGGGTATTCCGAAACTGAACATTCTGGACGGCCGCGAGCTTGAAAAACTGCTTGCGGACAACCGGGAATTTATCGACCTCAGCAAACCCTTTCTGGACAACCTTTATGAATTTGTAAAAGACTCCGGTTTCTCCATCGCTTTGTTCAATGCCCGGGGTATTATTCTGGACGCACGCCATGACAGCCAGTATTTAAAAACCCATCAGTTTTCACGCTGGCTTCCCGGCGTGCAGTGGGACGAAAAAATTGTCGGCAACACCATCATCTCCTTTATCCTGGCCGCAAAAAAGCCCTGCCAGCTATTCGGCCCTCATCATTACATGCAAATGTACCATTACGTCACCGCGTCCGGCGCGCCCATTTTCGATCCCGACGGCGTGTTCATCGGCGGCATCGCCATCTCGTCTCATGTATACGCCTCCAACGATCATACCCTGGGCATGGCCGTCGCCGCGGCCCATGCCATTGAAAACGACTTTCGCACGCATCGGGCCATGAACAAATACCATGAGGCATTTGTTCAATCCGACATCGCGATGGGCCTGCAAAAAGCCATTCTTACGGCCATTCCGGACGCGCTGATCGCTGTCGATGACCGGGGCCGCGTCCTTTTGATCAATGAACCGGCGCTAAAAAAGTTTTCGTTCGATCAGGAAGACGTGGAAGGAAAATTTCTCGCGGACATCTATCCCGGAAAAGAAAACGCTCATTTTCTTCATCTGGTCCGGCATCATGCCTCGCTAAGTGACGCGGAAGTCCGCATCGCCTCGAGAACAGACGCCATGGACTGCCTCTTGACCTGTAAGCCCATCGCATCCGCCAGCGGAAAAACGCTCGGCAAAATCCTGATCTTTTCCGAAACCAAACGCATCAATTCCCTGGTCGCCCGGATGATCGGCGCCAAGGCGAATTTTCGTTTTGAGGATATTTGCGGCGCCAACCCCCGCTTTTTAAGTTCGATTGAACAGGCCAAAACGGTTTCCCGCAGCGACTCCAATGTCCTTTTACTGGGAGAAAGCGGCACAGGCAAAGATCTTTTTGCGCAGGCCATACACAACGCCAGCAGCCGGCGCAACGGGCCGTACGTCGCCATCAACTGCGGCGCGATCCCGCGGGAACTGGTGGCCTCCGAACTTTTCGGCCACATTGAAGGATCGTTCACCGGATCGAAGCGCGGCGGCAACCTGGGAAAATTCAAACTGGCCGACGGCGGCACCATCTTTCTGGATGAAATCGCCGAAATGCCCCTGGAGTTGCAAACCACCCTTCTTAGGGTCATCGAGGACAAATGCATCGTTCCCATCGGTGGCGCAAGCCTCCAGGCGGTTGACGTGCGCATCATCGCCGCGACCAACAAGGATTTACGCGAGGAAGTCCGCCGGGGCAATTTCCGCAAGGACCTTTATTACCGCACCAACGTGTTCACCATTCATCTTCTTCCGCTTGGCGAACGGGTGGACGATATTCCCCTTCTGGTCGATCGGTTTGTCAAAAAATACGGCGCGGCCATGGGGCTAAAAATCGACCGGATCGACAAAAAACTGATGAACGCGCTGATGAATTATCCATGGCCGGGTAACGTGCGTGAACTGCAAAATGTCGTCGAACGCATGATGAACATGGCCCGGGGCCGTCAACTGACGATGGATCTTCTCCCGGTGGACATGCTTCATTCCCACAGGACCGTTGAGCCAAAGACTGACATTGAATCGCCGCAGGACTTTGAACGCCACCTGCTGACCAAAATGATCAATATGAACTTGTCCAAAAGCGAAATGGCCCGGCGCATGAACATCACCCGCGCCACGCTTTACCGCAGGATGTCAAAACACAAGATAACGGGAATCAGCTGAAATCCGACGGCCTGATCCGCCATGCCGTTTCAATCTCACTGCTTGAACCGAAACATTCTGGAGCAATCAACATGAATATACCTATTGGAAAAAAGACAACGCTGCTATCTCCCCTCCTTCGAGAGACAGTGTCGCAAAAGACTTTAATGTCCTCCGCTGGCGGAGGTGGCACGAAGTGACGGAGGTGGATTAAACATTACAATATGTAACTTATGATGATGATTTTAAAAACATCCACCCCCAGACCCCGCCAGCGGGGGACATTAAAAAAGACACATGCATCATTCCTAATTTTCCTCCTCATTTTCCCCTTGCAATCTTTCCTGAAATCAGATTACCTGCACCACGTCGCATCAATAGCATCACAAAAAATAAACAGAGGGCGAAAACGGAGAGCTTGATTTCCATTCCCGGTCAAT
>CAZGDK010000006.1:13858-52445 GCA_964525155.1 uncultured Smithella sp. | reverse complement strand
TTCCTAAGCCTCCTTTGGGCAGCGTGTCCTGATTGGGGAACAGCCGGTCGTAGGATTTGAAAGGCATTTGATGGTTCTGTCTCATGGCGTGTGTGATTAAAGCAGAACCCAATTTTCGAGCCAAACTTGCGGCTATCGGATTTTCAAAAAAGAACCAGGCGTGTGCGCCATTGCCCGAACGCGAGCGTTCCAGTGCAACCGGCATATGAAGGGATTGACACACCGACCGAAAGACAGAGGCGTCTCTTTGCCAGCCTTCTTTGTCGAAGTCGATGGCCAGAAAATGACAGGTTTCATCGGCAAGCAAGGGATACGCGCCGATGACGGCATTGCCGCGCAGATGATCCTCGATGACCTGATTCGTCAACTCATCATAAAGTCTGTGGGCGCAATTGGCGCATTTGATCTGCGGCTTGCGGCAAATGCCGGCTTTCCACTCATTGCGGCAGGCGGGCGTATATCCTTTGGCGCCTTTCTTGTTTTCCCAACGTTTGGCATAGACGTCCTCTCTGCCGGCGAAAAGAGCTCTGAACAGCTTGATCTTTTCCTGCGGCGAAATGTCCGGAGCGGGCGCAGACATCTGCGCGACGGTCGGGGGCCTTTGTTCGACTTTTTGAGAATAAACGACAGTGTTTTCGGCGTTGAGGGTCGGGCAAAGAGCGGACAATTCCGCTTTAAGCCGTGCGTTTTCCTTTTTCAGGAAATCGTTTTCCTCCGCCAGTGCGCGGTATTTTTCCAGAAGTTCCTGATCATTCATCGCATTTACCGGATGCCTTTTGCTGCCTCTTTCAGATAGTTGTTGCGGAAATACCAAGGCAAACGCGCATGAATGTCAATATAAATTTAAAGGGAGAGTTTAATATTGTATGAAGGCTTATTCTGGTAGTCCCACGGGGACTTGAACCCCGGTTACCGGCGTGAGAGGCCGAATTTTAGCCTTTTTTCTAATTTTCCTCTGATTTACTTTTCAATACCTAAAACACGGCAAAGTCAATGTTGATAAGGCTTTGACAATATAACTTGACTTACTTTCATTTTTCTCTATATTTGTTTTGTGTGTGGGGGATAGTGTGGGGGAAATAAGATTTCCGGCTTCTATATGGTTTCTGAAGACGATTTTATTGTGGGGGAAGGCCAAGTCCTGCTGGTAGCAAGGTTCATGTCCCCCACCGTATTTTAATGTCTCAGCAATTACGAGGTGAACAAAATGCCAAGACAAGAAAGAATCAAAACGAAATATCCGGGCGTGTATTTTGTTGAGGTTGACGGCAAGGCAGGACGCGAACGCATTTATTATATCCGGTATCGAAAGCAGGGAAAGTTGACCGAAGAAAAAGCAGGCTTTCAATTTGCCGATGATATGACACCAGCAAAAGCAAATCTAATCCGTACTGGCCGAATTACAGGCGAACTATCCAATACAGAAAAGCGCGAACAGGTAAAGGCGGCAAAACAGGCAGAAATCGACAAGATGACGGTTGCTCGTCTGTGGGAAAAATACAAAGCAAGCAAACCGGAAAACAAATCCATCAATACAGACGAGGGACGGTTTAACAAATTTTTGTTTCCCGCATTCGGGGACAAAGAACCCCATGAAATAATCCGTTTGGACGTTGAACGGCTGCGCGTCAATCTATCGAAAAAGCGCAAACCCCAAACCGTCAAACACATTATGGCATTGCTCAAGCGAATTATTCATTATGGAGCGGCGCGGCAGCTATGCGACAGTTTAAATTTTGAAATCGAAGCCGTTAAAGTGGATAACCAGAAAACGGAAGACTTAACATCCGATCAGTTGCAGCGGCTTCTGGAAGCCATAGATCATTCGACGGACGTTGAGGCCAAAGCCATTATGCAGCTTGCTCTGTATACCGGCATGAGGCGCGGCGAAATGTTCAAATTAAAGTGGTCTGACGTTGATTTTCAGCGTGGCTTTATTCATATCCGGGACCCGAAGGGTGGCGTGTCACAAAAAATACCCTTGAACGATCAGGCGCGGCAGGTTCTGGCAAATCATCCGAAAACAGCGGATAATGTTTTTGTCAGAGGCGACGGAAAACCCTTCACGGATATAAGCAGGCGCGTCAATCCGATCAAACGGGCGGCAGGCATACCGGCGGAATTTCGGGCGTTGCATGGCCTTCGTCATACCTATGCGTCCATGCTGGCTTCCAGCGGACAAGTGGATATGTATACGTTGCAAAAACTGCTGACGCACAAGTCCCCCTTGATGACACAACGATATGCCCACCTGAGAGACGAGGCATTGAGAAAGGCTTCATCATTGGCCGGGAACATCATTGAACAGGCGATAAAAAATAAAGAACAAGAAACCACCACGGCAAACGCTTCATGAAAGGGGATACGATGAAGGATACGCTACGGAAGATTGATCTTTTAAAAACAAAGATAGACGCTTACAGGCCGATTGATGCGCACCTGCTTAAGCAGCTTCGGGAATATTTCCGCATCGGCATGACCTATTCCAGCAATGCCCTTGAAGGAAATTCTCTGACGGAAACGGAAACAAAGATCGTTCTGGAAGACGGCATCACGATTGGCGGCAAGCCGGTCAAAGATCATCTGGAAGCTTTGGGGCATTCGGAAGCCTACGATTTGCTTTTCCGTCTGGCAAAGCATCAAGACATTACCGAAGCGAATGTCAAAGAACTGCATCGGCTGTTTTACTATCGAATTGACAAAGATCAGGCCGGGAAATATCGGAAACAGAAAGTCATTATAACGGGGACGGACTTTATCCCCCCGTCACCCGAAAAGATACCGGATTTGATGAAGGCGTTTATTGCTGCGATTCCCGATAACAGGTCTAAACATCACCCGGTTGAATTTGCGGCAGTCATCCACAAGGAACTCGTTACGATTCATCCCTTCATTGACGGCAACGGAAGGGCGGCGCGTCTCCTGATGAACCTTGCCCTATTGCAAGCAGGTTATCCGGTGGCCGTCATTCCCCCGATCTTGCGGCGTGACTATCTGAACACCCTGAACAAAACCCATAAGGGCGATGACAAGCCGTTCATCAAATTTATTGCCGGTGTCTGCTATGAATCAGCAAAGGAATATCTGAGACTTCTGGAAGGATAAGATGAAAGCCGGGAATAGGCCGACGGGCTGATAAGCGGAAGGACCCCTTTCCGTTTTCCCGGTTTAATCATGGGGGGCTGTGAGCGGGAGAGCGTGATGCAGGATGTTTTCTTGACCTATGCAAATGAAAAAGTAAATAATAATTCTGAATTTTTCTATCAAGTTTATGAACAAGTAAAAAAACACATGAATATGGATTTAACGCCCGTTGAAAAAATAATTCCGATAATCAAAGAACTATCTAGAATATCTGAACCTCAAGACTTTATTTCATACATGGATAAAAAAGGTAGCATCAATTGTTATGATAATGATTTTGCATTTGAACTTAAGCATGCTGTTAGGGCTATAGCAGGCGATAGAATCAATTTTTACAAATTCGATATCAAAAGATTAAACAAAGAAGAAGACCCTGATCTTTATGAGCAAATCAAGGAAAGTCGTTTTGGCTGCGATTTAGGGGAAGTGAAAGATAAGTATTCAATAAAAGAACTATGCGAAAATAATTTTGAACGAAAATGTTATGAATGTTTTCAATTATGTTTCCGTGAATTTCTTTTTCAAATTACCACAGGTGTTGAGTATCCAGATATTGAGGATTTAAATAATATTCTTTTTTGGTGTTCTGAAATAGGAGCTACGCGTACAGAACCAATAATAATTGAAAGTGATGTTGGGTTTTTTAAATACAGTTTAAAAAAAAGAAAGGTTTATGTGCTTAGCTTTAATGACTTTGTTAATGGCCCTTTAGGAAATAGCCAACAAGCCTTTAATGATTTCTTCTTTGCACTTGCTTCTTATAGCTTATTGGAGTTTTTATTAACAAATGACAGACGTAAAATTAAATTATGCACTTACTGTAATAATTTTTTTATCGCAAAGGACATTAAGAGGAAACGCTGTTATTCGGAATGCTGTGCAAAAGAATATGAAAAGGAAAAAAAGCGCAAACAAAGAAAAGATGATCCTGTCAAATATATATGATTGTGTCCCCCGAATCCTGCCTATCCCCTAAATCTCAAGGGACATAAGTAATTGTAGAGACTAATATATTTTTGACATTACCTTAATCTAATATTATTTTTTAAACCGCGACTTAGCTTGCGGTTTTTTTTTATCCCGCAACTATAAATCACCTTAGGGGGCATGGAATGAGTAAAAAATCAGCAAACAGAAAGCAGCGAGAAATCGCGCCGGGCAATGAATTAATCAAGAAACCTTTTTTGAACGAATTTGAAGTTTCGGCTATTACAGGCCGGGCAGTCAGCACCTTACGCAATGACAGACATCTGCGGCGTGGTTTACCATATCTGAAAGTGTCGAAGCGTTCTATTCGGTATCGAACCCCGGACGTGATGAATTTCATGGAAGCAAGGCCCATCACTTTTAACGAGGTGTCGGAATGAAGACAGACAAATTAAAAAGCATTCGGCGGCACGGGAAAACGGCACGGGGACAAAAAGAACTTATCAGGCACATCGAAGGCCATGCTCTGACTTTGCGGCAGGCGGTTTATGCTCACTGCTATGATTGCAGCGGCTTCTTTGCCGATGGGAAGCATGATTGCCGCTTGCCCGGGTGTCCCCTGCATCCGTTCATGGCGTACAACGCAAACAGGATAAAAAAAGAAGCCAAGCGGACAATGACAGACGCGCACAAGGAAAAACTGCATGCGGCAAGGCGGCACTAATGCCCTTCTTTTGTTCTGGTACATTTCAAAACAGGGCTTTGAGCAAAAGAAAATCATCGGGCAACGGCTCGGGTAGGGGTAAATGGAAAGCGCAACTAATTTATCAATAGAAGAACGTCTGAATATTCACAAGACAGAATATTTAGGGACATGTAAGCCAAATATTAAGCTCCATGTTAAGAAGCATATCGGCAGGGGCAAGGGAACGTTCGTTGAACGCGATTTGTTTGAATCACCCGCCTTCATCGCATTGAGCGGCGTCGCGCCTCAAATGCTGATTTATCTGCTTGGTAAACGGGACTTTCGGAAACCAGACAAAAAGAGTCAATCCAGAACGTGCGTGAATGAGGACAATCTGACATTCAGTTACATTGAATTAAAGAAACTGGGCATAACTCAACCAAGAGGAACACGTGGCTTTGATGAGCTTCTGGCAAAGGGCTTTGTCACGATAAAGCATCATGGTGGCGGTTGTCAGAAAGATCAAACGGTTTATGCCTTGTCGAACCAGTGGACGATTTGGCAGAAGGGGACCGTGTTTGAGAAACGTCCAACGGTGATGAAACGTGGTTTCCAAAATGCGCATCAAAGTTAAAATCAACATACGAAACCGTAACCATACACGCATACGAAAGCGTAACCATAGAGGCCATTTTAGGGCAACGAAACCGTAACCATAGAAAATAACCACTATTGAACGTAATATTGGACACTTGGGGCGTAATTTCATGAGTCTGCAACATTTGGTTTTAGTGCAACGTTTCCGTATGCGTATACATGATAGCCATATATAAGGCGGCTTATTGCATCCTGTCTCATTATTGAAAAAGAGAATATTTATAAGAAAGTGGGGTTTGCGGTTCGGAAACGGCGTAATAATACATATCAACGGCACAGGGGGGCTTCCATCTCTCTGGAATGGTGCCTCTGGCAACCGGACGGGTTACCGAACGTGTCCGATGTCAAAATTGAAAACTTTTTTTCCAAAATGGCACAGGTGGCAGGGGCTATCGCAATCTTTGAAAAGCGGCGAATTTCGGAAACCACAAGGGTTTCCATTCGGAGATTATTTTTCCTCTTTGATTAATTAATCAAACAAGGGAAAAATCAAAAGATCAGGCCTGTCTTGTGTTTGCAGATGCAAAGCCAATGAAATAAATCAAAAGAAATCAAAGAAATAAAGAGATCAAACAATATAATTTTAACTACAGATGACTAAATGTCTTAGGTTTTTATCGTGAATACCCCGGTGGCCGGAATCTTTCAGGTCACGTGCAAGTCAACCGGACGGTCAAGTGAACATTCAGAAACACCCTCAAATATTCTTTATCTGTGATAACTGGTTTATTCTGTGTAAAATTGTTTTGTTGCTGAAATCATTGAGCATCTGAGAAGCTAAAATAACATGCTCCTTGACGAAAAAACAAAAACCGCCCTCAATCGCCCTCATGGGATGTGGATATGTTTGTGGTTGAAAATATCAGAGGCTGTCACAGTCGAGAGTTATTGATTAATTGCAGGAGATTCCAAGGCCAATCATACGTTTTTGTGGTCAAGATTGCCTTGACTTAAAAGACCATTCTCCTTAAGATGCGCCCACTACGAGAAAAAACAATTAATAAGCAACAAAAAGAATCCATCAAGTCAATAAGAGGTGTTCTAGAAATTGAAAAGAGCAATAATTTTGTGCATGTTTTTTATTATAGTGGGGTGTGGTCGGTGGGCGGCCGTTCACACTATCCCGGTAATACAACGGGATGCGCAACCAATCGTTCGAATTGTTCCGGCAGCTTCACCAACAGAAGCCGCTGTTTTTTCGAAAAAGCAGTATGAAAAAAATTATGAAATCGGAGAAATAAAGCACGCATTTATTGGTCAAGAAATTGTCAAGGTTCGGCCATATAAGACAATTACAACTACAAAAACAACCAAAATGAAAAAGAAAACAATTTCGTGTTATGATGAAAAGACGGCTTCATCCCATGATCCCCTTCAAATTGCTGCACGATACAGACTCAGAAATCATGTCATAAAGAGTGAGGTCGGAAAGAATTATGCAATTACAAAATCGATCAAAATAGAAGGTCATATATACGACATGATTTCTTTACTGGACAATTATGGTTTTAAATGGGGGGTACTCATAGACAATAAGGGCGAGGTTTTCAAAAGTGGTCTATATAGCTATAATTACAACATGATGTACTATCCTGATGATATTTCCATAGAAACAGCAAGATTCAATATTTCATGGATAAAAATGGCAGAACCGGATTTTGAAATTGGATCAGGAGTTGAATTTGATGCTGAAATCGAATCTTGGATGGAAGCTGAACCTAAAGTCGAGATTAGTCATCATTATGATAATTCCTATACACCCTTTGAACTTATCTATTCTGGAAGAAATAATGTTTCACTTAATGTCATATACAGGGAGTACACACCCACTGACATGGCGCGGTCGGCATTTTTTCAAAATTTAACTTACCAGGCGGATGCCAAAATTATTCGATATAAAGACTTTGTAATCAAAGTTCATTCTGCATCCAATGAAAAAATAACTTATACCGTGGTAGAAGATGGCCTTAAATGAGGTATGGGCGATTTATGCAGTTTCCTGCTCTCACGCTCAATCAATTTCAAATAAACTTCTAGTTCGGAAGTTTTATGTAAGGTGTGGGTTCAAATAGCTAAGTCGATCTTTTGGGTGATGTGAATATTGTTTACTGTGTTATCGGAAAACAGAAAAAACGGACTGCATAAAAAAGTTGCAGGTTTGTAAAAAGTTAACAGACTGGAGTTTTCGCACTAATACGCGCACGTGAGGGTAAACTTACTTCCTGCCGGGTTTGCAAAACCTAACATTCAAATTTAGCCATACCTTTGTTAAGCAATTGTCATACGGTTTCCCATTTTTAAATGTCTAAAAACTCCAGTGTTGGGGGTTAAGAACTCCGTTTTTTAGCTTGCTTGTGGGGGATAGTGTGGGGGAGAGCTTTTGAATCCCTGAAAAACGTCTTGTAAAATAAGTATAAATATTTGATTTTATTTTGGTAGTCCCACGGGGGCTCGAACCCCGGTTACCGGCGTGAGAGGCCAGTGTCCTAACCACTAGACGATGGGACCGTGATGATGATTTCAACTGTTGCGGCAGGTTCTGAAATGATGAGCCCTGCTGCAAAACATTCCGTTCAAAAGAAGAATGTCGAGCGCCATACCTAGTCAATGCGTAATAAATTGTCAAGCTCAAACTGCCGTAAAACGTTGAATGAATCGATTCTTACGGGCGTTTTTCAATATAGTTGACTGCTGCTGCGATTCTTTTGGCGACGCGCTCTTTGCCGAGTGTGGCCATGACCTCGTCGATGCCGGGGCTGACGGTTTTTCCCGTTAGCGCCACGCGCAGCGGCTGGGCCAGCACTTTGAATTTGATACCGGTCTGCTCGATGAATTTTTTCAGGAATTCTTCGATGCCTTCCTTATTAAAGGAAGCGATCGCAGGGATACCCTCATCAATAGCCTTTAGATGACCGGCCACGTCGGCGGTCAAAAATTTCTGTGCGGCCTGTTCGTCGTACTGGACCTGATCAGCAAAATAAAAATCCGCCGCCTGCCCCAGTTCCACCAGGGTTTTGGCGCGCGGCTGCAAATCGGCAATGACTTTCTTCGTAAAAGACGCATCGGAGGTATCGAGCCCGGCGGGCCAGAGCGTTTTCATCTCTTCTGCCAGACGGTCGGGTTTTGCTTCCTTTATATAATGCGCGTTGAGCCAGAGCAATTTTTCAGGGTTGAAAACGGCGGGAGACTTACCGACAGTATCCAGGCTGAAATACTCAACCAGTTCCTGCATGGAGAAGATTTCCTGATCGCCATGCGACCAGCCCAGGCGCACCAGATAATTGACCAGCGCCTCCGGCAGATGGCCCATGTCTTTGTAGGCCATGACGGATGTTGCGCCGTGGCGTTTGCTGAGCCGCGTTTTGTCCGAGCCCAGAATCATGGGAACATGAGCAAATTTAGGGACTTCAAACCCAAGCGCCTGATACATCAGGATTTGGCGCGGGGTGTTGTTGACATGGTCGTCACCGCGGATGACGTGCGTGATGTTCATCAGCGCATCATCAATAACGACGGCAAAATTGTACGTGGGGTAACCGTCGCCGCGCTCGATGATCAGATCGTCGAGTTCTTCATTATTAAAGGAGATGTTTCCCTTGATCAGGTCTTCCACGACGGTCACGCCGGTTTCCGTGCCACGAAACCGCACGACGGAACCGGGGGATTTCTTAAGCCCCTTGTCACGGCAGGTGCCGTCATATTTGGGTTTTTTCCCGGCCGCGAGAGCCGTTTTTCTTTTATTTTCGAGCTCTTCGGGGGTGCAGGTGCAGACGTAGGCTTTGCCTTCGTCCAGGAGCTTTTGGACCATTTGACGATGCAGATTTACACGCTCGGCTTGAAAATAGGGGCCCTCGTCCCAGGTAAGGCCCATCCAGGCCATGGCGTCGAGGATGGCGCGGGTGGATTCGTCCGTCGAGCGCTGCTGATCGGTGTCTTCAATTCTTAAAACAAATTCGCCGCCGAAGTGGCGGGCATAAAGCCAGTTAAAAAGAGCGGTTCGCGCTCCTCCGACGTGCAGGTAGCCGGTGGGGGAGGGGGCAAAGCGGGTGCGGATTTTGTTGGTCATAAGATATTCCTTGAATTTTTGCAGTTTTATAGGGTTCGGGCGGCTCTTTTGTCAAGCGCCTTTTGCCCTCCGCAACGCAAAATGTGCTTGACAACAACCATAATTTATAATTTACTCACCCGCTTAGCGCGGCAGGCTAAATAAAAAAGGCAGTCGTTTTAAATGTCTGATTCTTTGAAAATCAATCCGGCGATTCTTCCCGAAGAAGGATTGAAGCTTTCGTTCTCTGAAGATGCCGCCTGGTTTAAAAAATGTTTTTCCGGTGATGACCTGCCGGAATTTTCTCTGGTTCGGGCCGATGTTGATTGCCTGATTACGCGCTTGGGCGATACGGTTTATGTCCGGGGCAATCTGAGCGCCACTATAAGACAGGACTGCAGCCGCTGTCTGGAGATGGCCACGGTGACAGTCGACGGAGATTTTGTCTACACGCTGGCGCCGGAAAAAGCCGAATGGGAAGAAGATATTGAGCTTTCGGCCCAGGATCTGGAAACAAGTTATTATCGCGGCGATTTTATTGACCTGGCGCCGCTCATTTGCGAGCAGATCGTTTTACAGGTGCCGATCAAGGTGCTGTGCTCGGAAGATTGCAAAGGGTTGTGTCCGCGCTGTGGCACGAATTTAAACACGGGTTCTTGTCAATGCCGTTCGGATATCGTGGATGATCGTCTGGCGGTGCTGAAGAAATTTAGAGTAAAAAATTAATTATTAATGAAGAAGAGGATAAATTACCATGCCAAATCCAGTAAAGCGACATTCCAAAACAAGACGTAATACCCGCCGGGCGCACGATTTTCTGAATTCGCCTTCCATGTCGGTCTGCCCCCAGTGCAGTGAGCCGAAAATGCCTCACCGCGTATGCCCGAACTGCGGCACATACAAAGGCAGAGAAGTCATTCCGGCGGAAAAACTTTCCTAAGAAATCATGATGGTTGATTGCGGTTCGACCTGTTTCGCTTCTTCATGTCCGAAAGGACATGAAGGCGGCGGGCTATCCGTATTGCCCGTTCCTTTCTGATTGCCGGGGCCGGCCATTTCATCGATGCAGGGTGTTGCAACCGGCGAAAAATGAAAAATAACGGACCAACGGCTGGAAAATGCCGGTTTGTACCTGATGAGAAAAAAAAGAGGATTTTTTTTTCAAAAACAGGTATGAAGGTCACCATTTGTAATAATTTGATTGTCTAATATCGGACTAGAGGAGGAATTTCATGACATTAGAAGAACGAGTCATTAAACTTGTAATGGAACAACTGGACGTGACGCAGGAGCAATGCAAACTGGAAGCGTCCTTTATTGATGATTTGGGCGCCGATTCCCTGGATCTGGTGGAACTGATCATGGAAATGGAAGAAGCATTTGGTGTGGAGATTGCCGATGAAGAACTGGAAAAGATTCGCACCATCAAAGATGTGCTCGAGTTTCTCCAGAAAAAAGGCATTAATTAATTTCTAATTCATCAGGATCATAAATCATGAAAAGGCGTGTCGTTGTAACAGGCCTCGGCGCCCTGACACCGCTGGGTAATACTGCGGAGGAATCGTGGGCTGCCGCCATTGCGGGAAAATCAGGCATCGGCCCCATTTCCCATTTTGACGCAACCAATTTCCCGTCCAGAATTGCGGGAGAATTGAAAAACTTTGATCCGATTCAGTTTGTTGATAAGAAGGAAATCCGACGCTACGATAACTTTGCCATTTATGCGCTCGCGGCGGCGCAGATGGCCATGGAAGATTCGGGGTTGTCGATTACCCCGGATATCGCCGAACGGGTTGGCGTCATTATCGGCTCCGCCATCGGCGGCGTGCAAACCTTTGAAGAGGAAGTTCGAGCGCTTTCGCAATCGGGGGTGCGTAAAATATCGCCTTTCGGCGTTCCGGCGATTCTGGCCAATCTGGCCTCCGGCCATGTCTCCATTCGCTTCGGCGCCAAGGGCCCCATCAATTGCACCGTGACGGCCTGTGCGTCCGGGACGTCGGCGATCGGCGATTGTTATAAAACGATTGCTTATGGCGAGGCCGATGCCATGATCAGCGGCGGCGTTGAGGCGGCCATCACCCCGCTGGGGGTGGGCGGTTTCTGCGCCATGCGCGCGTTGTCAACCCGCAATGATGATCCGACCAAAGCCAGCCGGCCGTTTGACAAAGGGCGCAACGGCTTTGTCATTGCCGAAGGCTGTGGTGTTCTCATTCTGGAAGAATTATCCTTCGCCCTCAATCGCGGCGCGAAGATCTACGCGGAAATCATCGGCTACGGCTGCACATCCGACGCCTATCACCTGGCTGCTCCTCCTCCCGGACACGAAGGCGCCGCGCGCAGTATGCAGGCGGCCATCAAAGACGCGGGCCTGAAAATAACCGACATCGATTATATCAACGCCCACGGCACCTCCACGCCGCTCAATGACCTGTATGAAACTCAGGCCATCAAAGCCCTGTTCGATGATCACGCGAAAAAGCTGCTGGTGAGTTCGACCAAATCCATGACCGGGCACATGCTGGGCGGGACGGGGGCGGTGGAAGCCATCTTTACCGCCAAGGCGATTCAGGAAAGCATCATTCCCCCCACCATCAATCTGGAACAGATGGATGAAGGGTGTGATCTGGATTTAGTGCCGAATGTCGCCCGTCATCAGAAAATATCCACCGCCATGTCCAACAGTTTCGGATTCGGCGGCGTCAACGCGGTTGTCGTGTTGAGAGAATATAAAGGTTAACGAATTTTTTGGAGTTCATCATGTCAATTTTAGAAAAAGTTGATCCGGAAGTCGCCCACGCCATCCAACTGGAAACCAAACGTCAGGCGGGAAAGCTCGAACTGATTGCGTCGGAAAATTTTGTCAGCGAAGCGGTCCTGGAAGCCCAGGGGTCCGTCATGACCAATAAATACGCCGAAGGCTACCCAGGCAAGCGTTATTACGGCGGCTGTGAATATGTGGACATCGCCGAGAGTCTGGCCATCGAGCGCTGCAAAAAGCTCTTCGGTTGCGAGGAAGTCAACGTTCAGCCCCATTCCGGTACGCAGGCCAATATGGCTGTTTATTTTGCGGCCTGCTCGCCCGGCGATACGGTGCTGGGCATGAACCTGTCGCACGGCGGCCATCTGTCGCACGGGTCTCCCGCGAACTTTTCCGGCAAATTTTATAAAATCGTTCCCTACGGCGTGAATCGCGACACGGAAACGATCGATTATGACGAGTTGGCCAAGATTGCCCAAGAAGCCAAGCCCAAAATGATCGTGGTCGGCGCAAGCGCCTACCCGCGAACCATCGATTTCAATAAATTCCGCGCCGTGGCCGATGAAGTCGGCGCGGTGATTCTGGCGGATATCGCGCACATTGCGGGATTGGTGGCTACAGGCCTTCATCCCTCGCCGATCGCCGTTTGCGAATACGTGACTACTACCACGCACAAGACGCTGCGCGGTCCGCGCGGCGGGTTGATCATGTGCAAGGCACCGTACATTAAAATCCTCAACAGCCGCGTTTTCCCCGGCATGCAGGGCGGGCCGCTCATGCACGTTATCGCCGCCAAGGCCGTGGCGCTCAAGGAAGCGCTCTTGCCGGACTTCAAAACCTATCAAGGGCAGATTGTGAAAAATGCTCAGGCGATGGCCGAGCAGTTAAAGGACGAGGGCTTCCGACTGGTTTCCGGCGGCACGGACAACCACCTGATGCTGGTGGATCTGACCTCCAAAAAAGTGACCGGAAAAGACGCGCAGGAAGCGCTGGATCGTGCGGCCATCACGGTAAACAAAAACGGCATTCCGTTCGATACGCAGGGCCCCATGGTCACCAGCGGCATCCGCATCGGGACGCCCGCGCTCACCACGCGCGGCATGAAGGAAAACGAAATGCGTCAGATCGCGTCGCTGATCGCCGATGTGATCAACCATATCAACGATGACCAGAAAATAAAGGCCGTCGCCGACAAGGTCAAAACGCTTTGCGACCAGTTCCCCCTCTATCCAGAGCGGATTAAAGGATAGCCGGATTATTCGACGGGGCGGGCAGGCGGCATAAAAAGAGAGTGAAATAATATGACGGAAAAAAACGCACCGTCGCCGGAAATATCTGGACGATCCCGTTTGCGTCCCGATTGGGATACCTATTTTCTGGATATCGTCGAACTGGTCTCCCGTCGCAGTACATGCCGCAGGCGGGCGGTCGGCGCCGGTTTGGTTCGCGACAAAAGGATCCTGTCCACCGGCTATAACGGCGCACCCTCCAAGCTGCAGCATTGTCTGGACATCGGCTGTCTGCGCGAGCAGCAAAACGTTCCCTCCGGCGAGCGCCACGAGCTTTGCCGCGGCCTGCACGCGGAGCAAAACGCGATCATTCAGGCCGCCCTGCACGGCGTCAACACGAAAGACGCCACCTTGTACTGCACCAATCATCCCTGTGTCATCTGCGCCAAAATGATCATCAACGCCGGCATCAGGCGCATTGTCATCCGCTACGGATACAGTGACAAGCTGGCGGCGGATATGCTAAAAGAAGCGGGGATCAGTGTGGAGATGCTGGAAAAACTATAAGGGATCGGCAAAAACGTCATGAAATGTCCTTTTTGCGGCAATGCGGAAAACAAAGTGATTGATTCGCGGATCAGCAAGGACGGCAAGGCCATCCGCCGCCGGCGCGAGTGCTTGGACTGCACGAGGCGCTTTACCACGTACGAATATGTGGAAGATATTCTGCCCATGGTCGTCAAAAAAGACGGCCGGCGCGAGCCGTTTGACCGGACGAAAATCCGCAACGGCGTGCGAACGGCCTGCGAAAAACGGCCGATCAGCACGGAAGACATGGAAAAACTCGTAGAAGACGTGGAGGCCGCCTGCCAGGAATTTCAGGGCGAGGAAATTCCCTCATCGGTCATCGGCGAAAAAGTCATGGATGAACTCAAAGCGCTCGACGGCGTAGCCTATGTGCGGTTTGCCTCGGTTTACCGGCAGTTTCGCGATGTGGGCGAATTCATGACCGAACTTGAGGAACTTTTGAGCAAAGGCAAGAAGTAAATGTTTACCGGAATTGTGGAAGCGTCGGGGAAAGTGGTGCGGCTCACCATGAAGGGTGCGGACGCCCTCCTGGAGATCGAAGCGGGCTTCGATTTGAGCGAGGTGCACTTAGGCGACAGCATTGCGGTGAACGGCGCGTGCCTGACGGTGACCTCCAAAACGGCTAAAACCTTTGTTGCGGATGTGTCGGCTGAATCGCTTTCCAAAACGACGCTGAAACATTTGCAGGCCGGGCATAAGGTCAATCTGGAAAAAGCGCTGCGCGTGGGCGGATTCCTGGGCGGGCATTTTGTGCTGGGGCATGTCGACGGAATCGGCCGGATTCTCTCGAAAACGCAGAAGTCCGGGTCGGTGATTTTTGCCGTTGAAGCCCCGGACGCCGTGGCGCGCTATATCGTGGAGAAAGGCTCGGTGGCCATAGACGGCATCAGCCTCACCGTCAACAAGCTTGAAAAAGGCCGGTTTTATGTTAATATCATTCCGCATACGGCCGTCCACACGACGCTTACGGAAAAGAAAGAATCGGACTGGGTCAACATCGAGACGGACATACTGGGAAAGTATGTCGAAAAGTTATTGCAAAGCCCGCGGGGAATCGATAAGGACTTCCTCGCCGAGCACGGGTTCACTAAATAAAAAGGAAGTATTATGGCAGTCAGCAAAATTTCGGAAGCAATAGAAGACATCCGCAACGGGAAGATGGTCATTCTGGTGGATGATGAAGATCGGGAAAATGAAGGCGATTTATGCATGGCGTCTCAGTTTGTGACGCCGCAGGCCATTAATTTCATGGCGCGCATGGGCCGCGGGCTGATTTGCCTGACGGTCAATGAAGAAATCGCCAACCGCCTGAAGCTCAACCTGATGGTAAAAGATAATCAGGCGCGTTTCGGTACGGCCTTTACCGTATCCATCGAAGCGCGCCACGGCGTCAGTACCGGCATTTCCGCGGCGGACCGTGCCACGACCATTCTGGCGGCGGTCAATCCCGCGGCCAAACCGGATGATGTTGTCAGTCCCGGCCATGTCTTTCCGATTCTGGCGCGCAAGGGCGGTGTTCTGGTGCGTACGGGCCAGACGGAGGGCTCGGTGGATTTGTGCCGTCTGGCGGGGCTGACCCCATCAGGCGTGATCTGCGAAATCATGAAAGACGACGGCGAGATGGCGCGCATGCCCGATCTGGAAATCTTTGCCCGCGAGCACGATCTTAAAATCTGCACCATCGCCGACCTGATCGATTACCGGATGCAGCATGAATCGCTTATCCGGCGCGTTGCCGAGGCGTCGCTTCCGACGCTGTATGGCGGCGATTTTAAAATTATCGTCTATGAAAACGAAGTGGATGACATGCAGCACATTGCCCTCGTCAAAGGCGAGATTGCCAAGACGGATGAGGTTCTGGTGCGCGTCCATTCGGAATGCTGTACCGGAGACATCTTCGCTTCGGCCCGCTGCGACTGCGGTGATCAGCTGCACCGCGCCATGCAGATGATTGAAGAAGAAGGCAAGGGCGTGATCGTTTACATGAGGCAGGAAGGCCGCGGCATCGGCCTGGTCAACAAAATCAAGGCTTACGCGCTTCAGGACCAGGGCCACGACACGGTGGAAGCCAACATCGCCCTGGGGTTCAAGGCCGACTTGCGCGATTACGGCATTGGCGCGCAGATTCTGGCGGATCTGGGTGTGCACAAGATGCGGCTCATGACGAACAATCCCAAAAAGATTGTCGGCCTGGAAGGTTACGGCATTGCCGTGACCCAGCGTGTACATATTGAAATTCCACCCAATGAAAACAATATCCGGTATATGTCCACGAAGAAAAACAAAATGGGGCATATTCTGGAGCTTTAAAAAAAGAAGGATGGTGCTTAAATCATGCCGAAAATAGTTGAAGGAAAGATTGTCGCCAAGGGAATGAAGTTCGCGATCGCCGCGAGCCGGTTTAACGATTTTATCAGCGGGCGTCTCATCGACGGAGCGGTCGACACACTGGTCCGGGCCGGGGCCGATGAAAAAGACATCACCATTTACAAGGTCCCCGGCGCGTTTGAGCTGCCGCACGCGGCCAAACGGCTGGCTAAAAGCGGGCGCGTGGACGCGGTCATTTGCCTGGGCGCGGTCATTCGCGGGGCGACGCCGCACTTCGAGTATGTAAGCTCCGAGGTCTCCAAGGGCATCGCCAATGTGGGGCTGGATTCCGACATCCCGGTGGTCTTCGGCGTACTCACAACCGACACCATCGAACAGGCCATCGAGCGCGCGGGCACGAAGTCCGGCAACAAGGGCGCCGACGCGGCGCTGGCAGCCATTGAAATGGTCGATCTGTTCAGAAAAATGAATGCGTAATTGGCGCGTGAACGAAGCGCTGCCCCAAAGGCGGCGCTTCTTGGATTTGAGGAAAAGATGCACGAACGAAGAAAGGCGCGTGAAGTCGCCTTGCAGGTTCTTTACGGTTTGAATTTTGTTAATCTGGATGTGGAAAAGGCCCAGGAGCTTTTTTGGGGAAATTTCGTCGCACCGAAGGCGGCCAAGGAATTTGCGGCCACGCTGGTGTCCGGCACCTGGAGTCATCGCGAAGAGCTCGATCGGCTGATCGGCGACTGTTCGGACAACTGGTCGCTTGGCCGCATGTCCAAGGTCGACATCAGCATTTTGCGAATGGCGGTTTACGAGTTTATGTACTGCGAGGATATTCCGCCCAAAGTGACCATCAATGAGGCGGTGGACCTCGGAAAAATGTTCGGATCGGAGAATTCCGGTTCTTTTATCAACGGCATTTTGGATGCCCTCAATTTAAAGCTGAATAAAAGCGATGCAGCTAAACCTGTCCACAAGTCCTCCCGATCGGCTAAAGCATAGATGCCTGGTGCTGGGGTGTTTCAGCGATGAAAGACCGCCGCGCGGCGTCTGCGGTTTAATGGACTGGCGTCTCAACGGCATGCTTTCGCGGGAAATCAAGCAGCATCACATCACGGGCGAGTTTAAGGAAAAAGTGGCCATTCCCCATCCGGACCGTGCAGACTGCGACCTGTTGCTGCTTTTCGGTATGGGCCCGGTTGCCGATCTTTCCTATGACCGGATTTACGATGCGGCTTACGACACGATGGGCACGGTCGACAAAATGAAAATCTGGGATTTTGCCTTTGATCTGCCGGGAGAGGGGCGCTCCGATCTGTCCACGGCGGGTACGCTGGAAGCCATGGTCACCGGCTATTTTGATTTTCTATCAGATGACATCAGCAAACTGGCCGTGGTGAAAACCTGCCTGATCACCTCAACCGACCGGTTGAAAGACGTAGCGCAGGGCATCCGGCAGTTTCACAAAAATGTGCGCCATCTGGGCTCCGTGGATTTCAGCCAACTCGAACCGCATTTCGCCTGAGCCTCTCGTCGTTCATCCCTCATAATGAGCGGTTGCGATGACCACTTTGAAGCGAACAATCATGCTTCTACAAAAAATAATATTTTTATCCCAGAGGGATAACAGGTTTATAGAAATATTTGCCCATAGGTAATCTACGACCCCGTCGGGGTCGAACATTTCATACCATCAACAGCTATAAACGTAAAACCCCTTCGGGGTTATTAACGGCATACTGATGTTTTGATAATAAAACTTTTGTCAAGGAACTTGATCTGCGATGTCTTGGGGCTCAACATTTAATCCATATGTTCCAAAGAGAGCTTCGCCGGCTGCTTGCCCAGAAGCACCATGCCGAAGTGTTCATACTTCTCGCCGGTTTTGACATCCATGTCATGCCAGCGCGCCAGAAATTCGCGTTCGCGAAGCCAGGTGCGCCGGATGGTGGCCGGGTCTTCAAACAGCAAAACATCCTTGTTGAGGCCGATGATAATGGCGTAATGGCCGTTGTCCCAGTCGCGCCGCCAGTCGTCGATCGTCATATAGCGTTCCGCCCAGGCCTGCAACAAAACAATTACCGGCGTTCCCGCGTCCACGTATTGCTTGACCTGATTGAGCGACCACTGCGTGCCCGACTTGACTTCAAAGCCGTATTTCTGCGCCGCCGCGATCATCGCCTGCGGGGGGGTGCCGCTTTCCTCGGTGGTGCCCAGCGTCTGCTCCAGTTCGTCGCGGTCCACTTCCACGCCGTAGTATGTCATGACGTTCAAAAGTGCCTGGACGCCGCAGTCGTAGTCGTAAATCTGCTTGCCGATGTGCAAATCGATCATCGACATCTTTTGCGATTCCGAAAGCGAGGCAATCGTCTGCCCCAGCGACTCGGCAAAGGCGCGGCGCAGCCGGTTGATCTGGCCGACATTGGGCGTGCCGTCTTCATTTTTAAAGAGATGTTCGTTGACTTCCTGAATAAAGGCGGGCGCGCGGGCGCCGACCCTTTTTACGGCGTTGACCGAATGGGCGGCGCAGATGTGCCCGTGGACGTTGATGTATTCCGACGCGTTGATCGTGATTTGCGCTTCGGGCAGGCGTTTGCGCAATTCGGCGGCGTATGTTTCCACAATCACATCGGGGCAGTAATACAGAGGCTTTTCATCGCGCTGGGTGTGCTGAACGTTCATCAGGTCGATCTGGTTTTCGGCAACACCGCGCGCGGTGATGGTGGAATGGCCGTCGAACAGAAGGCCCGCGCCCGCCGCGATATTTTCTTCGATGTCGCGATGAAAAGGTTTGAGGTACTTCTCCGACCAGGCCGCCCGCATCGACGCGGAAGGTTCATAACCCGCGCGGTAGATCGGGCGGCCGAAGACGTCCGAAAGCGGGACGCACTCGTCAATGTCCGCCGGGTCGCGGTTGGCGTCGAACAAAATGCTGCAATAGGGAAACACGAGCTGGCGGTTGCCGAGGATGTCGCGAAAATCATAGAGCCACTGGGTGTACCAATCCACGTTTTTCAAAAGCGCTGAAAAATCGCCGGTCAGCTCTTCCATGGAAATGTCCGGCGGGATCACAACGCCGCTGTGCGGCACGACGACCAGAATATCGGAGCCTGTCATAAATGAGTCCTCAATTTATCTTGATCCGTTAAGGAGATGACGCCTGACCGCCACAACAAAATGGTTATGCATTTTATCTCTTTTCCCCGCCTTTGGAAATGTAAAAAAAGAAAAAAGATATATTTTGTATATGTTTGTATTTGTTCGTGTTTTTAATGATGTGGCCGCGCGCTTAAGCCGGCTGATCCAAACGGCGCTTAGCGAACTTGCCGCCCGCCAGCGGATGTTCGGCGACGGCGATCATTTCCGCCGCCTGCAGCTGATTGAGAAAATTAACGTCGGTTATTTTATTGATCAGCTTTTTCTTGTCGATGAGGGGGTAATACGAGATTCGCAGGGGGTAAATATGTGCCGTTTCCTCGTTCCAATCGGTAAAAATTCTGGCGATTTGATCAGCCAGGAAAAGGGACAGCACATACTTGAGTGTTTCCGGGGGAAGTTTTATTTGGTCAAAATCGATAAACGACGGCGCGTGATGCATCATGACCGACCGCGTCATGAGGTCCGAAAAATTCCAGTGCTCCAGCGTGCAGCCGCCGATCACCGTATGATTGATGGCGAAGAGTTGATCCTCCTCGCTCACGAGAATATCCATGGGATAGTCGCCGCCGATGATGGCTTTTTTCCCGCTTTGTTGGAAAATGTCCATCAGGATCAGTTTTCCGATGTCATGAACAATGCCCAGGGTGAACAGCGTTCCGCGGTTGAGGCCGTCAAACAGGTCGTGAAAATGCTGGGTGCAGATGCACACCAGGTTGGAATGCCGCCACAGCGCCGCCACCGCGGCTTTATTGTGCGTCGAACCGGCGTCGAACATCCCGCGCAGCCCTTCGCGGTACATGATGTTTTTGACGTTTTGCAGTCCGAGAATCATCAGGGCGTGGCTGATGGAATCGAGTTTCTGCGTAAATCCGAAATAGGAGGAATTGGCCATCTTCAGCACTTTGGCCGTGAGAACGGGATCGGATGTGATATTTTTGGACAGGTCCGTCAACTGCGAGCGGGGGTCATTGAGAAGTTTCTGCAATTCCATCTGCTGGGCGCGGAACTGATCCATTCGCTCCAGGTGGCCAAGCGCCTCTCTGAGAACCGCGGGATCGATCTGCTCGCGCGTGCGGGGCACGGACCACTCCTCCGGAGCGGGTGCGTCTTGATCGAAGATTTTGTCGATGCCGCGCAGCATGTGGGTCCGCAAGTCTTTATACAGACCCATCGGATCATGATCCGGCGCCATTGGGACTAAGGCTGGCGGTGCGACGGTTGCGGTCTCACTTTGGGAAGTCGGCGTTTGGGCGGCGGTATTGGTGGATTGGGGACGGCTTTTCGGTTCGGCCTGGTGTCTGGCATTCAAGACCTGCAGCGCCAGCAAGGCAATCACTAATGAAATAACCACGGCAATGATGGGGATGAACATCATCATAAACATACCCCGCTAAACGGAACTGGAGTTTCAATTTTCGTATGGCGTTGAACCGTATTTAAAAGTCGGAAAGCATTATAATCAATCTTGCCTTGAACCGCAATTATATTCTACGGGCCGGGACGACCGCGCGGGAATGCTTCCTTTTTACTGTTCTGACTCCATCTTTTCAGGGGGGGTGAGGGAGAGGATTCAGAAAAAGCATGTTGGGGGCATGCTGAATATTTCTGAAACCCTCTCCCTCATTACAGGGGAATAAGAGGGTCTGGAAACGGCTTGCCTGGGCAGGCCGTCGATTTTATCTTGTTATGCGATCCTCCGTTTTCATCGGCGCTAATTCTTCTGCTTGGCGATTTCCTCATCCCGCAGACTTTTGCGCAGAATCTTTCCCACGGCGGATTTCGGGATGCTCTCGCGGAATTCCACAAGCTTGGGCACTTTGTAGGCGGCAAGCTTCGTTCGGCAGAATTCGGAAATTTCCTTGTCCGTGGCGGCCTGGCCGGGCTTCAGCACGACAAACACCTTGACCGTTTCACCGCGATAGGCATCCGGAACACCCACCGTCACCGCCTCGGCGATCTTCGGATGCTGATAGAGCACTTCGTCCACTTCGCGTGGATAAATGTTGAAGCCGCCCGCGATGATCATGTCTTTTTTGCGATCGACAATGTAAATGTAACCGTCTTCGTCGGCCTGTCCGATGTCGCCGGTGGAAAGCCAGCCGTCTTTAAGCTGATTATTTGTTTCTTCCGGATTGTTCCAGTAGCCCTGCATGACCGACGGGCCCTTGATGAGAATTTCGCCGGGGTCGCCCGGTTTAACATCTTCCCTACCGGTGTCGATATCCACCAGCCTGACGTCGTTTTCCATCAGCGGCACGCCGATGGCGCCGGTGCGGCAAGCCAGAAGCGGATTGGAAATGCCCAGAGAAGACGTCTCGCTCATGCCCCAGCCTTCGCCGTAGTAAATGCCCATGTCGTTGACCCGGGCGATAAGTTCCGCGGGCATTGGCGCGCCACCGGAATTGAAAAAGCGGAAGCGCTGGTCCATGTTCATCTCGGCGGCCTTGGGGTGGTTGACGATGGCCGTAATCATCGTGGGCACCGCCGGGAAGAACGTGATCTGATCAATTCGCTTGATGGTTCCCAACACTTCTTCCAGCTCAAAGCGCGGCACCAGCACCTGCGTGGCCGCGTTGAGCATCGCCCAGTTCATTCCGACGACGTTTCCGTAAATGTGGAAGTACGGAATGATGCCCAGAAGATTGCGTTTTTCAATCGGTGTGAAGTTGGTGATGGTAGAGCCCCAGAGCGAACACTGCATCGCTCCCGCCAGCACATTGCCGTGCGACAAAAGCGCGCCCTTGGGAAGCCCCGTCGTGCCGCCGGTAAACTGGATCAGCGCGGGGTCCGCGGGCGTTAGATGAATGCGGGGGATTTGCGTATTTGCGCATCCTTCAATCAATTCCGAAAAATGATGCCAGCCTTCGTCCAGCTCCAGCGATTTGGCCGTGCTCACCCCCAGGCCGGTGATGTAATCCGTCACGCGGGTGACAATCAGTTTGATGCTAAGCTCGTTGGATAAAGGCCGCATGGTGGGCAGCGCCCCGTCGTACGTTACCAGTATCCGGGCGCCCGTGTTTTCCAGCATGAACGCAAGCTCGTCATGCGTGTAAAGCGGATTGATATTGACCACAATGCCGCCTGCCGACAAAATGGCGTAATAAGAAATAATGTATTGCGGGCAGTTGGGCAGGGCCAGGCCGATGCGGTCGCCTTTTTTGACGCCCATCTGCACCAGGGCGTTGGCGAAGCGCAGCATCTGTGTGCGCAATTGGGTGAAGCTCATTTCCGACCCGTAAAAATCCGTGGCCGCTTTAAACGGATATTGCGAGGCGGCCAGATGCAAAATATTCTGCAAGGGGAATTTGGGAAAGCGGATTGACGTGGGAACAACATAATCGTAATTTTTTTGCCAGGGTCTTGTCTCCAATTGAGTGCGCCTCCTAAAAAAATTTTAATACTGCCATTTGAGCTTTCCGCCATTTTCGAAGACGTGTGAAATTCGATTCGTTGGATGTCTCCGCTGCATCAGAAAGCATGTTGCTTCCGAAGATATTAGAGCATGCATCGTGCCAGAAGGATGCGTATTGTAATGCATTGATTGTATTATCTATTTATTTTTATGCTGGATTTATGTTTCAAAAAATGATTCATGAATGAATCATTGAATCATTTGTGAATCATTTGTGATGCATGAATTTCCGGGAGAATATCGAATGGCGAAGATGACGGACGATGACAGTAAGGCAAAAAAGCGAGCCCAATACGTCATGGGCGCCGAATATTATGAAAAATTCTACCAGCAGACGTATCAGGAATGGCAAAAGTTTGTGGAAGGAAACGCCGACGTCGATGCGTCGATTGTTTCGCGAGAACTGCTTGATTCCTGGAAGCGCTGCCGGGAGCTTGCGGTAGATCCGCACCGGTCCCCCGAAAACCAGGTTCTGAGCGGCGAAGATTTATTTGCGCTTTTGGCGAAAAACCGGGAATTCATCGACGCGAGCCGGCCGTTTATGAAAAACCTGTACAGTTTTCTGGAAGGCTCCGGATTTCTGGTGAGCCTCTTTGACCGAGACGCCTTTATTCTGGAAGTGATCGGCGATCTTCGTGAAAACCGGATTCTCCGCAATGCGTGGGGCTTTGTCGGCGCGTGTTGGAATGAGGCCAACTCGGGTAACACGGCCGCCGGGACCGTCGTGGTCTCCCGCAAGCCCATCCAGGTGTTTGCCGCGCAGCATTACATCCGGTTTTATCACGATTCCACGGGGTCGGGCGCGCCGATCTTTGACCCGGACGGAGCATTGCTGGGCGGAATTGCTCTTTCCGCGCGCTACTATCGCGCCAATCCGCATACGCTGGGCATGGCCGTGGCCGCCGCGCAGGCCATAGAAAACGAACTGCGCATTCGCAGAGCCCTGGCCGAATCACGGGTGGCTTACAGCTATCAAAAGACGGTGATTTCGTCGATTCAGGGGGCGCTTATTGCCGTGGACGGGGAGGGGCGCGTGACGCTGATCAATGACAATGCCCGCAAAATGCTGGCGCTGGGGACTGTTCCCGCGGAAGGCCGGAAACTGCGCGATCTGTTCGGCCATCAAAACCACCACTTTTTTACGCTTTTGGAAAACAACGACACCCTGACGGACACGGAAGTGCGTATCGTAACGCAGCAAGGCGGTGGCGATTTCACGTTGACGTCCAATCCCATTTTGGCCCCAGGCGGCGAAAGCATCGGACGAGTAATCGTGCTTAGCGAAATTCAGCGCGCCCGATCCATGGTGACTAAAATGATGGGCGCCAAGGCCAATTTGAGGTTTGAAGACATGCGCGGCCAAAACCCGCGCTTTCTCATGACCGTCGATCAGGCCAAAATGGTGGCCCAGAGCCGTTCCAACGTTTTGCTTTTGGGCAAAAGCGGAACCGGCAAGGATATTTTCGCACAGTCCATCCACAACGCCAGCGACCGGCAAAACGGGCCGTACGTCGCCATCAACTGCGGGGCCATCCCGCGCGACCTGATCGCAAGCGAACTGTTCGGCCACGAAGAAGGCGCGTTCACCGGCTCGCGCCGGGGCGGTAACCAGGGAAAATTCGAGCTGGCCGACGGCGGGACGATCTTTTTGGATGAAATCGCCGAAACGCCGCTGGAGCTGCAAACGGCGCTGTTGCGCGTCATGGAGGACAAATCCGTTTTGCGCATCGGCGGCACGCGCGTCCGGCCGGTGGACGTGCGCATCATTGCCGCCACCAACAAAGACCTGCGCGAGGAAGTCCGCAAGGGCAACTTCCGCGAGGATCTGTACTATCGCGCCAACGTCTTCGCCATCGAGATGGTGCCGCTTTGCGACCGGCTTGACGACATTCCGCTTTTGACGGATCACTTCATCAAGCAGTGCGCCAGCGCCATGAAGAAAAATATCACGCGCGTGGACAAAAAAGTTCTCGACATCTTCATGAACTATTCCTGGCCCGGCAACGTGCGCGAGTTGCAAAACGCCATCGAACGCATGGTGAATTTTCTCAAGTCGACGGAACTGACGGCGGAGATGATTCCCGATCATATCCAGCGTCCCCGGCAAACCGTTGAAGTTCGAGACGATATGATCTCCGTGGATGAAACGCAGCGGCGGACGATCGAAAAAATGCTGGCCCAGAAATTCCGCCGAAACCAGATCGCAGCACGGCTCAACATTTCCCGCGCAACGCTGTATCGGAAGATCAAGCAATACGGCCTGGAGTAATTGATGATCTTCCGAAGGCTTTTGAAAACCTGTTTCTCAGGTCTTAAAAGCTACGCTGGGTGGGGGATTTTGGGTGGCCACCCGGGCAAGCTAAGCCGGAGCCGCGCACTGGCGTGGCCATCGCCTTGAGCGATCTTGGTTGTGCAAATATTTCAAGATGCTACTTTCCAATTCATGGAAAGCTTACGCTCAGAAGCTTTGAACCGATGTAATTTTCGTTTGAAAATAATAGAACCGTTTTGCCTCTTGTTAACTTCCCTCCCTCGATGGGAGGAATTGAGGGAGGGTGCGAAGCTCCCTTCGTCATTCCCGCCCGGTATTCACCGGGTAAACAACCGGCGGGAAACCAGAATGCCGATGTCATTGAGAGCCGGTTCTCAACCGGCGTGGCAATCTGTTTCTTATTCTAAAAGGTGGCAGTTGCACCGGGGCATGTCTTCAGCTCAATGTCCGCGACTGTGGCGCTAAGCTTGCGGAGCAGAAGCCGAAAACTCGCCTTCGGGCTCAAACAGTTCGGCTGTCTGATGCTCCGCTGCGACAAGCGCCACGACGTCTCGGCCATGATTCGCTGAAGCCACAACCCGGTGCAACCGCGGGTTGATAAATTAAATGGAACCGTCCTCTTTTTCCGAATGTCGCTTTTTCCCTCAGGGTTCCTATGGTTCCCAGACCCTTGCGGATCCCGTGTATAAAAACCAGGGCAGGCTAACACCCCGCCCTGGTTTTGAAGTTTATGGCGATGCGCCTTTGAATGGAACGCTTGTCGGCCGTATCTGATCGGCAGGTTTTCTTCGGCCGCCTACGCCGTTCTTGTTTATTCTCCCGCCGCCGGTCTCACAAAATCGCGGAAATGCACGGAGACCCGCACTTCGGTTGAACGCCATGCGGGGACTTTGATGGTTTGACTAACACCGCCGCCGCCGCGCGGCGTCAGCTTAAGCGTAATGGCACGCGCCGGGTCTGCCGGAATGTACACGTCAAACGCCGACATGAAGGGCAGCGCGGCGAAATAACCGCCAATCGGCGCAGACAAATCCGTCAGCTGATCGGGAGGATTCGCCGGATTGCGCGGAGAAGAATAAGCCGCCTTATCCGTTCCCCAATCCATCAAAAACAGGCCAGAGAGGCGTTTCAGAAGCGCCGCCCCCGTTACACCCGCCGGCGAATTCAAAACGTCCAGGCCGTCGATTTCCAGTTTATCATTGCTTGCGCCCTGGTTGCCCCACATCTCTTTGTCGCGCGTTACCAGAAGGCTGGTGTGATTGTCGGTTTTGCTTAAATTCTCGCCGATGCCCGCGCCGGGGATGGATGTGTTGAATCGGATAAGATAATTGTCGGCCATAAATGGCTCGCGGTAAAAATAGTGTTTACCGCCTGCGGTGTGGTCAAAGGCAAATTCATAGTATTGACCTTTTACGACATTCAGCGGTCCCCAGTAGCCGTTGGCGTCAATCTCCAGTGTCGCTACGGCTGCGCCATCGCGCTGAGCGGTATCGCTATTGAGCTTGAAAATCTGGAGCGTGCCAAGCGCGCCGGTATTGGCGGGGAAATAGGCAACCCGTCCGGCAATTTTCACGGTTTCGCCTTGGGCGATCGGGATTTGGCTGATTTGGGGGGGTGCGCCTTCAAAAAAGCGATACATCCGGACAAAGGATTGTTCCGACGTGCAGGTTTCAATATGGCCGATGGGGTTTGCCGGATCGGGGTAAACATTTTCCTCGGCGCCCGTTATTTCGCGATCAACATACTGCCCCCACAGGGCCAGTGTGGGTACACCGCCGGGAGGCGCGTCGCAGGCTCTTCCGTCAACGGATACATAGTGGGCGACCCGTGCGGCATTATTGGGATCGGAGAGAAAATTAAAACTGACCTGCGTGCCCATGGAGTGGCCGATCAGGTTCACCTTTTTTGCGCCGGATGCCGCAAGAAGTGTGTCGATGATGGCGTTAATCTGCGCGTTTCTCACCGGAGTCTGTGTATCGACGTCTTCGGAGCTATTGTACTCAAAGACGGAAATGTGATCCGACGGATAACCGTTGGTCATGAACCGCTGTGCCTGGGACTCGAACTGGGCCGCCGAACCCGCCCCTCCGTGAATGAATAATACAGGTGTTATGATATTCGGGGGGGGAGCATCGCTGGGCGCGCAGCCAAGAACGAAGCCCACGGTCATCAGGAGAAAGACATACCCCAGACCGCGTTGTAACTTCTGCAAAAAAGTGGAACCGTTTTTCATTGTGTATCTCCTTGAAGTGATGTGATGTACGTTACAATTTGCTCTTCCATTTGATCTGGCAAGGGATCGCATGGGAAATATTATTCGCAGCAGGGAAAGCGCGCGTTTGAATGATGAGCGCCCATCCCAAAATTTTTTTAATGAACCATACACGTAAACGCCAATTGATAATTATAATTGATAAGAACTTCCTTTGCATGCTGTTGCGGAATATATTCTTTTCCGAAAAATATAATTTTCTGCCGGGGCGTCATTTTCATCACGCCCCAGCAGCAGGAAAAAACTTTTCAACAGAAATTTACCAATACACTGAAAATCCGTAATTAATTTCTTGTTTCATTTCAAAGATCATTTCAGCAAACCTGAAGCCCGTTTCGATCTTTAAATTACTTCGGCAAGTTGGCGGTTTTCCACGTTGACGTGCCGGACGGCTTTTTAATGTAAGATACCCAGCGTGTATCGCCGTCCAGGAAGGTCTTCTGGAAAGCCAGCGCTATTTTCCCGGCATCAGGCGCTTGCGTCGGTTTAGGACCGGTCCAGTCCATGTGGCCGGCTGAAGCATCTACGTAGAGCACTTTGGCAATGCCGGAAGGAATGCTGTTGTAAACGCCTTCAGACTGGCCCCGTCCGCCGAGGATGGTCGTATCCGTCGCGCCATTGATCAGGAGCATGGGGACCTTGGTTTTGGCGCCCTTGGCAAGCGTACTGGTCGCGGTCGCGTTGTGTCCGGCCAGCGACAAGGCAGTCTTCACGCCTGATTTAGAGGCGTTAATCCAGGTGGCTCCGCCGCCCATGGACCAGCCCATGATGCCCACTCTGCTGGTGTTCAGTTTGCCTTTGAGCTTACCGTTGCTGCGGGTGTTTTCTTTTTTCAGCGCGGCAACTGCATTCCACTGCTGGGTGGCTCTGGAATCAACGGAATCCATTGTTGTGGTCGAGCTGCAGTTGACATAGACGATGCCGTGAGAAGCAAAGAAAGGACCCCAAGCCGCATCCATGGACTGAATTCCTGTGAAAGGCTGCATGAAGACGATGGACGAATAGGGGGCTTTAGCGTTCGTGCTGGTCGGATAGTAAACGGTTGCACCGGCCGTATAGCCGTTTAGTTGAAATGTGGCAGAACCATAGGGCCCGCTGGTGTTATACGACCCCGGCGTCTCACTGCGGCAGATAGCGCCCGAGGGGCAAGTGGTGGCAGCATAGCTTACTCCGGCCACGCCCATTAAAAAAAACCCGTGAGCGCCAAAACTAAAACTTTTCGAAACGATTTTCTTTCCATAAAAATCCTCCTCTTGCAATAATGCTGTTAATGTTCATGGTTTTTTTGTTTGCGCATCCCCTATCCCTCAGCCTCTTCAGCCTTGAAAGTTCGCCCTGTTTCCGCGTTTTGTTTCTCGGTTACACGGACGGCTCGCCATAAGCCGCCGGGAAACCCTTCATTTAACACGCTTGAGATCAAACAAAACAAGTGCCATTCCTGTATATCTCAAACTCTCCAGACCTCTCGAACTTGCATCAGCCATGGAAAAGATAGTAATCCCGTGAAATACTGCTGCCGGGAGTCAGTTCGATAACCTCCCGGCAGCCCATTGCCCCTCGGCGGAAGCATGAAATCCCCCGGCAATGACAATGGAAGAAGATCGTTCTTTTAAAAATTTTTTCCGCCAGGTTTCATGAGCGTTTCCGGATGGTCATTCATGGACACCCCGGCAATCGCTTATAACACTCCGGGCAGACGTTTGCGCCAACCCGGAACACTTGGCAATGTGACTTACCAAGAGCAATACATGTGCCATTTTTGAGCAAATAACCTAAGTGCATTATATAATTAATGATTAATAAATTTCACCTCTGCCAGTCAAATATTCGATGGATATTATGTCTAGTTTATGTCTATTTAATCCCGGAGGTAGGACAGGCAATTAGACAATTTTTAGACACATCGCTTTCCGAAAAAAGATAAAAAAGAGGACTGCGCTTGGAAAGTACAAACTCAAACAAAAATCTTGCGGAACATCAGAAGACAAAGACGGACGTCTCGTCTGATAAAAAAAATAATGCTCATGACCTGGAATGGAATCAATTTATAAACGACGAAAATAATATCGACAAGGCCATATCTCCGCAAGATGTTCTGGATTCCTGGATGCGATTTCGGAAAAAGACCTATCTGGAATGGAAAAAATTCATTAACGGCGCATACGATATCGATACGGCCATCATTCCTCCTGATATTTTAGAGAGCTGGATGCGTTGCCGGGAAAGAAAACTCAACCCTCTTGGCGAACCGTAAAATATCATCCTGCCGGACAACCTCCTTCAAAAACGGCTTGATGACAACAGAGGTTTCATCAAGACCAGTCAACCTTTTTTTCATCAAATTTTCCGATCCATGCAAGCGACTGGTATTTCCGTGGGTCTTCTAGATCGCGACGGGGTTTTACTGCAGGTGATACAAAATAATAAATATAAGGATATCAACAGAAAAATTAAATGGTCTCCCGGCGCCATATGGGCGGAGGAAGCTGGTGGTACTAATTCCACATCGTCCTTATTAATTCACAAAAAGCCTATTCAGACGTTTGGATCTCAACACTACATGCAATTTCTCCACTACATTTCCGCATCCAGCGCTCCGGTTTTCGATCCGGAAGGGGAATTGATCGGATGCATCACCTTGGCCACCTTTTATTATGCAATGCATCCCCATACGTTGGGTATGGCCATGGCGGCCGCTGGGGCCATTGAAAATGAAATGAAGCTTCAAAAAGCATTCAACCAACAGCGCAATGCGGCCTTTAAAGCAACGGACATTGCCCAAAGTCTGCAAAAAGCGATAATCACCTCTATCCCGGAAGCGCTGATTGCCGTTGATATTGAAGGCAGGATTACATCAATCAATAAGCGTGCGCAGAAATTGTTCGGTTTGGAAGACCAGGACCTCACCGGACAGCTTCTTCGGGTTATCTTCAGCGATGAAGAGAATCTTGCTTTTCTGGATTTGATGGATCGACCGGAATCCTTAAGCGATATAGAGGTAAGCATCCGCTCTTCTAAAGGCCCTGGTGACTACTCCCTGACGTGCAACAGCATCTATTCGTCCGGAGGATCAGTCATCGGGAAAATTCTGATTTTTTCCGAAATTCAAAGAATCAAATCCCTGGTTAATAAATTCATCGGCGCCAAAGCCAACCTTAAATTTAGTGATATCTATGGCAAGAACACCAATTTTAAAAGAATTGTCGAGGAAGCCAGGCTTATCTCCCAAAGCGCCTCCAATGTCCTGCTCCTTGGAGAAAGCGGTACAGGTAAGGATATTCTGGCCCAGTCCATTCACAACGCCAGCCGGCGCAAAGACGGCCCCTATGTCGCCATTAACTGCGCGGCGATTCCCCGCGATCTGATCGCTAGCGAACTGTTCGGCCATGAAGAAGGCTCGTTTACGGGATCACGGCGCGGCGGCAGTCAGGGGAAATTTGAACTGGCGGACGGCGGAACATTATTTCTGGATGAAATCGCGGAAACACCGCTTGAGATTCAGGCGGTGCTTTTGCGTGTCATCGAAGATAAATGTTTCATCCGCATTGGCTCGAACAAAATCCGAACCGTCGATGTCCGGATTATTTCCGCCACCAACAAAGACCTGATCGAGGAGGTGAGCAAAGGAAATTTCCGCAAAGACCTTTACTACCGCCTGAATGTTTTCAATATTCATTTACCGCCCCTGCGGGAAAGAGCTGACGATATTGCCCTGCTGGTGGACATCTTTATAAAAAAACACAAATCAGCGCTTGGAAAAACCATCAGCAGCGTCGATGAAAAGGTTTGGAATATTTTCCTGCAGTATTCCTGGCCGGGCAATGTCCGGGAACTTCAAAATGTCGTGGAACGAATGGTAAATTATGCGTTCTCCGACCGCCTGACCGCTGATCTCATTCCGGCGGAAATCATTGGCGGTAACCAGACACGCCATCACAAACTTGATCTGGAATCCCCGGAAGAAACGGAAAAAAAACTCATCAGCCATTTGCTGACGCTCAAGTTCCGCAAAACGGATATTGCCAAGCAGCTCAATATGTCACGCGCCAACTTATACCTGAAGCTCTCCAAATACGGCCTGTTGAAAAATAATAACCGTTAGACGGAAACCTTGATGGGAAATTCGAGAAATCTCAACATGACATTTTTTTCCTGTTGCCTCTCGCAAGGTTGACCCTATGGCCAGATTTGCAAAACAAGATTGCGGGAAAGTTTTGATAGCCTGGCGAACACGGCGGGGGGGATCGCAGAGAGGGGCGGTTTGTGTGTGCCAGGGGAAGAGTCTCCCCCGGCGCCCGGAACGGGGGTAAGCGGGACATCCTAAAGTATTTAAGTATCTCAAATAACCCGAAGTTGCAGCGGGGCGTGACTTCGCGAATCATGGACGGGACGTTGTGGCGCGAAGCGTTGTGGAGCATCAGACAGCCAAACTGTTTGAGCGCAAGCGAGTTTTTGGCTGTCGCGCAATGAGCTTAGCGCCACAGTCGTGGACATTCGGGCGATGGCCCGCCCCGACTCCATCGCCGCACCTCACAGAATAATAACTGAAATGTCACCAGGCTGGTCTAGCCATGCAATGGGTAATAAACATGTAGGAGCAATCAAAATGATTGCTCCAGCGTAAAATAATCCTGGATTCCGGCCTTCACCGGAATGACAAATTGCAAAACGATCAATAGATAATTTATTTACTTCTTCACCCAGTGAATTTTATCAAGGTGGGGAACCACGTCGGGCAGGATCAAAATGAATTCCACAAAGCCCATGAATTTTCCGTTTTCTTTCCAGGGCGACTGGTACAGCATGGTTTTGACTCCTCGGGATTCAACGGTGTAGCAGTGCGGTTTTTGGGTTTCGAAAAGCTTGCGGATTTTTTCCCGTGCTTGCGGCGGATGACATTCCATCATGCTTTTGCCGATCAGATCGCGTCCGCCGGACTTTGCAAAAATCGCGGCCGCCATGTCATTCATCGATAATATGATTCCCTGCATATCGCATACGACTATTCCTGCTTTGGCTTCCTGACACCAATCGGGCTGCATTCGTCTCTCCTGGTTCTTAAGATGGCCGGACTATATGAAAAATGAAGAGGTCTGTCAATGAACGCCTCGTTTCATCGCGCCCAACGCCTTGAGAGTTTTGGGTGTCTAGATCAAAAAGCCGTTTTCTGTAAGGCGTGTTTATATTAACGGTCTCATGGTAATATTTTCGGCTGAAGATATTAACTTCAGTCGTCTTCCCGGCGAAGGCCGGGAACCAGTTAAAAGAATTCCTGGATTCCGGCCTTCGCCGGAATGACAAATGTAAAAATAATTATGAGACTGTTATTAACCCCGAGGGGGTTATACGTTTATAGCCGGGAAAAGGATATCCGTTCGACCCCGACGGGGTCGCAGATTAAATGCGAACCATGTTTCTATAAACCTGCGATCCCTTCGGGATACATCTGTTGAGCTTGGTTTTTATCCTCCTTGACAGCCTGTCTGCAAATATGAGAACGGTTTGCGGCTGAGAACATCATCACTTATAGAGTGGATACAACATGACATTACCTGCACCACAAAAGAAACCTTTCCTGGGCTGGCTGGCGCTAACCGGCGTCATGGTGGCTTATTGTGGCATCTGCGGGAATGTTACCTACGCCTTCGGTGTTTTACTGCCGTCGATGGCGGAGTCTTTCGGCTGGAAGCGTCAGGCGATTTCAGGCGCATACACGTTTTTTCTTGTTCTGGGCGGATTGATCGGGCCGCTGGCCGGATGGAGTGTTGCGCGGTTTGGCGCAAGGCGGAATATTGTTCTGGGGAACGTGGCCGCCGTTTTCGGGCTTCTGGGGATGTCACAGGTCCGGGAACTCTGGCATGTTTATCTTTGCTTCGGTTTTTTATGCGGCATTGCCCTCGGCTTTTCCGAGTACCTGCCGACCACAACGGTGGTTAACCACTGGTTCATCCGCCGCCGTTCCCTGGCGCTGGGTCTTCTTCTGGCTTCGGGCGCCGCCGGAGGTTTTTTTATGCCTCCGGTCATCAGTTCGCTGATGCTGCACACGGGCTGGCGCGAGGCTTGGGCAAGCCTTGCCGGCTTTCAGCTGCTGATGGGCATTTGTCTGGCCGGGGCTCTGATTCGCAACACGCCTGAAGAATTCGGGCAGGTTCCTGACGGGGGCGCCGATGGATCTGCGGGCGCAAAACAGGAGCAGACCCGCATTCCGGGCGTTGACTGGAGTGTTCGTGACGCGTTGAAGACTCCGGCGCTCTGGATGCAGCTTCTTTTGTTTTCGGCTCTGCTTTTTTCCGTCAACATGATGGCGACGCATCAGGTGGCGTATCTGCGCGATCTGAACTATTCCCCGATGATGTCGGCAACCGCGCTGGGCTTGATGCTGGGCACGAGCATTCTGGGCCGCCTGGGAAGCGGCGTCTTAGGCATGCGATTTGAGGCCCGTTATCTGACCGCCGCGTATATGACCTGTATGGGTCTGGGGATTGTATCGTTGATGAATGCCCGCGGCATCGGCTTTGTTTATCTTTATTCCATATTAACCGGTATTGGTTTCGGGGGCATGATCGTTATTTTGCCGCATATGCTGGGCGACTATTTCGGACGGAGGCATTTTGCCCGCATTGTCGGCTGGACGACACCGATTGTGACGATTGCCAGTGCCGTCAGTCCTGTCTTTGCAGGGTATCTTTTTGATATCACCGGAAGCTATACTCTGCCCTTCGGCATTGCATCCGCTTTGCTTTTCATCTGCGGCCTGCTGTCTTTCTTTCTGCGGCCGCCGATCCGGCATTGACCTTTCCATCCGTGACGGCCGATTTTTTAAAGATTCATTGGATGATGTTGTGAACCATATCTTATTTCCCCATCTTTTAAAGCGATGATCTTCATTTGTCATCCCGGCTAAGGCCGGAATCCAGATTGATTAAACTGGACCCCGGCTTTAGCCGGGATGACTGCTGTTTAATCCAAAGTGGTTTTGGATGTTTTGTGCCGTGCGCGAGATGAGCAGACGGCGGGCCTCGATGCTGCCCCACGCGATGTGCGGCGTGATGTAGAGCCTTTCTTTGTTTTTCACTTTCAAAAGCGGGCTGTCCGCCGCGATGGGCTCGGTGGTCAGGACATCCAGCCCCGCCGCGGCAATCCGGTATTCATCGATGGCCTGAGCCAGCGCCGCTTCATCGACAATGCCGCCCCGGCCCATGTTTAACAGGCAGGCCGTGGGCTTCATCAGGCGCAGTCGCGGTTCGGTGATCAGGTTGCGCGTCCGGTCGTTAAGCGGGCAGTGAATGGTGACGACATCCGCCTCGCCAAGCAGCGCCTCCAGCGGGCGATGCGGATAGCCAGCCGCATCGAGGTTATTGCCCGATGTTGAATAATAGACGACGTTTGCGCCAAAGGCCGTGGCGACCTGGGCGACACGCTTTCCGATGGCTCCCATGCCGATGACGCCCACAACTTTGCCGGAAAGCTCCCAGAATTCCCGTCCCAGGTGCGTGAAGAGGGGGCTTGCCGCGTATTGGCCCGAGCGGACATAATCATCGTAATAGCGGCTCTTGTTCAGCAGGTAAAACAGCATGGCAAAGGTGCACTGTGTCACGGATTCGGTGGAATAGCCCGCGACATTGCGAACGGAAATTCCTTTCTCCGCGGCACAGGCGAGATCGACGTTGTTCATGCCGGTGGCGACAATGCAGATGAGCTTAAGTTCCGGACAGGCGTCCATGACGCCACTGTCGATGACCACTTTGTTGGTGATGACGACGTTGTGCCCCCGGATGCGTCCAATCCGTTCGGAGGGTAAAGTTAAGCCGTAGCCTGTGTATTTCCCCAGCGCTTCAATTTCGGCAAGGTTGTCAACCCGGCCCACGGTGGCCGTATCCAGAAAGACCATTTTGACTTCTTGTTTCATTCCTTGTTCTCCGCAACATGTTTGAGGGGCTTGACCATCTGTTCTTTAAGGATTTTTAAAAATTTCTTTTTTACGGGCGGAATCTTCGTCATCAGTGTCATAAACAGGTTCATGCGCCGGGCTTTATAATTTTTCTGCGGGAAATCGAAGTATCCGTGTTTTTTGTAGTAGCGGTAGTCCGCCTGGAAAACAAAGCGCAGCGGGCCGTAGAGTTCATCCCGGAAAACTTTTCTGCCCCCGACGCCCAGGAATGTTCGAGGTCTGGCAAAGCGGTTTTCGATTGTTCGGATGGCGGCTTTTGCCAGTTCGGTAAGCAGTAAATCGATTTGCCTTGCATCGCCGGATTCATCCGTCACAATGCCCGCAAGATTGGCTTCCTGAAAATCACCGTAGGACTCCAGAATCTGGCGCAGATTCGGGTTGTGCCCCAACGGACCGGAAATTAAAAAGGCAATCTGTTTGTCCAGCAGTGTCGGCATGTGCGTATTGAAAAAAGACCGGTCGAAAAACATTTTCCAGCGTGACGACAGATACCGGTCGTGAAGAGCTCCCGCAAAGACGACGACGTCCGCCTTTTTGACTTTTTCATTATAAAAATCGATGTAGGCGTCCTTGCCCTCATAATCGCAGATGTTGTCCAGTCCGCATTTGCAGCAGCCCAGACAGCCGCCTTTGATGTCGAGGTCCGTCAGATTGACGACTTCGACGGACCCTTTGAAATTACCGGTAAAAGCCTGAACCATCGCGTCGATATTGCCGGACGGCTGCTGACCGTCTTTCATAATCAGAATTTTCTTCCCTGCCGTATCGACGGCGGCAGCTGGAGGCTGCGGCGTGTAAACGAAACTAAGCGGCGCAACAGGCGGGTAGACGCGCGCCGAGGGGGCCTGGCGAATTGCGGCGTCGGCAAAAGATTCGGCAAAGGAAAGCCAGCGCCGGCGTTCTTTCTTTTGCATCAGGTCGTACATGGCCGCGGAATAGGCGCCCAGATATTTCATATCCAGATCGTCGCAGACGGCCTGCATGTAATTGTGCGCCGTGTGATCGAAAAAATGGACGGAAGTGGACAGAGACAGGGTGTATTTGCCTGCAAAAGCTCCCTGCTGTTTTCTTTCAAAAATCAATTCGATGAAACGTTTGTATTGGGAACACACAAGAAGGAAATAAAGCGGAAACGCCCACCATACGGCGTCGGCGCGCCTGACCGCATCGAGAATTTCGTTAAAAGATTTTTCATCCTTTTCGATTTTCCGGATGGTCTGGGCCACGGGAAAAATTGTAAAAGAATGCTGCGGCATTTTGCGCGCCGCGTAGCGGACGTACTGGAGGGTGACGCTAAGCTCGCCTTTGGGGCTGCCGTTTAAAACGACGATGTTCATAATATTTTCCTTTGTCTGTTAATCGGGTTCTTCAAAAAAACAATACCGGTTGCGGCCAAGATTTTTGGCTAAGTACATGGCCTTGTCCGCTTTTTGAATCAGCGTGTCCAGGTCGTCGCCGTTTCCCGGATACAGAGCCGCCCCCACGCTGGTTGTCACCGTGACGGAGTCCGCCCCGAGCGCAATCGGCCGGCGGAAGGATTCGACGATTTTGTCCGCAATCTGGATGACGTCATGGCGCGAAGCAAGAGACGGCAGGATAATGCAGAATTCGTCCCCGCCGGGGCGCGCGACCGTATCGGTGTCCCGGACAATGGCCGAAAGACGCTCGGCGACTTCCTGTAAAAGACTGTCGCCTGCCTGATGCCCGAAGCGGTCGTTGATGTCCTTGAAATGATCAAGATCCAGCACGATGACGCCCACCATGCGCTGGGACCGCCTCGCCCTTTTGACCGCCATGTTCAGGCGGTCGTAAAAGAGGATGCGGTTGGAAAGTCCCGTCAGCGGGTCCCGGAAGGCCTGGGCGCGGATGACTTCCTCTTCCTTGCGCCTCGCGGTGATGTCGCTGACGATGCCGCGAAAGCCCGCGGGCTTGCCCTGCGCGTTGCGCACCAGGCTGACCGATAATTCAACCTGCCGGGCCTCGCCGTTTTTCAGGATAATTTCCCATTCCATTCTTTTGACGGGTTTTCCCGTTTTGTACACCTGCGAGAAGGTGCGCAAGGCGATTTCGGCATGCTTTTTATCGACGTATCGCCGAAAATTGAGCCCTGCCATCTCCGACCGTCGCGACCCGAAAAGCTTCAGATACGCATCGTTGAAAAAAATCAGGTTTCCTCTCAAGTCCACTTCGTAATACGCATCGGGAATATTGTCGACAATAGAGCGGGAACGGTCTTCGCTTTGCTTGAGGGCGTCTTCGGCCTGCTTTTGCAGCGAGATGTCCATCTGCGAGCCCAGCGTCGCGTGCCGGCATTGATACTCAATGGAGGTAACGGTTCCCATGTACCATGAGACGTCCCCCTCTTTGGTCACGACGCGATATTCATAGGGAATGACGTTGCCCGCATGCATCATGGCCCGGGCGGTTTTCCGGACGAATTCGCGGTCGTCCGGATGAACCATGAACAGCGAATCCTTTCCCAGAATTTCCCGGGCCGCATATCCGGTGTTTTCCTCAAAGCGGCGGTTGACCCACACGAAGCGCTTGTCCTGAACGATGAAGATGCCGATGGACGATTTTTCCGCCAGGGTTCTGTAGAGATGCTCGGCCAGTTTCCATTCCGTAATGTTCTGGGAAATGACCGACACGGCGGCGACTTTATTTTTACCGGTGGACGCACTTTGCACCGGACTGAACGTGCGCAGAAATTCGCAGCCGTCCCGGTCGCTTTTGTGCTGCTGTTGCAGCGGCTTGCCTTTTTCAAAGACCTCTTTCACATGGCGGGTAAATTCAGCCGTTTCTTCGGGAGAATGATAATCCGCATAGGTTTTGCCGGTCAGTTCGGCAAGTGAAGCGTGAAGACGCTTGCAGTGCTGCGGGTTGACATGAAGGTAGCGGCCGCGGCGATCGACCACATAGATCGAATCATGGGCGGATTCGACAAGAGAGCGGCAGACGTCGACAATGCGCCGCTTCTCGTGAGATGTTGTTGGGCGGGTCTGTTTGTCTACGAGGGTCATGGCGTAGTCTCCATTGTCAACGATGGCGTAAAAATATGCTCAGCCGATAGGAAAAAACGTATTTAAACCAGCTGTTTTGAAGACTATAAGGAATAGGGAAGCGCTGTGTCAAGACAATTTACCGGCGGTTTACCGCAGGATGATCGCTCCAA
>CAZGDK010000006.1:0-13758 GCA_964525155.1 uncultured Smithella sp. | reverse complement strand
CCATTCTGACAAATTGATTTTCTGTGTGGCGGTTGGATTCATGCGACCCTCTTCCGGCGGTGTATCAGATAAGGAGTATCGGCCTCGTATTGAACGGGTCCTGGAGTATATCGGGGCTCATTGCGACGAGGATTTGAGCCTCGACAGGCTGGCGCAAAAAGCCTGCGTGTCGAAGTATCACTTTCACCGTATTTTTCAGGCCCTGGTCGGTGAAACGGCCGGCAGCTATGTCCGGCGGATTCGGCTGGAACAGGCGGCCCGCCAACTGGCCGCCGATCCGACGGCCTCCATGGCGCAAATCGCCGGCCGCTGCGGTTTTTCGAGCTCGCAGAATTTCGCGCGAAGTTTCACGGCCCATTTCGGCTGTTCGCCCACCTCTTATCGCAAAGATCCGGCAAGCCCTTCTCCGGCATCGCAACCGGCCGGCTTGGATGCAAATGGCGGCAAAGCCGCGCTTGCCGCAGCCATTCGGGAGCTGCCCGTTTGCCGCGTTGCTTACATTCGGGATGTCGGTGCTTTCTTTTCTCCTTCCAACGCACAAGCCTTTGACCGGCTGCTGCAATGGGCCGGCGGTGAACGAAACGTCCGGGAATCCGCTTTAATGCCCATTGCCGCCGACTGGAGCGATCCTGCAACAACGTCTGCCGACGGCTTTGTCTTCGATGCCTGTCTGGCTGTGTCTGAAAACGTTTCGGGAGGTGGAGAAGTGGCGATTCAGGATCTCCCGGGCGGCCTGTATGCCGTCTGGCACTGTGAAGTCGAGCTGGACGCCATGCCCGATGCCGTCCGCCGTTTTTGCCGGGATTGGCTGCCGTCCAGCGGGTACCGGCGCGACGCAAGACCCTTCCTGACGATTTATTACAATAATCCCAACCGGAATCCCAGAAAACTGGCCATTGTCGATATGTGCCTGCCGATCAGAGCTGAAAAAGTACCCTACGTCAAAAACAAAAAATATTAAAAAAGCAAGATTTGACACAAGAATAGCAACGCAAGGCAAGCAATTGCATCTCAAACAAGTATGATGGGAAAAAAAACAGGAACTCGTTTTAGTCTATTGGTAAAGTATTTCGTGCCGACGGAGCGGTAAAAGATGCGACCCCCACTTTTCTTGGATGATCAATGTTCAACGGCGTCCTGTCCGGCATACGGACATCAGGAGCATGTCCAACTGGATCGCGCGGCGGCTTACATCCGCGGTCATTTTGATGACGAGCTGAGCCTCGACGAGCTGGCCCGGGTGGCGGGATTTTCGAAATATCATTTCCATCGTCTTTTTACCGAACGATTCCGCGAAACCGTCGGCGACTACGTCAGGCGGATTCGTCTGGAAAAGGCGGCTTTGAAGCTGATTGCCGGCAGTTCCTCGTCCATTACCCGCATTGCCTTTGACTGCGGCTTTTCCAGTTCCCAGCATTTTGCAAAATCTTTCAAAAGGCACTTTGGCGTCTCTCCTATCGAACTTCAAAACCGGCGGGACTGGGGAAATATCTTCCTGAAAAAAATTAAAAATATGGAAATCGACGACGGCCGGCGGCACTGCCTGCCGGTCGAGATCAAATCCGGGGGCGCCTTTGTGAAGATTCCGGCGATTGCCGAAAACGGCGGCCGCGAAGACGTGTTTCAGGAACTGGATGTTATGGACATGCCGTCTTACCGGGTGGCTTATGTTCGGACCCGCAAAAAAAACGTTTTAAAAGCGGCGGGCCAGGCCATGGATCAGGTGGTGCACTGGGCCGCGCCCAAGGGCCTCTTGACGGGCAATGCCATGATTATCAGCGCCGTCGGTATTGTGCCGGATTTGAGCGGCGAATACACCTACGATGCCTCCGTCACCGTGCCGGCCGGAGTCGAGATGGAGCGTCATGACGATATCCAAATCCAGTATCTGCCCGGCGGTCTCTATGCTGTCTATCACGGCAAATTCCAGGATGTATCCGAACTGACCTCCACGTGGGAAAGTCTGACCTGCGGCTGGTGGGTTTCGAGCTACTTCCCCCGTGACCGTCGCCCCTGCTATGAAATATATTATAACGATCCCGCCATTCATCCGTCCCATACGTCGTTTGTGGATTTGTGTTTGCCGATTGCGGCGCTCAATCGATAATCTTTTCTCAATAACAGCCTGCCGCCTTTCGATTTTTCACATGCCGCAAAAAAGCAATATTTGAAACAACCATAGCAATCACCGACAAGACGCCAATTTCGCTTCATTGTAAAAAGGCATCACATGATCATGTCTGAAGATGAGGGTGCCGGCTGCAAAGCACTGCCGGCATTTCCGGGTAACTTTAATCAAAATGCTGTTGCAAGTATTTATGCCTGATTCTTGAGAGGAAAGGAGTATTTTCATGTCAATTGTAGCGGAAGCGAAGGAGAATGTGGGGGCGGTCGTCAATGCCGCCGATTATCGAATGAAAGTGCTGGCGATATCGATTCTGGGTTTTGCCTTCGACGGAATGGATATCTGGGTGTTTGCCCTCGCCGTGCCGCTGTTGAATGCCGCCTGGCCGGATGTGACGTTTGTTCAGCTTGGCTTTGTGGCCACCTGCATGCTGGTGGGAATGAGCTGTGGGGGCTATATTTTCGGGCCGCTGGCCGACAAATACGGCCGGAAAAAAGCGCTGGTCTGGTGTATTGCTTTTTTCGGCATCATGACCGGCTTGACGGGCTTTGTGACGAATTATTTACAACTTGCCGCCATGCGGTTTTTAGCGGGGCTGGGCTTAGGCGCCGAATGGGCGCTCGCCAGCACGCTGTTGCAGGAATATACGGAACCCGCCAAACGCGCCAAGTACAGTTCCTACATGCAGCTGGGCTGGCCCGTGGGCATTGCCGTTATTATTCTCATTAATCATTTTCTCTGTCCTATATACGGCTGGCCGATTCTGTACTTTGCCGGTGCGTCGGCGGTCTTTTTGGCCATCTACATCCATTTTGCCATTCCGGAATCGCCGGTGTGGATGAGAATGCAGGAAGACAGGAAAAAAGGGATTACATCCGGAGCGCCGGTGGCGGCGCAGCCTGGATTTGGCGATTTGCTGAAGAAGGAAAACATCCGCTCCTTCACGTACGTCGTCGTCATCTGCACGTCGCTTATGTTCACTTACTGGGCCGTCAACACCTGGCTGCCCACAATTCTGGCCAGAGAAAGAGGTATGTCTCCCAAAGCCTTCTCCACGTTCCTGCTGGTGCTGCAGTTTAGCGCGGTTTTGGGCTATGCCATTGCCGGATGGGCCGGAGACAAGTTCGGCAAGCGCGCAACCATGGCGGTCTGCGGCGGTCTGTCCGCCGCGGGATTGTTTCTATGGATGGGCATCGAGTGGGACGACGAAAGAGTATTCTACGCTCTGGGCGTCATCGCGTGGTGCATTCCGTCGGTCATCTGGGCCATTCTGGCGGCGTATCTGGTGGAGCAGTTTCCCACGCATATTCGCGCCGTGGGCATTTCCGCCGGCTACTCCACCGGACGACTGGTGGCCACCCTGGTGCCGCTGGTGATGGGAGCTGCGGCGCAAAAAGTCGGGCTAACGATTGTCATGGCGTTTGTCTCGATTTTCTACCTCATCTGCATGTTTGGCGTTTTGATGCTCAAGGATTCGCGGGCGCACATCTGATGTGATGCGGTGCATTCTTTGACAAAAATAGCGATCTTTCCAGAGAGCTCTCCGTCTCGAGTCGGAGAGCTCTTCCCCTCCCTGAAACCGGCCGGGCCCGTTTGTTTGCCCGGCCGGTCTTGATTGCCGGTTTGGATTTTTTGATGATGGCATCTATTCTTGGCAAAAGAATTTGACAGGCCCCGGCGTTTTGCGTATTTAAAGCTCCATGCGGAAACATCCTCCGGATTCTATTGATCATGAATTGCAGGTTCATCTGAACCGTGCCGCGGATTATATTCAGGATCATTTTGCCGAAAACCTGACTCTTGAAAAACTGGCTTCCGTGGCCTGCTATTCCAAATATCATTTTCACCGTCTGTTTCGCGAGCATTTCGGCGAGACGGTCCATGACCATATCTTGCGCATCCGCCTGGAGCATGCCGCCCGCCGGCTGACATCGGATTTAAGCGCCTCGGTTTCCGAGGTTGCCTGGGGATGCGGCTTTTCCAATGCCCAGAATTTTGCCAGAGTCTTCAAGGCGCGCTTCCGCTGTTCCCCGACATCCTTTCGCCATAACCCGGACCGGAAAATACTGAATTCGATTCAAGGCGAACCGGCGGTGAAAGAGGAAAGTAAAGAGCCCCTTCAGATCACAATAAAAGAATTGTCGTCCTGCCGGGTGGTTTATAAGCGAGTTATCGGTCCCTGTCGTCCTGAGACGTACAGGCAGCCTATTAATCGGCTGCTTCACTGGGCATTCGAGCGCGATATTGTCCGGGGTTTTTTGTTGCCTATTGGCGCCGGCTGGGGAGACCCCGAAACAATACCGGAGAACATTTATATCTATGATGTTTGCCTTGCTGTGTCCGAAGATGTTGAAGGCGATGGTGATATCGGTATCCAGAATCTTCCCGGCGGCCGGTATGCCGTCTTGCACTGTGAAGATACCTGGGAAGCGATTGCCGCTCATAGTCGGCGTCTTGCTTATGAATGGCTGCCGGCAAACGGTTATCAATCTGATTTGCGGCCCATTTTAACATTTCTCAGCAACAACAGTCAGATGAATCCGCGGAGAATTGCCATTGTGGACATTTGCATGCCGATAAAATCATGATGAAGTTTGCAATTATCCGGGAGTCGTAATCAGTGTATTTATCCATTTCTACTACATTCGGTAATCAGGAAAAGGCACGGTTGAACCTTGCTGCCGCCTATATTCGGGATCATTTAACCGAAGCCTTGAACCTCGAAGAACTGGCGCGGACGACCGGTTTTTCAAAGTTCTATTTTCATCGCCTTTTTAAAATGCAGTTCGGTGAACCCCCGGGGGATTACATCAAGCGTCTTCGCCTGGAGCAGGCGGCGTTCAGGCTGCTTGCCGGGGATCGGAGATCCATCACGGATCTTGCTTATCAATACGGCTTTTCCAGTTCGCAACATTTTACCGGTTCTTTCAAACAGCATTACGGTGTGCCCCCCATAACGGTTCGCGACAGGTTTGATTGGCGGACAATCCTTCTGAATAAAATTCGGATTATGGAAAGCGGTTATAGTAAAAGGCATTGCTTGCCTGCAGAAGTTGAAAAGGGGAAAATGTTTATTCAATTTCCCTGCCTGCATGGTGACGCTCAGGAAGGCGGCGAAAGTCGGAACCTGGAAGTTATCCGGTTCCCCCGTTGCCGGGTGGCTTACGTGAGGCTTAAGACCCTGCCGCTTTCGGAAGCCCTGGGGCAGGCGATGCAAAAAATGTTTAAATGGTCGATCGCGGAAAAACTTTTTACGATGGACGCCGGGCTGCTTATGACGGCCTATGAAGTCGTACCCGATGAAGAAGGACTGTTCACCGTTGATGTTTGCGCCACCATTCCCGAAAACGCAGCAATTAAGGAATATCCTGAGATTAAGATTCGAAATCTGCAGGAAGGTCTGTACGGCGTTTATCACGGCAGGTTCCAAACGTTCGACGAGTTTGCCGCCGTGCGCGAGAAATTAATGCGCGGCTGGTGGGTATCGAGTTATTATTCCCGCGATCGAAGGCCGCGTTACGTGATATTTTACAACGGGCCTACCCTGGATCCTTCCGTTGCCTGGCTCTCGGATCTTTGCTTTCCCATCACAATACTCCCATAAGCGATGACTCCAAATTTCCAAAAAAGCAAAATTTGAAACAACAATAGCAACAGCGTGTAAGTAATCGGATACCTGATTGCGTATAGTCGGATTGCGTGCGCATTGCGGAAAAGCCGTCGCATCCAGGCGGTGAGATGATTGTAACAACAGATGAGGATAAATATCCAAACAGGAAACAACCTTGAGGAGGGCCAGATGGAACCGTTATGGAAAACATTCATGCGTATGATGATGTTAGTTTGTGTTGCCGTATTATTATGTCAGGGTGCAGGGTGTGCGTCCGAGGACAGGCCTTTTACCTATTACGAGTATGACGGCGTCTTCGTTTATTATAAAACGGACGACATTGCGCTGTACCGGTTACTGCTTCCCAAAAAATTCGATATGCCGGATGAACCCCTGATCCGCGTATTTGTCATGGACTACTACAAGATGGACAAGGCGACCCTCCCTTATCAGGAAGCGGCTGTTTATCTTTTGGCCCGTTATAAGCAAAAGCCGGGCTGGGTTTGCCTGACCATGCCGGTTACGTCCGACATGGCGCGACGCGGCGGGATATTTTTTCAGGGCTATCCCAAAATCATGGGAGATGTCCGGATCAACCGTGAACCGTCAAAATTCACGGGCATCTTCAGTTTGAAAAACAAAACGGTTCTGGAGGTCGAGTTTATTCCCGGAAAGGATCGTTCCGTTTCCGCCGAGGAAGAGGCCTGGTTCCGGCGGTTCCATGGAGTGGGCGACTTCAATATTCTCAACGGAAAAGTCTTCGAACCCCAATTTGGCGGCAAGGAGTTTATTCTGGATGCCGCGCGAATGTATCCCGACAAACTGGTCATTCAAACCGGCAAGGCGCGCATCACCCAGTTTCCCGAGGCTGCGCGCGCCCACTCGGAGCGTCTGGCGCAGATTTTCGGTTTCCAGCCCGCCGAACCGGTTTTGGCTTATTACATCAAGAACCTATTCAAAATGAATTTTGGCGTTGGAAGCTATCCGGATCGGCAATGAAAAAGCAAGATTCGAAACGATAAAAGCAATCGGCTGCAAGCCGGCGTCGGCAAAGACGGTATATTAAAGCAGTAAAATCATCTCATCTTAACCAAGGAGGTAAATCATGATGTATAAAAAACTGGTCGTTCTTTTCATGGCAATCACGTTGATCGCAGGCTGCGGCATTCTGCGGCAGGGAATCCTGACTGCGGAGAAACCGCAAACCCCGGAGCCTGCAAAAGCTGCGTCGGCGCCGGATGCGGCAATGCCCGCGCCTCAGTCCGTCGATATTAAAAATAGCGAAAGCATGTTTATCGTTTTTATCACCCCGCCGGAAACAGTAAAAAATCTGGCGCCTGCGCCGCTTGTTCCCAGTCCGTACAACATTATGTATGTTGCCGTATCCCGCCGTCCCGCTTCCGATCCCGCAGGATATGATCACAGCATGGAAATGGGCGTTTTAGTGGTCTTTAAAGGCAAAATGTATGCCCATCCGGTGTATAGCGTGGTCGATAACAAAGCCATGAGTGAAGGTATGCGGGCGATCACCGGTTCTCCTGCCAGAATGGGCAAGATCCATCTGGATCAAAAGGGCAATCATCTTGTCGCCTCGGTTGAGCGGGAAGGAAAGATCCTGTTTAAAGCGGATATGGTTCTGGGCGAGCCCGGAGAGCCGCTTGACAACACACCGGGTGTTATTTTGAAGATTGTGCCGGCGGCGCAAAACAACGCGCAACCGGCGGAAAAAAAGCTGATCTCCGGGAAAATTGAAAACATGAAAGTTCATTCGCTTATCGACGGGGAAGTTGCGATGGAATTTGATCAGTCTATGACCGACGGCTTTCCGAAAGTTAAGGTCCAGCAGATTTTCAGAAGTGTTTTTCGAAAAGCTGATTTTACAATGACGAGTGCGGGCGTTGTCCATGATTACCTGAAAGCCGACTAGAAATTGCCGGGAGAAGGAAGGCGGTAAACGGTGGCGAAGCAAGTTACGGAGCATGGACGAATGTTGACGAGTCAAGCTTTGTTATCGCAATCGGTTACGGCAGCCGCCGGTTTGATTGTAAACAAAGGAGGCTCTTTATGCAAACAACAATGGGTGCGACAATGAAACAACGAAGAAAAGGGGTTGGCGTCCGTGTGATCATTTACTTTTTAGGTGTTCTTGCCTTTGCATCATGGACAGTCTCCGCCTGTGGCGAGGACAAGATGTATAAAGAATTCGACGGGATCATGATTTTCTATACCCCGCAGGACACGGCAACCTATCGGGCGCTCCTTCCGGAGGTCTTCGATCTGCCGGATGAACCCGTCGTTCAGGCGTTTGTAATTGATTATTACAGTATGGCCTTAGGGACGCTTGATCCCTATCAGGAGACGGCCATCTTTCTCCTGGCGAAATATAAGGGAGAAGCGGTCTGGTATTGCGTTACCATGCCGCTGACGTCGGACGAGGGGCGCATTCGGGGCATCAGGTATCTGGGGTATCCCAAGGTGCTGGCCGACGTTACGTTCACGCGGGAGACGCCACTCTTCAGAGGAAATCTGAAGGCCTACGGCAAGACGATTCTCGAAGTATCCCTCGATACCAAGGACCATCCGGTCACGGACGCCGAGAGGCAATGGTTTCGCCGTTTGGCGGGGATTCCTCTGCTCAACTTCTTAAACGGCAAGCTGGTGAAACCCCGGCCCGACGGATCGAAAGTAACGACGATGCTCGACCTGTCCGAAAAGTATCCGCAGATCTTTCACGTTGCGGCTGGCAAGGCGAGCTGGACTGCTTATCCGGAAGCCGCCCCGGCGGACGGCGGCTGGCGTCCGAAAGCCTTTGGAATCGGCGTGAAGGAAATCGTCCTGGCTTATTATTTCCGGAATAAATACGGCTTCAGTTTCGGCAAACCGGAAATTGTATCCAAATAATCGAAATAAGCACCATTGAGGAGATGCACTATGGATCAGCAAAAGAAAACAGAGAAAGAGTGGCGCTTGAATCGCCGTGAAGCGTTGAAACTGGCCGGATTCGCGGTTTCCGGCGCGACGCTTGGCCTTGGCTTCGGAAACATCGAAGCCGCATGGGGCGCCGAAAAAGTTTCCCCGGATGAAAAAAAAGCCTTTTTCCCGCACCTTTTCTCCCCGCTTAAAATCGGGGCATTCACGGTTCGAAACCGGATCCTGAGCACGGCTCATTACACCGGATTCGGTGAACACGGGCTGCCCTCCGAACGGCACAGAGACTACTGGGGTTCCAAGGCCAGGGGCGGGATCGGTCTTATCTTCACCGATTGTCAGCCGGTTCATCCGACGGGCGGGATATCACCCCTGATGATCCAGTGCTATCGCAGTGGCGTTGCCCGGGCCTTCAAACCCGTTGTCGACGAAATTCATCAGGCCGGAGGCAAAATCATCGGCCAGGTCTGGCACCCGGGAAAATCCATCCTTCCCAGAGCCGTAAGCGAGCTGGTTTCTTCGTCAGCCATTCCCAGTCCTTACTATGGCGGCAGACCCCGGGCCTTGTCGATTAAGGAAATTCAGGAACTTGTCATATGCTATGCCCGGGGCGCCTCCCGGATGCGGGAAGGCGGTCTTGACGGCGTTGAACTGCACTGCGCCCACAATTATCTGCCTTTGCAATTTATGTCGCCCCTGCAAAACAATCGCACCGATGAATACGGAGGTTCCGAGGAAAATCGCATCCGCTTTGTCATTGAGGCCATTCAGGCCATCCGCAAGGAGGTGGGGAATGACTTTACGTTTGGCATCCGCATCAGCGGCGACGAATTTGTGCCGGGTGGTCTTACCATTGCGGATATGCAACGGATCACGCCAAAGCTTGTAAATGCGGGAAATCTCGATTACGTCAACGTCAGTCTGGCCGGCATCAATACGATCGGCGCCATGGGGTCGAAGCACGGGGCGTATGTCTATCTGGCCGAAGGCATCAAGCACGTCGTGACGGTCCCGGTGTTCTGCATCGGCCGCATCGTCGATCCCGTCATGGCCGACGAGATTGTCCGGCTCGGGCGCGCCGACATGGTCGGGATGACGCGGGCCAACATGTGCGACCCCGATCTTCCGAACAAGGCCCGCCAGGGCCGGGTAGGCGAGATTCGTCCCTGTATCGGGTTGATGAACTGCTGGTCCCGCACCGGTCATCCGGACGGCATTACCTGCGCTTTGAATCCCGCCGTGGGGCGGGAAAAGAAATACGCCATGACGCCGGCCCTGAAAAAGAAGCGGGTGATGGTCATCGGCTCAGGCGCAGCAGGTATGGAAGCCGCCCGTGTTGCCGCGGAGCGGGGGCACCGGGTCATACTCTATGAAGAAAAAAGCTATCTGGGCGGCCAGCTTATCATCGCCTCCAAAACGGCTTCGCGCGAAGAGATGATAAAGCCGGTGACGTATTATCAAAACGAGCTTAAGCGCTTGGGCGTTACGGTGCATCTATCGACCCGGGTTACCCCGGAAATCATCAAGCGCGAAAATCCGGACGAGGTCATTGTGGCGACAGGCGGCCTTCCCAAATCCATGATCATTCCGGGCGCGAAAACGGGACAGGTGGTTCAGGGCCGCGATGTCCTGATGGGAGGCGCGGCGACCGGCGCACGCGTGATCGTTATAGCCGCCGAAAGCGGCATTGAAGGGTTGGGCGCCGCCGAGTTTCTGGCCGATCAGGGGAAAAACGTGGAGGTCGTCATCCCCCAGCAGAGGGCAGGGGAGAAGGTGGAAGCGATTACGCGTTATCATCTCCTGTCGCGCCTGAAACAAAAAAATGTTGTTTTGAGAACAAACAGCCGCATCGAATTGATCAAAGGAAAAACGGTTATCTTATCCGAAGGAAGTGGCAAACAAACCATCGAAGATGTCGACACCGTTGTCCTGTCTTTGGGCAGTGAGTCGAATGACAGGCTGCTGAAGGCCCTGACAGGCCTTAGCAAACCCGTCCACGCGATCGGCCAGTGCCGCGCGGTTGGCGGAATACTGGAATCCATTACCGACGGGTTGGACCTCGGACTCTCCCTATAAGGACCGTCAAAAGATTTAGATCGGCAACGGCAAGCCGAGGCCAGTCATTGTGTCCGGGGCTTTCCAAAGAGAGGTGAAGCATGAACTGCACAAGAAGAGAAATAATCCGATACGGGTCTATGTTTTGCCTGGGCGCCATGCTCGGGTGCACAAAAAAAATCCATATGCCCGGAGAGGCGGGGACGAAGGAATTTGAAATCTTTCCCGCGTCCTATAACCCCTATCTCCCGTATTTTTCGGATGCGACGCCTGTTGTCAGTATTGTGAAGGTCAATGACAAATGGAGCGCTGCAAAAGGCGTTGAATACGCCGTGACAAAAGCTCTTGATCTTCTCGGGGGCGTGGATCATGTGACCCGGGGGAAAGAGCGCATTTTGCTCAAACCGAATCTGGTCAGTCCGGCGTCGACGGATACAACCAAACCGCATGTTGTCGAAGCGCTGGCCGTACTGATGAAAAAAGCCGGGAAAGATGTCTGCATCGGCGAGGCCAGCGCCGCATCGATGCGCAACGTCAAAACCGATGTCAAAGGATTTGTCTGCCGCACAAAGGATGATGAAATCCTCCGTTTGATTCAGGATGATGTTTTTGAACAACTGGGCTATCGTGAACTTTCTGCCAGAATTGACGTGCCCCTCGTCAATCTGCATGTCGGGAAGATGGCTAAAATGGCCATCCCCGACAACTTTGTCTATAAGGAAATCCATCTCCATGAGGCTCTTTATGGCACGGATATGGTCTGTTCGGTGCCGATGATGAAAACGCACGGCCTGGCTGGAGTTACCCTGGCGTTGAAAAATGTCGGCATCGGCGCTTATCCGGGTCTGGTTTACGGAACGGTGAGGTCCGAGGTGCACAGAAAGGCAAGCGAGCTTGAGCCTTCGGGAACGTCCTCGGCCATCATCGATATGGTCAAGGCCAACAAAATCGGCCTGAGTGTTATAGATGCGACAATGGCCATGCAGGGGCAGGGGCCATCCAAGATGGACGGCGGGAAAATATTGAAGATGAATCTTATAATAGCCAGCACCAATGCCCTTGCCGCCGATATGGTCGGTGCGCATGTAATGGGATTCGAGGCAAATGAAATCGATACATTTGCCTGGGCATTGAAAGCCGGTATGCGGCCCCGTTCCCTGGAGGACATTCAGATCGTCGGAGAAAAGCCGGTGGATGTCAGAAGGCCTTTTAAAAAGGCGATCATCGCGCCTTATGCATCCATGCAAGACTGGTACGGACCGCCTTGCTGATTGCTTAAAAGGACGTTCTGATATAAGAAAAGCCGATGCTGAGGCGATTGTCCGGCGTGATCGGCATCCGGTATGAATCTGGAATAGAAAAAACAAAAGGAGAATGCCATGAAAGTGCTTGCTTTGAATTCCAGCCCCCGCAGTGATGCGGAAAGTTACACGTTTACAATGCTTCATCACCTTGTTGACGGCATGCGCGAGGCGGGCGCGGATGTCGAAGTCGTGAATCTGCGAGAGAAAAAAATCCGCAACTGCATCGGCTGCTTCACCTGCTGGACCAAGACGCCGGGGCAATGCATTCATAAGGATGATATGACCCTGGATATTTTTCCGAAATTTCTGGCCTGCGACCTGGCGATTTATGCCACGCCGCTTTACTTTCACACCATCAACGCCGCGATGGCCGCCTTTATGGAACGGACGCTGCCGGCGGCTCTCCCGTTCTTTGAGGAGGGGGCCGACGGAAAGACATACCATCCGGCGCGCTACGAAAAATTTCCTGCCAACGTTTTACTCAGCGTATGCGGATTTCCCGAAGCGTCGGAATTTGACGCGATGCTGGAATTTTTTAAGCGCACGCGCCATAAAGATTCAAACAATGTGGCCGCGATTTGCCGGGCCGGCGCTTCCCTTTTGTCGGCGCCGATGCTTACAGCCAGGGCAAAAGATGTCCTCACCGCCACAAGACAGGCCGGACGGGAGCTGGTCAAGGCCATGAAGATCGAGCCCGAAACGCTGGCCCGGATTACTCAGCCCCTGGGCGATGCGAGGTCCTTCGGAAAAATGGGCAATATCTACTGGAAAACCTGTATCGCGGAGAAAATGACTCCCAAGGAATTCGACGACAAAAAAATGGTCCCGCGTCCGCAGTCGCTGACGGATTTTATGTTTGTTTTTCCTTACGGCCTCAACGCCGCCGCCGCCGGCGACCGGAAAGTGCAGTTGCAGATCAACTTTTCCGGTGATGTTAACGATTCATGCTATTTCATCATTGAAAATAACCGCGTGGAAGCGCAACAGGGCGTCTGCGAGAAACCTGACCTGACTATTGACACACCCTTTAATGTCTGGATGGATATCATTACGCGCAAGGCCGACGGGCAGCAAATGTTCATGGAGCAGAAATATCGGGTGGATGGAGACTTAACGCTGATGATGAAACTGTTTCAAAAGTAGCCGGGCTGATCCCGAAAGGATTTGACAGGATCCGGCGTTTTAAGTATGGAAACCCATGCTTGAAGATCATGGAAACAAATCCACGGAGGATTGTCCGGCTCAACTCCAGCGGGCCGCGGAATATATTCAAGAGCATTTTGCCGAAGATCTGAGCCTTGAAAAACTGGCCTCTGTTGCCTGCTATTCCAAGTATCATTTCCACAGGCGATTTCGCGAACATTTCGGCGAGACGGTTGCGGACTATATCCGGCGCGTGCGCCTGGAGCGGGCTGCCTGCCGGCTGACGACAAATTTGAATGCCACCGTTTCGCAAATAGCACAGACGTGCGGCTTTTCCAGTTCGCAGAATTTTGCCAAAGCCTTCAGGGCTCATTTTGGAATTTCTCCAACGTCGGCGCGTCAAAATCCTGTGCCGGGGTTATGCGGTAAAACATATCATCCTAAAAAAGCGGATCAGGATCATCCGTCATTTTCTGCCGAGATCAAAGATTTCCCTTCTTTGCGCGTGGCGCGCATGCGATCCATCGATGCAGAGAGCGCCGAAGCGCAAAGCCAATGCGCCGATCGACTGATGGCCTGGGCCTTTACAAAAG
>CAZGDK010000005.1:32922-54004 GCA_964525155.1 uncultured Smithella sp. | reverse complement strand
AATATTGCTTGCCGTAAGCGTTTCAGCGGAGGAAATTAAAAACGAAAATGCGAAACAGGAAATAAAGAAGCTTCTTGTGACGTATGATCTGGATGGAAAGAAAATGGAGGTGGAGATCAATCTGACTGTCAAAGTGGACGGGAAGACCTATCCAGCCTCCGAAATTCGCGTTGAAGATAGTGAGGAAAAACCAAAGCAGGACACAAAAAATCAAGTTACTTTTAACATTGTTAAGCATTCTCCTGAGGAAGTAAAAAGCGATATCCGAACGGATGCCAAAACGAGCCGGAGCGGTTTTGCCGATTCCGTCACCGGCATGCCATTTGTCTTTGTCGAAGGCGGCTGCTTTCTGATGGGCGATGCCTTCAACGAAGGAGATCGGGATGAAAAACCCGTCCATGAAGTGTGTGTTGGCGATGTCTATATGGGAAAGCACGAAGTTACCCAGGGGGAGTGGAAAAAGATCATGGGGAGCAATCCATCTGGATTCGCTGATTGCGGGCCTAAGTGCCCTGTTAATCGTGTGTCATGGGATGATGTCCAAAGCTTTATCAGCCGGTTAAACCAATTAAGCGGCAGACATTACCAGCTTCCCACGGAGGCGGAATGGGAGTATGCCGCCAGAAGCGGCGGTAAAAGTGAAAAGTGGGCGGGGACCAACAGCAAATCGTCTTTAAGTGACTTCAGCTGGTATGCGGCGAATTCAACCGGCAGACCGCATCCCGTCGGGCAAAAGCAGCCCAATGGTCTCGGACTGTACGACATGTCCGGCAATGTCTGGGAATGGTGTGGCGATAGATATGACGCAACCTATTACAAGCAAAGCCCCAAAGACGATCCCACAGGCCCCGGCCGCGGTTCTTCCTGCGTGCTGCGCGGCGGCGCCTGGTATGGCAAGCCCAAAGCCATCCGAACGTCAAACCGTTTAGAAAAAAATCAGGACGCAAAGGAACTGTATAATGGCTTCCGACTGGTATTGCCCGTTGTGCAGGAAGCGCCGGAGAAAAGACAGTGAGAAGCGGCGAAGAAATCATACAGGGTGTTTATCAGATCGGCGGGCCGAATATGACAAAGGGCGAAGATGCGGCCGTTTATCTGATCGACTTTTCCGGGGAACTTGTTTTAATCGACGCGGGAGCGGGCGGAAGTTCGTCCCAGCTTGTCAGAAATATTGAAATGCTTGGCCTGAACCCCGCTTCGGCAAGCCATGTCCTTTTGACGCACTGCCATATCGATCATATCGGTTCCGCGCCTTTTTTCCGTCAGAAGTTCGGATCCAAAATCATTATTCATGAACTGGACGCAAAAGCGCTTGAAACAGGCGATTCCGTCCGGACCGCCGCCAACTGGTATGGCACGAATTTTCCTCCGACCAAGATAGATCGAAAGCTAAGCGGTTCAGTCGAGACGTTGAAATTTGGTAATGAAGAACTGCACTGCATCCATACTCCCGGCCATACCCCCGGCTCAATTTCCGTATACCTGGATCGAAACGGTAAAAGAGTATTATTCGGCCAGGACATTCATGGCCCCTTTAACAAGGCTTTCGGCTCCGATATTTCCGCCTGGAAAAAATCCATGCAGACGCTGCTTGCGCTGGAAGCGGATATTTTATGCGAAGGTCACTTCGGCATTTATCAGCCCCAAAAAAAAGTTCGGGATTATATCGAGCGGTATCTTGAAGAGTACGACTAAAATTCTCCCTCCTTTCTTAAAGGAGGGCCGGGGAGGATTTTAAAGACAATCCTCCTTGATCTTCATAGGAGACATTAAATTAACGCCAGGCTGTCGGCAACCGCCATTCCGGTAAGCGTCGGGCGAAGACGTCCGTCTTTTAGCTCCACCAGTTTGTTTTCGATCAATTCATCAATCGTCTTTTTTTTATCCAAAAGAATATCTATTCCGAAAAGGGCATTGCAGGCATCGAGATCAATGCCGTCTTTCGTGCGCAGGCCCAGAAAAAGCGCTTCCAGCGCCAGTTGTTCCACGGAGAGCTCCTCGTATTGCTCGACAGGTGTTTTGCCTTCGGTCATGTCTTTAATGTATGAGTCAACATCGGCTTTGTTCCACCAGCGTTTATTGTTCCAAAAAGAATGTGCGGAAGGCCCCATGCCAAGATAAGGAGTGTGACGCCAGTATTTCGTGTTGTGCCGGGAGGTCAGGGCTTGCGTACGTGAGAAATTGGACACTTCGTAATGAATATAACCCGCCTCAGTGAGGGTCTGTGACGTTGTCATGAAAAAATCGAACGCTTCATTTTCTTCCGGAAGGCGCAGCCCCTCTTGTTTATAGTGTCTGAATAAAGGTGTATTGCTATCCAGCGAGAGCTGATAACACGAAAGATGCTCGGGAGAAAATATTAGCGCCTGTTGCAGGGTCTGTTTCCAGTCTTTCAGGTTTTGACCATGAACACCATAAATCAAATCCATTCCGACATTATCAAATCCGGCTTTTCGCGCTGCAACGATTGCGGCTTTAGCCTCTGTTGCCGTATGCCGGCGTCCCAGAAATTTTAAAATGTCATCATCAAAAGATTGAATGCCGATATTAAGACGGTTGATGCCCGAACGTCGTAAATCCTGAAAATAGTTTAGCGACACATCACCGGGATTGACCTCCATGGTGATTTCTGCATGATGATCAATTTCAAAATGGTTGGTAATTGCCCTCAGGATGGTTTCGATGTCGCGGACCGCAAGAAGGGAAGGGGTTCCTCCGCCAATGTAAATAGTGTCAAAACCTGTAAAAGGATACTCTTCCACGTCATTCCCGCTTGTGCCCTTCAGGGTGCGCAGGCGGGAATCCAGAGAACCATTAAAAAAACTGGATTCCCGCCTGCGCGGGAATGACAGTGGTGATTTGTAAAAAGCCATTTCGCGCACGACGGCCTTTACAAATGCAGGAATCAGATCGGGTGACGCTATAGAGTAAAAACTGCAATACCCGCACTTGCTTTTACAAAAAGGAACGTGAATATAAAGCCCCGGTTTATCGTTGTTCATGAGCCATATCTCTTTTGAGTAGAATGGCTTTGGAAGATAAACGAATTATGGCAGGCATGCAAGGGTTAAACTATGATCAGGTCAATCAGTGGCCGCTTGTCATTATTTCTGTTTATTCTGACACCGGAAAAGCGTTCCTACTTTTCGCTGGATGACATGGATGTTTTTGAACAGGTCAAGGTGCGCAATACGACCTTGTGGGTTCGCACAGATATTAACGGAAATGCACACAAGATGTTTTCGGCCATCGGTCTTAAACCCCCTGATTTTTATTGAGCAGAGCATGTTTGATTTTTTAGTGATTTACAAATGTGGTGTGGTAAGTTGGCGCTGGTATGTAAATTGCTTGTAATTTTCATGATAAAATGGGGGTGCTTATGATGATATGTCCTCAATGCGGATATGAAAGAAAACAGAGCGATTCCATTATCAGTGAGGCGGAATGCCCGAAATGTGGAATAATATACAGTAAATGGCAACAAAAGCCAGCCGCTTCCCCCCTTCGGGAAACGCCGGCCGCTTCTCAAAAAAATCCCCCGCCATCAGACGGAAGAAAACAAATATCTCTGGGGAAGGCGGTCATTTTCGCTACTCTGGTCATTTTGGTGATTATTGTTGCTTTTAATGCGGGCAAGATGTTTCGATCCGAAAAAAATCCATCCAGTAAAGACCCATCCGCGGAAGCGATTGTAGAAGAAAAAAGTAAAATGTCAGAAGATCAACAGACCGCTCAAAACCTGTCCGTCCAACCGGTAGAACATTTAGCTGTTCAGAAAGAATTGTCCATCTCCGATATTATTCGGGCCAATCGGCAAAGCATTGTTCTCGTGAAAACGCAGGCGGGAATCGGAAGCGGCTTTTTTATCAATCATCAGGGATATGTTGTAACCAATAAGCATGTTGTGGCGCAGGCCGAGCGCGCGGAAATTAAGACAATCCGAGGAAGTGTTTTCCGGGTCAATCAAATCATTCTGGAAGACGCAGACGCCGATCTGGTGATTGTGTCCACGGATGCGACATCGCAGGAGTCCAAGCCTGTTCAGTTAAATATTCAACTGCCGGAGGTCGGAGAGAAGGTTGTCGTCATCGGAAATCCCCTGGGACTGGAGCAGACCGTATCGGATGGTATTGTCTCCGCTGTAAGGCGCAATCAAAACTCCGTCGAGTTCATTCAGGTGACGGCGCCGGTATCGCCGGGAAACAGCGGCGGGCCTCTGTTCAACATGCGCGGCGAAGTGATCGGCGTGGCGACTTTTCAATATCGCGGCGGACAGAATCTGAATTTCTGTGTGGCGGCGTCACGCATTGCCGGTATGCAGCAGTCGGGACGTTCCACGCCCGCCTATTCCACCGCTGCGGAAATCCAGACTCCGGGAGGGCGCGATGTATACTGCTTTGCGGATTCCAGTGGAAAGGTTTCTTTTGTAGACTGGAAAACCGGCATGCTCTTAACCAAGCCGGACGGAAGTCTGGACCGCGCGAAGTATCAAAGCTGGGTGATCGAGCAGATTGGCGGAAATCCGGATGACATCAACCCGGATAAGGAAGCGCAAGACGATCTCGAACGCAATCGTGAGCGGCTTTTCAAAAGCGTTTTCCCCCATCGGTCGATAAATGATACGAATTTAACCAGCGCTGAAAATGACTGGCTGGAAAGGCGCTATTCGAGACATTATACGGAAGTTTACAATCGGGCGGTGCGGCGCCGAAATGATGCCATTCGAAAATACCGGTCCATGATGGGAGACTTCGAAAGGTTTGCCGCCTCCCGAAGGCCATAGGCCAAAGACGGATTAAAAAACCCGTTGACCTGTTTATGGCAGGACAACGGGTTTTTTTATGCGTGAATCTGGTGGAAAGATTATTCTATGATGGCGAGCACCTGGCCTTCATTTACGGAATCGCCGACTTTCACTTTTATTTCCTTGATGGCGCCGGCGCAAGGCGCGTAAACGGGTATTTCCATTTTCATCGCGTCCATGATGATGATTTCCTCTTCTTCCTGCACACTGCTGCCGACATTCACAGGAATGCTGGCAATTTTCCCCGGCATGGGGGCTTTGATTTCCGTACTCATAATTAGTCTTTTGGCCTCCCTATATTTTTATGTTTATTTATACTCTGAAAAGATCCATAAACGAGCGTTCGTATCTATCGTAAATAGGAAAACTGGTCAATACAAATATGATGCGCGGTGGGCGCGGGATTATTCGTGCCTGAGGGCGTCGATCGGATTCATCAGCGACGCTTTATAGGCCGGGTAAAATCCGAAAAATATGCCGACAAGTCCCGAAAAGCCGAAAGACATGATGACGGAAAAAACCGAAATCAGGATGGTCCAGCCGGCCACCAACGACAAAAGCTCCGCCGAGACGATGCCTACCATAACGCCGATCAGACCCCCGATGAGGGATAAAATCAGCGCCTCGATGATGAACTGGGTCCGGATGTCCCAGGTTTTGGCGCCGACGGCCATGCGGATACCGATTTCACGGGTTCTTTCCGTGACGGAAACGAGCATGATGTTCATGATGCCGATGCCGCCCACAAGCAGCGACACGCCGGCAATGGCGGCAAGCAAAAGCGACATGACGTTGGAGGCCTGTTCGGCCATCTGCATCATCTGCGTCAGATTGCGGACGGTGAAATCGTCTTCCTGATTCGGGCCGATCCGGTGGCGTTGCCTGAGCAGATCCTTGATCTGGTTTTCCGCGGCGCTCAATTGATTCGTGCTTACGGCCTTGACCATAATCGACCGGACGGTCCCGCCGGAAAACCATCGGCCGACGAGGTTTCGCTGGGCCGTGGTGAGCGGGACGTACACGATATCGTCCTGGTCCTGGCCCATCATGGACTGTCCCTTGCCCGATAAAACGCCGATGACCGTAAAGGGGACTTTTTTGATCCGGACGACCTTATAAATCGGGTCGTCATTTCCGAACAGATTATCCACCACTGTCTGCCCCAGAAGACAGACCTTGGCGGCGCTGCGCATTTCCTGTTCGTTGAAATTTCTGCCGGAGGAAAGCGTCCAGTCGCGCACCTCCAGCATGTTTTCATCGGTGCCGAAAACGGCGGAAGCCCAGTTTTGATTTCCGAAAATAATCTGCGCGCTGGTATTGTGAACGGGAGCGGTCGTCAGGACGGCGGGGCATTCTTTTTTAATGGCCTCGGAGTCGTCAAGGGTTAAATTCTGATGCGACCCGCTGCCCATACGGATGCCGCCGCTGGTAAATGATCCGGGAAGAACAATGATCAGGTTGCTGCCGACGGTGGCAATCTGTTCGGATATTTTATTGCTGGCGCCTTTCCCGACGGCCAGCATGGTGATGACCGCCGCCACGCCGATGATAATGCCCAGCATGGTGAGCGCCGAGCGCATTTTGTTGACGCGCAGCGCGCGCAGCGAAATTTTAACGGTTGAAGAAAGATTGATCATTTTTTGTTCTCCATGTCGCTGACAATCTTTCCGTCGAGAAACCGGATGATGCGCTTGCTGTAAGCCGAAATGTCCGGTTCATGCGTGACTAAAACAATGGTGATTTTCTTTTCTTCGTTGAGTCTCACAAAAAGCTCCATGATTTCGACGCTGGTTTTGGTGTCGAGATTTCCGGTCGGTTCGTCGGCCAAAAGAAGCGGTGCGTCGTTGACCAGGGCGCGTGCGATGGCCACGCGCTGCTGCTGTCCGCCGGAGAGCTGATTGGGGTGGTGATGCTGCCGCCCTTCCAATCCCAGCATTTTGAGCGCACCGCGGGCTTTTTCCTTGTGGTCTTTGGGAATGGCTTTTCTGTATAAAAGCGGAACTTCGACATTTTCCAGGGCCGATGTGCGGGGCAGAAGGTTGAATCCCTGAAACACAAAGCCTATTTTTTCATTGCGAATGCGCGCCAGGTCATCGCGCTGCATCTGGCTGACATCTATGCCGTCGAGCCGATAATGGCCGCCGGTGGGCTCATCCAGGCAGCCGATCACGTTCATGAACGTGGATTTGCCCGATCCCGAGGGCCCCATGACCGCGACAAATTCTCCCGCCGAGATCCGCAGCGATACGCGGTCGAGTGCGTGGACGACACTGTCGCCGACGTCGTATCGTTTTTCAAGATGGTCCGTTTCAATCAGTGCCATTATCTTAAAAACCCCGGGCCGGGAGGCGTTCCCTGGCGCGCGCCTGTTTTCTGAGCGCCGCTTTTGACTTCCACGATGATCGCATCGCCTTCTTTCAATTCACCGGAGGCGACTTCCGTGAATTTGTTGTCGCTGATTCCAAGCTGCAGCGCGACGCGGCGCGGCTTTTTATTTTCCAGAACCCAAACACCGGGGCCTTTGGGAGCGCCGGCGGTCAGTTTCTTGTCCTGCATTTTTATTCTCAGCGCCGCGTTGGGAACGCGCAAAATACCCTTTTTGTCGGCAATGATGATCGAGACGTTCGTGGTCATGCCGGGCTTCAATTTCAAGTCGGGATTGTCAACATTTACCATGATGTCGTAGGTGACCACGTTTTGGACAGTGGTCGGCGCATTGCGGATTTCGGAGACTTTCCCCTTGAATATAATTTCAGGGTAGGCGTCCACCGTAAACGTGACCGGCTGATTTAACTGAATCCTGCCGATATCGGCCTCGTCGATGTTGGTTTTAATCTGCATTTTGGTTAGGTCCTGCGCGATGGAGAAAAGCGTGGGTGTTTGAAAGCTGGCCGCCACGGTCTGTCCCACATCGATATTGCGCGAAATGACCGTGCCGTTTACCGGCGAAATAATCCGCGTGTAGCGCATATTGGTTTGGGCAAGCGACAGCGCGGCTCGCGTTTGCTCCACCTGGGCTCCAGAGGCCTTGATCTGCGCCTGCGCGGAAAGGTAGGCGGTCTCCGAGGCGTCCAGGTCGCTTTTGGAAATAAAATTTTTGCCGAAGAGAATTTTATTGCGTTCAAATGTTAAAATGGTGTCGCGCACGGCCACTTTGGACTTTTCCAGATTGGCCTCGGCCAGCATCAGATTCGCACGGGCCTGAGCCACCTGGGCTTCAAAGGACGCCGAATCAATTTGCGCCAGGAGCTGTCCCTTTTTCACCTGAGAATTAAAATCCGCAAAAAGCTGTGCTATGGTTCCGGACACTTGGGTTCCGACCGAAACGGTCGTGATGGCGTTGACGGTTCCCGTCGCGGAAACAACGGCGCGGATATCGGCCCGATCCACGGGTTCTGTCAGGTATTGGGGCGCTTTGCTGTTTTTTTTCAAGACGAGCAAAAGACCTGCTGCAACAATAAGAAGGATCGCCACTCCGATAATTGCTTTTTTCATTTTTTCGCTCCAACGGCTTTTTCAAGACTGGCCTGGGCGACGCTGAAATCGGATAAAGCCGTAATATATGTCATTTTCGCATTGTTGAGTTTGATCATGGCGTCGGTGATTTCAATGGAACTGCCGACGCCGGTTGCGTATCGCCCGCGGGCGAGCTCGAGCGTTTCTTCCGCCTGACGCACAATGAGCCGTCCCGCTTTTATCTGTTCAAAAGCGGCTCTGCGGATAAGCCAGGCGGACTGCACCTCCAGATAAATTTTCTGCTTGAGCGTTTCTTCACCCGCGCGGGCGATGTCCAGATTGGCTTTTGCTTCATCGACGGCATATTTGGTGGAAAAGCCCGTAAACAAGGGGAAGGTGAGAGCGACGCCGACATTCCATGATTTATTGTCCGAAGACAGTTCCTCACCGCTGTATCCGTAGGCTGCATTGCCCGAGACCACCGGAAAATATCCCTTTTTGTTTAAATCAACCGTTTTCTCCAGAGCTTCTCTCTTGAGGGCCGCGGAAACGACGTCCGGGCGGTTCAGGTAAGCCTGGGCAATGGCGGATTCAAACGGAAGCTGGATCTCTTCAAGATGGAATTCCTCAACGATGTCGTATTCGGCGGCGGTGGTGAGGCCCATCGCCTGATTGAGCGTAACGCGCGCGACGCGCAGGGCGTTTTGCGCGGAAATCAATTGAATGCGGGCATTGCTCAAGTTGACTTCGGCGCTGGTGACGTCGATTTTGGAGCTTTTCCCGGTTTCAAAAAATGTTTTGGCCACGTCGTAATGCTGCTGAAACTGGTTGACGGTTTCCACCGCCACTTTTTCGCTCATTCTTGCCTTGAGCAGCGCGTAGTAGGTTTCCTTGACGCGCAGAATAACGCCTGACGTTACATCTTGAAAATCCGCGTCGGAAGATTGTTTGTTCAGGGTGGCAATATCCACGGATGTCCATGTTTTGCCGAAATCAAAAATGGTCTGGTTGAGGCTGAGCGTATTGGCATAGTGGTTGTAAGGGTCGCTTCTAAGCGATGTGTCCGCCGGACCGATGCGGGAATAGGAAGACTGCAATTCTATTCGGGGATAATACCCGGCCCGGGCCTGACCGATTCTGCTTTCCGATTGTCGGATGGCTCCGCCTGCGGCATTGACGGACGGATGGTTCTTCAGGGCGATATCCACGCACTGCCGCAATGAGAGCAGCTCTTTTTTTTCAACAGACTGGGCGACGCTTAAGGCCGGCAGCAGAAAGGCTGATATTAATAATAAAAGTACGATCAATTTTTTATTCATGGCGAATCACTTATAAAATTTTTGAAAATTTAAATCAAGGTTCGTGCCAGCATCCCATGCATTTCGATAAGTCAACGTTATCTAAAATAAAATATTTGTCCAACAAAATTAAGAAAAAATGGAATTTAAAAAAACGGGTAACATCTACCCGGAAAAATGACTCATGTGAATCAGAAATATCCAGTTTAGCCTTGCTGAAATATTTCGGAGTAGGAAGTAGTTATGGGGCGGAATATGGAATTATATTCTTGATAAATCATTAGATATGCTTTATCTAACACTTTCCTGATTTAGGAGGCATTTATGTCTGCAGAATTAATGAATACGAAGGAAGTTTCCAAATATTTGGATATTCATGAAAAACAGGTCTATTTGCTCATCAAGGCAGGCAAGATTCCGTGCAGCCGGGTGACCGGCAAATGGATATTTCCCAAAAAACTCATTGATGAATGGATCGAGTCCAGCGCGCACGACGGACTCCAGCAGGCGCGAAAAAAAATCAATTCCATCGAAGGCGCTCTTCTTGCTTCGGGAAGCAATGACCCGGCGCTGGATATGCTGCTGACATCGATCAAAAAAAACTCTCCGGACTTTAATATTTTTTCAGCCAATACCGGAAGCCTTGCGGGTCTTTCAGCGCTCAATTCGGGACTGACCGATATTGCCTTTTCCCACCTCTATGACGCGGAAACCGGTGATTACAACACCCCCTATCTGAAGCGGTATTGTCCGGATCACCAACCGGTTGTTGTTAACTTGTTTTATCGCCAGATCGGCTTTTTAGTGACGAAAACCAAAGCCGATATTTTTAAAGGGTGGGAGAGCCTTGCGGAAAAGAACATTCGGTTTATCAATCGGCAACAGGGCTCGGGCATCAGAATTTTCACGGATCAGGAACTCAAGGCAAGAGGAATTGAGCGCGATCAGATTGCCGGATACGAAAATGAAGTTTACACGCATTTTGAAGTCGGCCTGTCTCTGGTTTCCGGTGAGGCGGATGCAGGCATCGCCTCTGTCGCCGTGGCCAAGATTCTAGACCTTGAATTCAAGCCGATCGTCAGTGAGCGTTTTGACATGATTCTTGACAAAAACACTTTTTTCCTGCCGGCGGTTCAGGCCTTTATCGAAACCCTTCAGTCGGATCGGTTCAAGAATCGCGTTGAACGTTTAGGTCATTATAATTTTAAAGATGCCGGCAGGATTCTCCATTCTTAGAAAAAAAGTCATGAAACCTTTTATGGCTTATCAGGACAGGAAGTAATCCCTTGTTATTCAACGATTAGAGAAAGGAGTGTCAAAATGAAAAAAATAGCGTGGAAATGTTTAGTGCTGCTGATGTTTTTGTGTGCCATTCCGGCCTTGGCCGCGGACGGGGATAAGTTTATATTCCTGTCCAGCACCATTGGGCCCATTGATTCCGGAATTGTAAGCGCTCTGGAAGATGAGTTTGAGAAAGAAACAGGCATCCGCGTGCGCCATGTGGGCGCGGGAACCGGAGCGGCGCTTAAGATGGCGACAAAAGGCCAGATCGATCTGGTCATGGCGCATGCCAAGTCTCTGGAAGAAAAATTCATTGCCGACGGTTTTGGTACACAACGAATACCGTTGATGTACAACGATTTTGTGATTGTAGGTCCTCCGGCCGATCTGGCGCAAATTAAAGGGGAAAAATCGGCCGCCGAGGCCCTGAAAAAAATCATGAACCGGGGCATGAAATTCATCAGCCGCGGCGATAAATCCGGAACCCATGTAGCGGAAATGGAAATCTGGAAGAAGGCGGGCATTAAACCGGATGGGCTGTGGTATATCGTTTATGCAAAAGGATCGGAAGGAAATGTTGCGACGTTGAAATATACCGATCAGCAGTCCGCTTATACGTTCATCGACCGAGCCACCTATCTTGCTTTGAAGGATTCAATTAAACTTGCGGTTCTGGTGGAAGGAGATCAGGCGTTGTTAAACTTTATCTCCCTGATCCCGGTCAGTCAGGCCAAATTTCCGAACGTGAATGCCAAGGATACACGGGTATTTGTGAACTGGCTGACATCGCCCGAAAAAGGGCAGAAGATCATTCGGGATTTTGGCAAAGAAAAGTACGGTCAGCCTTTGTTCTTCCCCAATTCCGACGAGTGGCAAAAAAAGAATAAATAACCTTTTCTGCCATTCCCGCGCAGGCGGGAATCCAGAGAAAGAATGCATAGATTAAAGTCTCAGCAGGAATGTGAGGCAGGAAATCATTTCGAAATAATAATTAAGATGAAGGAGTCTAACGATGAAGATGTTAAAAAACAGTAAATGGATATGGTTGTTGTCACTTGTCCTGGTGGTTTGCGCCGCGACGGCTGTTTTTGCCGCGCCGAAACAGAAAAATCTGATTCTGGCGACGACCACCAGCACTCAGGATACCGGGCTTCTGGACGTTTTAATTCCCATCTTTGAAAAAGAGACAGGCTATTTCGTCAAAACCATCGCCGTGGGATCGGGTCAGGCCATGGCGATGGGCCAGAAAGGCGAAGCGGATGTGTTGCTGGTGCATTCGCCGGATGCGGAAAAGAAATTCATGGATGAGGGATTCGGCGTAAATCGCCGTCTGGTCATGCACAATGATTTCATCATTGTCGGGCCGGAAAGCGACCCCGCAAGAATCAAAGGGACAAAGTCATCTGCGGATACGCTCAAAAAGATCGCTTCGGCCAATGCATTGTTTGTATCACGCGGCGACAATTCCGGCACGCACGCCAAAGAAAAAACCTTATGGAAGAAAGCCGCCATCACGCCTGCCGGCCAGAAATGGTACCAGGAAACGGGGCTGGGTATGGGGCAGACACTGAACGTGGCTTCCGAAAAGAAAGGCTACACGCTGGCTGACCGGGGAACCTATCTGGCCCTCAAAAAAAATCTGGGACTGGTCATTTTGGTGGAAGGCGACCAAGCGCTGCTGAATATTTATCATGTCATTGACGTTAACTCCGCCAAATGGCCTAAAGTCAACGCCGAAGGCGCGAAAGCCTTCGCGAATTTTATGGTTTCCAAAAAAACGCAGGACATCGTCAAAACCTTCGGCGTGGAAAAATTTGGATCGCCCCTGTTTTTCCCGGATGCCGGAAGGAAAGTGGAAGACTTGGGTAAATAATGGACTTAATTGTTCAGGGCATTCTCAAGGCGTTTGAACTGATTATTTCCTTTGATCCTGAAGTAATGGGCATTACGTGGCTGTCTCTGAAAGTTTCAGGGACAGCCACGCTGATCAGCCTGTTCATCGGTGTGTCTATCGGAACGGCCGTTGCGCTGACAAATTTCCGGGGGAAAAAGCTGGTTATCAGTTTAATCAACACGGGCATGGGCCTGCCGCCCGTTGTTGTCGGTTTGTTTGTCACGATTATGATCTGGCGCAACGGGCCTCTGGGATTTCTGGAAATTCTATACACCCCCTACGCCATGATCATCGCCCAGGCGATTATCGCCACGCCGATTGTCATGGGGATATCGCTTGCATCCATTCAAAACCTGCCGTCGAATCTGCGCTTGCAGATTCTGTCCCTGGGCGCAAGCCGCCTGCAAATGGTCTGGGTTTTGATCAAGGAGGCGAAGCTTCCGCTTCTGGCGGCGGTGATGGCCGGATTCGGCGGTGTGATTTCCGAAGTCGGGGCGTCGATCATGGTCGGCGGCAATATCAAGGGGTATTCGCGCGTGCTTACCACGGCCACCGTTATGGAAACAGGCAAGGGGAATTTTGATATCGCCATTGCGCTGGGCATTATTCTTCTGATTCTCGCGTTTCTGGTCAATCTCCTGCTCACACAAATACAGCAAAGGCAGCATCCGCGATGACATCCGAAATCATCATGAAGGTTGAAAATATTGTGGTCGAGCGAAGCGGCGTGAAGGTACTGGACGTCAAGGAACTCAATGTCGAACAGGGACGGGTTCTGGCGCTGATCGGCCCCAACGGCGCGGGCAAATCCACGCTGCTTCTGACGATGGCCGGCCTGTTGAAACCGGCGCAAGGCAGGCTCTCCTACAAAGGGGCTTGGGTCGAAAAAAGAGCGGATAGATCCGCCATGCGGCGCCATGTTTCCGTCGTTTTTCAGGAGCCGCTGCTGCTCAATACATCCGTTTATAAGAATGTCGCTCTGGGTTTGAAATTCCGTCATGCCCCGGACGATGAAATCAAGAAAGACGTGCATGCCGCACTCGACTATTTCGGCATCAGATCACTGGCCGAACGATCGGCCAAAACGCTTTCCGGCGGCGAAGCCAAACGAGTGTCGTTGGCGCGAGCGTTTGCTTTAAAGCCGGAAATGATTCTGATGGACGAGGCTTTCAATTCGCTTGACCCGCCGACGCGGGAAACACTCATAGATGATTTGCGGCGCATTCTGGAGGAAACAAAAATCACCGCCGTCATGGCGCTGCATGACCGCGAAGAAACATTGCGTCTGGCGCAGGATGTGACGGTGATGGCCCAAGGCCGGATCATTCAATCCGGCACAACCTCGCAAATATTCAATCAGCCCGAGTCGGAGTTTGTCGCCGGTTTTGTCGGGACGGAGACCATTCTGGACGGCACGGTTAAAAAAAGCGAAGCCGGCATGCTGCTGGTCGATGTGGCCGGAAAAATCATTGAAGCCGTGGGGAACATGCCTGTAGGGCAGCAGGTATACTGTTGTTTGCGGCCGGAAAACATTATCGTATCGAAAGATACGCCGGAAAAGACCAGCGCCCGCAACGTGTTTAAGGCAAAAGTGACGCGTATTATCCGGCAGGCGTTTTTCTACAAGATTATCCTGGATTGCGGGTTTCCCCTGGTTGCCTATATCACCATGCCGTCTTGCGAGGATCTGGGAATCTGCCAAGGCGCTCTCGTTGCCGCGTCCTTCAAAGCAACTTCCGTGCATGTGATGAAGCGCGAAGCATAGAGATCGCTTCCGTCGCACGGCTCAAACGAAAATAAAAATCTTGGCTAAATTAAAAAATTGCATTATAAATTTCCCCGGTTTCGGAAATTGTCGCGTTGGTATCAATCAAAAAAATATCATTGATCTTTTGAGAAAGGATGGTGTTTGTATGATGGGAGAAAAAACGAAGAACGCGATGAATGCCCAGATCAAGAATGAACTGGAATCCTTTTACATCTATCTGTCCATGGCCGCTTATCTGTCAGCGCAGAATCTGGTCGGCATGGCGCACTGGATGCGGGCTCAGGCTCATGAAGAAATGATCCACGCCATGAAATTCTACGATCATATGCTGGATCGCGGCGCTATGGTGACGCTTCTGGATTTAAAGCAGCTCAAAACCGATTGGGCCAGTCCGCTGGAAGTCTGGAAGGATACGCTGGAACATGAAAAATTCATCACCGGCAAGATCCACACCCTCTTGAAAATAGCGCGCGATGAAGGCGATTACGCCTCTGAGCCTCTTCTGGCCTGGTTTGTCAATGAGCAGATTGAAGAAGAAAAAAACGCCGAGAAGATCCTGCGCGAAATGGAAATGGTGGGTTCATCCAAAGACGGTTTGCTGATGCTGGATCGGGAACTGGCCGCCAGAGTTTTTGTCGCGGGGTCGCCGCTTAATCCGGCGGATTATAATCTGGTGAAATGACACTCAAGGGAGGATTCGGATTATTTTAAATTATCCTGACTATCTGGAACAATTGCGGGCGGGGCAAAAGGGCTTAAATCCCTTTCTTGATTTTTTCAATATTACGATCTCCGAGATGTCGCCGGGGCGCGCCTGCTTTCAAATGCCGGTGCGACCGGAATACCTGCAAGGGGCCAACGCCATGCAGGGCGGGTTGATCGTGGCTCTGGCGGACGAAGCGATAGCCCATGCCATGATGACGGAGCTTTCTTCCGACGAAGGTTTGACGACCATCGAACTCAAAAGCAGCTTTCTTTCGGGCGTTGCGTCCGGAGAACTGATTGCGGCGGCGACTGTCTTTAAAAAAGGCCAGAGCCTGATGATCGGCGATTGCCTGGTGACCGACGGCAAGGGGAAAAATGTCTGCCGGGTTTCCGCCACCTTTATGCTTCTGAAGAATAAAACGTAGGAGAATCTTCATGGCGTTTACTCTGAAATCGACTGTTACCCTCTATAATAATACGGTAAAACGACGCCGCAGATCATGCCGCGCTCCTGGGAGCCGGAAACATCCGATCAATGGAAGTAAATCATTAAAATAAAGCAGCACGGAGGTGTGCCGTGAATGGAAGAAGTCTGTTGACAGGCCTGATCGTTTGGACGTTGCTGATTGTAACGGGATGCGGCGGCGACGGCGGCGAATCGGCCCAGCCGGCAACGCAGGGTATGCCGGGTGTGCCGTATGCAGGGGATACATATCCGTCGCAAATCGATCAAACCGAAGTGACGCAAACCGGGAATGTTTTCTATGTTGATCCGGCGTCAGGCGCGATCGGCAACACCGGAAGTGCTTCCTCGCCGTGGAATACCCTTCAGGCCGTTATTGAAAACAACAAAATCGAATCCCGTGAACCGGCAGCCTACCCCTATACGGAAGACGTGGCGCTGAAAGTAAAAAATTCCGGCGCGCCGGTCAAAGCAGGCGATACAATCATTTTGAAAGCGGGACATCACGGCAGCATCACCATTCTGCGCTATTTTAATACCCAGTATATCAATGTGATTGCCGAGCCCGGTGCAACCGTTTCCAAACTTCGCGTCACGGCGGGAAGCAAATGGCGTTTCAAGGGATTGACTGTGAGGCCGGATGCGGAGAACGCGTCCCAATACGCGCTGGTTTTTCTGGAATCGCACAACTGGTCGGGCCCGACGTTTAACATCACCGTCGATGATTGCAATATCTATACGGTGGAAGATTCCACTGCATCCTGGTCACAACGACCGATGGCACCGACTGGGATACAAAAGCCTGCAACGGCATTACGGCGTTTGGGAACAATATCACGCTGCGCCGGAATGATCTCAAAAACGTCGACTTCGGAATTACCGTGTCCGGCAATTACGCGCTCGTTTCCCATAACACCGTCGAGAACTTCGCCGGCGACGGCATGCGCGGCCTGGGCAATGACATGTTCTTCGAATACAACCTGGTGAAAAACCTCTACGTGGTCAATGAAAACCATCCCGACGGATTTCAATCCTGGTCGATTAATGACGATCCGCCCCGCGAGCGCGTGGTGCTCCGCGGCAACACGTTCATCAACTATACGGACCCGAATCAGCCGTTTCGCGGATCGCTTCAGGGTATCGGTTGCTTCGACGGTCCTTACATTGACTGGATCGTGGAGAACAACGTCGTGATTACCGACCACTGGCACGGCATATCCCTGTATGGCGCGATCAACAGCCGCATCGTCAATAATACCGCGGTCGATCTCAATAGCGTCACTCCGGGGCCGCCCTGGATTGGTTTTTTCAATCATAAAGACGGCACGCCCAGTTCCAACTGCATTCTTCGCAACAACATGGCGCAGACCTTTCAGATTAGCGCAGGCGTGACGGCGGACCACAACTACAAAATTCCGAATTATGCCGCTTATGCGGATCTTTTTGTGGATTATGTAAATTTAAACTTGCATCTCAAAGCCGGCGCCGCGCCGATTAACGCCGGTAGCGCCGAGCTGGCCCCCGCAATCGACATTGAAGGGCGGACAAGGCCTCAGGGCTCAGCCATCGATATCGGCGCCTATGAATATGCGCCGTGACATATGGGAATGAAGATTCTTTTTCTTTCGGCCAATACGGAAAAAATCAATATCGTGCCTGTTCCACTGGGCTTGAGTTACGTCGCCGCAGCAACGCGAAGCCGGGGACATGAAGTGCGGGTGCTGGATTTAATGACAAGTACCGATTTCCGTTTGTCCATCCGGGAAACGATAGATTCTTTCAATCCCGACGTCATCGGCGTGTCCGTCAGAAATATCGACAATCAAATGCTGCATGGCGCGAGATTCCTGCTCGATGACGTAAGAGACGTTGTTCTCTGTTGCCGCAGTTTGAGAAACGTTCCCATCGTATTGGGTGGAGCGGGCTACAGTATCTTCCCTCAGGCCGTTTTGGACTATCTGGATGCGGATATGGGCATTCAGGGAGAAGGCGAATGGGTTTTCCCTGAGCTCATTGAAAGGCTGGAAAAGCGCGCCGATCTCGGTGGGGTTCCCGGATTGTATCTGAAAGGCCGCGGATTACAGGGCAAGAGGGCGTTTGTTCATGACCTGGATGATCTGCCCGCAGTCGATGTTCATGGCTTTTTATCCGGTTATGACCGCACCCTGTGGATGCCTTTTCAGACAAGACGCGGCTGCCCGCTGAATTGCAGCTACTGCTCCACCGCCACGATCGAAGGGCGTTCGATCAGGAAACGATCGCCCGAAAAGGCCGTCTCAGAGTTGAAGTGTTTTGCGGAAGCCGGGTTTCAGCAGTTCTATTTTGTGGACAATACCTTCAATCTGCCTGCCTCCTATGCCGAAGAACTGTGCCGGCAGATCATCCGGCAGCGGTTGACCATCAACTGGCGATGCATTCTTTATCCGGGAAAACTTGAGGGCGACCTGATTAAACTCATGGCCGAAGCGGGATGCCGGGAAGTGAGTCTGGGATTTGAAAGCGGTTGCGAGCGTATTTTGAGGATGATGAACAAGCGCTTCACACCGGAAGACATTCGGAGAACATCGCTTGCCCTGGCCAGGCATGGTATCCGTCAAATGGGTTTTCTCCTGCTGGGCGGTCCCGGTGAAACACGGGAATCGGTTTTGGAGAGTCTATCCTTTGCCGACTCGCTGCCGCTCGACACACTCAAAATATCACAGGGCATCCGCATATATCCCTATACCACCCTGGCTGGAATCGCAGCCGATGAAGGACAAATTAAGCCGGATGATGACCTTTTATTGCCGACATTCTATATGGCGCGCGGGATTGAGGACTGGTTGAAAGAAACCGTGCGAGCCGGATTGGCCGAACACCCGCATTGGACATCGTGAACCGTTATTAAGGACATCGATGACGCAGGCAATGCGACGCGCGCTGAAAATGTGATGGACACCACAAAATAATGATGTTGTTTGTTGACTCTATTAAAAAAATGTGCAGAATAGCCGATAAATATACAGTTGCGATGTTGACGTACAGGTTTCAAGCTGGACGTTGGAAGATTTCTCAACTCTGTTACGGAGAAGGCATGTTTCGTAAATATTCTTTGATAACCCTGGTGATCATTCTGTGTATTGGCTTGCAGATGCTTTCCGCATCTTCCGTTTTTGCAAAATCTCATAAACACAAAAAAAACTCTCATCGAAGAGCTTATTTTACGAGGGTCGAGCAGACGCCACAAAAGCTTGTTTTGCGTTCCGCCGCGGCGCTGGTGGAAGATCAGCAGACAGGCGAACTTCTGATTCAGAAAAAGGCGACGGCGGTTGTGCCCATCGCCTCTATTACAAAACTGATGACTGCCATGGTCATACTGGATTCACAAGGCAATCTTGAAGAATCCATTATCGTGGACACCGCGGACATCGATTTTCTTCGACACAGCCACTCCCGTCTACCGGTGGGTTCAAAGATCACGAAACGCGACGCGTTGCTGATCGCGTTGATGGCCTCCGACAACCGCGCCGCCCATGCTCTGGCGCGAACCTATCCGGGAGGGCGGCAAGCCTGTATTGCCTCGATGAACGAGAAGGCAAAAGAACTGGGACTTGCGGAAACCTATTTTCATGATCCGACGGGACTCTCCAGCGGCAATGTGTCTTCCGCGCGGGATCTGGCGCGCCTGGTATCCGCCGCCTACAGCTATCATCTGATCCGTGAATTCAGCACATGTAAGGCCGCCTCTGTCGACACGGGACGTCGTGTGCTCGAATTTCGTAACACCAATCTGCTGGTTCGCAATTCTCAATGGCAGATCGGTTTATCCAAAACAGGTTTTATCGGTGAGGCGGGCCGTTGCCTTGTCATGCAGGCCTATGTTGCTAAGCGGCCCGTGTTGATTGTGCTGCTCGATTCCCAGGGCAGACTGACCAGAGTCGGCGACGCCAACCGGATCAAACAGTGGCTGGAAGGTCCATATCAGTTGCAGCAAATTCGGAAAGGATAAAAAAATTTCCAGGCAGGGATAGATGATGATTGAAGTACATATGACCTATGATGTTAAAAAGGATGTAGATGAAAAGGAATTCTTCGAGTGGATGAAGAAAGCAATTCTTCCCGCGCTTCTATCGCCTGGAATCATTGAACTGCGCGCCTGCGTCAATGTCAAAAGGGAAAGCCCCGAAGTCCTGGTTGCAAGCTTATGGAACAAACTGGAAGACTGGACGGCATTCTCTAAAAGCGAGGCGTGGAAAGCCATTGTCCAATCTTTACAAAACAAATATGCCGGGAATGTTCATCTTGTGGTTTGGAGGCCTTCGCCGGTTATGCCAACGCCTCTTAAACCCCACAGGTAATAGAGTATTTAACAGTTAAATCATTATCTCCGCGCTTTCACTTCTTGATTTTGTCCATAAGCCGATCGAACGCTCGTTCTTTTTTTCCCTTAGTGATTTCATGATCTTTGTTGACTGACCCGTCTAAATTTGTTAAGTGACTAGCGGTTTGAAAATGCTGGATTATTCGGGTTTGGTGATTTAAGTGATTGATCTTCATACACATTCCATCTTCAGTGACGGCGAGCTGGTGCCCGCGGAATCGTCTCAGCGGGCTTTTGCGGCAGGTTACACCACCATTGCCATAACCGATCATGCGGATTATTCGAATATCGATTTCATTATTCCCCGGATCATCAAAGCCGGCATTCAGATCACGCAGAGGGGAAAAATACAGGTTATTCCAGGGGTTGAACTGACACACGTTGATCCGGCCGACATTGCATCGCTTGCCGCCCAGGCCAGGGGCCTCGGAGCCAAAATTGTTGTTGTTCATGGCGAAACACTGACGGAGCCAGTTCCTCCCGGCACGAATCGGGCGGCTATAGAAGCGGGCGTGGACATTCTGGCGCATCCCGGTCTGATCACGGATGAAGAAACGGCATTAGCCGCTCAGAAGGGTATTTGTCTGGAAATTACCACGCGCCGGGGACATGCGTTGTCCAACGGGCATGTGGCGCAGATGGCCCGGAAACATAACGCAAAACTGGTTCTCGATAATGATGCTCACGCGCCGGGCGATTTCGTCGGAATTATCATGGCGACGAACATCGCGCGGGGGGCGGGGCTTACCGAAAAAGAAATCGCCATTATGTTTGAAAATTCTCAGGCGCTTGTGAAGAGGGTTATGGCGTGAAAAGAAGTTCCGACTCCAGGCCTCTGAGAATCTGTTTGCTGACGTATCGGGGCAACCCCACCTGCGGCGGGCAGGGTGTTTACATCAAACATTTAAGCAAAGCGCTGGCCGATGAAGGCCACAAGGTGGACGTTATTTCCGGGCCGCCCTATCCGCATCTGGATGACAATGTCGGTTTGATCAAAATGCCAAACCTGGACTTGTATCATCCCGATCATCTTTTCCGTCCGGAACGGATGAG